>JBFMDO010000063.1:0-26313 GCA_040753615.1 Nitrospirota bacterium | reverse complement strand
CTCGCACAAGTCGTGATACCTCTTTTTGTTCTGCTTTGGTAAATTGAATCGGTTTTGTCGTTCTCATGTAGCAATAATAACATATGGATCCCTATAATGTACAGCTAATTGTGGGACAGTACATTAGGAAGCATTACGTTTTCTTTTTAAAGGTGTCGTCATTGTGTTTCTTCAGGACCCAGCCTCTTTTCTATTTCTGTTATTTTGGACAGCTATGATGATGACCCTGTTTGCAGAAAAATTATACAGACAATTGCCGTCCTACATTTCCGCCACTGCCTCTACAACCTTCCTCCTCACCTCCTCATCAAACAATATTGAAGCATGGTTTACATCGAAATCATAGTGGTTGTCGCACCATGGAAGTCTTGAACTTTGTGCTGAGACGAGACCATCACCATATCCTCTTTTTAACTCTGCAGGGTAAAATTTTTTTGGGATGACCTTTTCTAAAATGTCCGGGATAGAAAAAAGTTCTACAGGTTCAATCATCCATGTGAATATCCCGCGACTTGCTCTTACTTTTAATCTCCACCGATACAAGCTGAAGAGGCTCGGATTTGTGCCTCCGCATGAGAAGCAAGGAATTGTGGCACGCTTTCCATTTTTTAACGAGCGGAAAAATGTTGAATCAGGCAGAAGTTCTATAATCGCCTTGCTGCCTATAAAATCTAAGACGCGATCTATGGTATATGAAAACTTCTTTTTATCTTCTTCGTGAACTAAATCGCCTATGACTGACGCCAAAGGTGAGATATATTCAGCCCACTTCGCTATTGTGCTTCCGTGATGGGGAGTGGCAAGTGTGATCAGCCCTTTGATTGACACATCTCCGCATTCTAAATATTTCCTCGCAATAAGCCCGCCTCTGCTATGTCCGATAAGGATTATGCCATCTCTGGTGTATTCCTTTGAAAATTCTACAACCTTTTTCAGTTCAGAGACTGCAATATCAATGGGACCTGCAGGCCTTCTCTGACTCCACGCAATAACTGTATACTTTAATGAGTTCAAATCAGCAAAGGATGTTTTTAAGTCTCGTTTTGTCTTCCCAATGGAAAATCTACGATAGCGAACATCAGGCATCTTTTCACCTGTGCCGCACTTTATTGGTTCAGGTTTTTCAGAAAGCAAATATCTTAAAGGGAAACGGCCAGCGAGCATCCGTGCCTCATCAGGATTTACCCATATCCTTTGATCCATGCCAAGCCCATGAATAAAGATAACAGCAGGCTTGTTCGATCTGCCCTTATGAAGAGTGATAGTGTTTTTATATTCACTGCTCAACGAGATCAACCCTTCTATTCTTGGCACGACCATCTTCGGTCTTGTTTGAGGCAACGGGTGCAAGAGAACCCACTCTGTAAGCCTTTACCCTTTTCATCTCTGAAATCAACCACATCGAACTTCTCCTCTTTGCAACGATCAATATAGAAATTTTCCATCATGGTAAACATCGGATGGTCTTTACAATCCTTTGCATCTTCCTGGGTAAAGACAATTCCACTGAATGAAAGTAAAAAGACTCCAACCGACCAGATTATTCTTCTGAACCTATTCAGAACCCATCCCTCCTGATTTAGGGTTAATGAGCCTGTAGAAAAAGTCATTTTTCAAAAAACCCGTTTCTTGTATTATTATCCTTGATTTATGATATCGCTTCAATACCTATTTGAGAGAAAACAATCATCTCAGAAGACATGGGGGGTTATACGGCGAACCACCGTTCGTAAATCGTGACTCATCTTCATTCTTGGCTCCCTTTTTCTTGAATGACCACGGTCCGGCCCATTTCTCAGGCATCTTCATATGCTTTGACAAAGCATTCATATACTTTGAAAACTGCAGAGTAGGCATTATTTACTTCGATATTCTTATACCCTTTTATTTTATATCTTCCTTTGGAATCTGTAAGAGCATGCATAATCGCATTTCTCATATTTATTCCATTCAAGCATTCCTCTAATACATCGGGTGACGGCCTGTGCGCAGCAGGTAGAAACAAGTGCGGAGTCAATTGTACGAGTACGTAAAAACCTTGCTCCCTCAGAAAGTCAGAAATAAGTTTTGAGCTTCTCCTTTCATCCATTGGAAGCAGCCGAGACAAGTGCTTTCTTAGAAATGCTGCATGGACGCCTTCCAGTGCTACAACGATCATTAACAAGCCACCGGGAAAATCTCTGTCTACCATTCTATTTTTTGCTCGCTGGGCAAATTCGTAGAAGATATTTTCTTTTACCTTATCTACGTATCCTTGGATTAGACTAACTTTCTCTGGGGGCAAATCTTCAAGTGTCCCATGGTATTGAGGCCCCATAATAATGGCTTTTTCCGGTTGCAAAGCAAAGATTTGATCTATATTTTCTTGTTCAAACGAATCACCCTCATTTACTACAAAAGTGATCCCCCATTCGAGACTGTTGAAAAACTCTATGTCTGAGAACAACTCTATTGGGCGACCGCCGAACAGTTCCTTTGTTGCAGTTGCATAGGACAGTATTGCATGGTTCAGTAGTTGAATAGCATCAAAGTATGGTTTTGTGAACGCTACTATTCCGGTTTCACGTACCTTTTCGAGTTCTTCCTCTTTGACAGTTGGGGACTCCATGAAAATCAGCGCCCGCGTCCAGTACTCAGACCAATTCTTCTTACCCAAAACATTTTATCCCAGTCTTCTAATGTCGGAATCTTAACTTTATTTCGGAAAACTACGATTGTCTTGTACTCATCACCCATGTTAAGCGTAAGTTGTTCACCAATTTTTATTCTAAACGGCAAATTCATTACAAAAGCTTGCTTGATATTTGCCTTAACAACTTTTCTTAGGTCAAACCCTGTAGCAAGAAAATGCGTTGAATACATTTGGTTTTCCTTATCTCATTCTTCTGTATAACGAGGCGCAGAAACAATCTTTTTTATTCTTTTATTTTTTGAAAGATGATCCATGAAATTCGATGATGTTATGTGGAATGTATTTGCAATGAAATCCATTTTAACTTCGTCTCTAATTTTTATTTATTCTTTATAATCTTGCCGAGATGCCAATTGAGTTTCTTAATAATGCGGCCAGTCGAGTCTCTATACACCCATATCCCATCGGGCTTACCATCCACATAATTCATTGTTACAGCAATTTCGCCGTTGTCGTGCCATGAAGTGTGAGAACCTATTGGTTCCCCATTAACGTAGTGTCCTTCGGTTTGTTTAACTCCATTAGGATGCCAACTGATCCATAAGCCATGCATCCTTGCTTCGAAATATTCTCCTTCATCAACCTTACGGCCTGCATCATCGTAACTGGTAAATCTCCATTGAGTGACCTTTCCACCTTTTGCCTCAGTCATTGGACACCAACGTGCTGAGTGATAACGAAGGGGCAGCGACTTTTGTTTTAAATTCGTTAACAGCCCACTCTTCCCATCGGGACAGAATACCAGTTTAGAACTTGTAACCTCGAAGAGTTCCGACCACGGACCCTTTGGGAGTCCGACCCCGTTCGTTTCCGTTGGACTATATAGTGGCAAAATGCATGTGAGAGCGCAGAAAAGCAAAAGTTGTAATATCTTTCTCATCATAAATTCATCATGCCCTAACGCGATGGCTGACGCGCCGGGCAACCACGCTTGCAAAAACCTCATAGGCTATTCCTATTCTATCCGTAGTGTCCTTGCCATGTTGTTTTATAACATAACGCTGCGAACTGTGCGGTGGCTATCGGCCATCCGCACGAGTGATTTGTTGTACGCTATCTTACCCCTGGTTCATTAATTCTTTAAGAATATTTTCAAATTCTCTGAAGCCTATTATCTTTTTGCCCCTGTATGGATTCAGCACAAGCAAGTCTTTGTCTCCAGTTATAATATAGTCCGCCCTGCCGCGAATGGCTGTTTCAAGGATAAAGTTATCTTTCTCATCTCGGCAATCTTTAATAATGGTATGATGAACCGTGACTATCTTGGCGGATTTATAGAGTAAGGATAGAAATTCTTCGATGTCGTCAGCAGAGAAATACTTACGAAATTTCGGCCTTTGTAGAACCGTTGTTATTTCTTCAAGTTGTTCCTCTGATATAACTACCTTCAGAAGTCCATCAAGGATATAATTATCCAGACCGGCAAGAAGTTTGCCGATAAGAAAACTGAGCCATATATTCGTATCAATGACTGCTTTCACTTGTATCTGGCAGCCCTTACTTTTTCGACCTCTTTTGTAATATCCTCATATGAGATGGGAACGTCTTTCTTTGCTGAAAGCAATTTTTTGAATCGTTTCTTCAATGTTAAACTGTCGAGATAGCGGGCAAGGTCTTCTTTTTCCTTAATGGAAAATTGAGAAATTAAACCCTTTACCTGATTAATATCCATTTTTATCGTTGCCGGCATAGCAATTACCTCCTAAAACTTTTCTTAAATTTATTATAGCCTAACCAGCTTTTTCTTTCTTGTTCGCCTCGACCCGCTGGTTGTATTATGTATATAGACAGATTTTACAATTTAATGCATACTTTAAAAATTCCTCAGCTGGCTCTATGATAACTCCTTCAATGAAATCTTTTTGCTTAAGTCCCATCATATCTACTGTCATTTTACAGGCAATAAATTTTACACCCTCGAGAGAGGCAATTTCTTGCAGATCAGGAAGTGTAGGGATCTGGGCTTTTTCAATCTTGCCTTTCATCATCCATGTAGCCATTGCCGCCATTCCTGGAATTGCTCCCATAAGTCCATGAGGATGAAATTTTGCCTTTTCAATCCATCCTTTATGTATAACATTAATTCCCATAAAAGTATAAAATACCCTCGCTTCCAGACCTAAACGGACTGCATTGATGCCCAGAATTAAGCCAGGATATGCACCATCGAGGGTATCTCTTGAAGTTATAAATGCTGCTTTTTCTTTTGTCCCTGCTTTCTTTTCTTGTTCGTGTTTTATTGTATTCCCCTCCTTTTTTTATTATTTTATCCACTATCCGCTTAAAATAGAGACTGCTGCAAGTCAGGCTCTCTAATCTTAGAGATATTGTAGTATTTACAGGAAAGCAGGTCAATAAGACTTATTCTCTCAAAGACTATTTCTGAGAATATCCATGACAATTCCAAAAGGGAATAGGAATACTTTGTCTGGTATTTTATGTATGAAAGCAGCAGATAATAGCACATAGCAACCCATATCTGAGTCAATACACTTGTATCTCCTCGTGAGGTTATATGATAGACTGCTCTATCATATTCTATCCGTAGATACCTTGCCATGTTGTTTTACAACATAACAATGGCTTAATATGCTCTCTTGACACTTTTTTCTGTTGCCACGCCCAACTACCTCTCATAGCCCGTGAACTTGATCGTAGGCGAGATGAATGAACTGCCGAGCTATCTCGCCCTGTTCGGGCTGCACCCCAAGCTCAGCAGATGGACCGTTATGCCAAGTCCGTTCCCCCCTCCTGATCTCCGGAATGTTGTGAAAGGACTCGCCCCACGGCGCGTAAAGAATCAGGGAGTGCTGAGGAAAAACCCGCGCCATCGGGCCGACGAACCGAAAGCTCAAGAAGTGTCTATCGCCGCGGCGTACGAGGTGGTATTCCGATTCGCCCCGCGGCTGATCGATCGTAACACCCAACAACTCCTCGATGAAGTCCCAGATTTCCTCACCGAACACACGAAGGGGACTTCCTTCCTCAAGTTCCTCAAGTCGCATGTACCCACCTCCCTTTCGATGGCGAGAACGCTCGCTGAACGAGTTATTAGATAGTTTCTCGATAATACCAGAAAGTTCTTATGTGGTTCAAGATAAGAAATATGAGATGCTCGAGGTAACATTTTAATTTTTGTAGATTATGTATCTGACTAATACCATGCAAAAAGTCCTCTGGATTTTTAACTTATGATTTACACCCATGCGGCAACAAAAAACATCCTCAGCGTCAGGAGTCCTCTGGATAATTGAATTTCCCCACTAAATCCATGCAAGTGATGTTTTTTTGGCTTAATAGATAATGCTATAATTTTTAAATAATGAATAAAGTCATTATTCTCCTTGGACCAACCGGTGTTGGAAAAACCAATGTATCAATCCTCCTTGCAAAAGCACTTGCTACAGAGATAATCAGCGCTGATTCCATGCAGATTTATAGATATATGGATATTGGAACTGCAAAGCCTACGAGTGAGGAAAGGGCTGTTGTCAAACATCATATGATTGATATAGTTGACCCATGGGAATCATTTAACACAGGAAAATATATTGCGATGGTAGTTCCTATAATTGAAAATCTGCACAGTAAAGGAAAAATCCCGATTGTTGTTGGCGGCACAGGCCTTTACATTAAGGCGCTGACCCGCGGTATATTCAGCGGTCCCTCGGCTGACTGGACTTTAAGAGAAGAACTTCTTTCAATGGAAAAAGATGAAAAGGGCTCATTATTTAATTATCTGAAAGAACTTGACCCTGAGACTGCAGAACGGATAATGCCAAATGATAAACGAAGGATTATCAGGGCATTAGAGGTATGCCTTAAAAGCAACAGGGCGATATCTGATATGCAAAAAAAACTCACAAGACCTCTGCCATACGAGTTTATAAAAATAGGACTTACAAGGGATAGAAAAGAACTTTACAGAATGATAGAGGAAAGGGTGGACAGGATGATAGACAGGGGATTCGTTGAAGAGGTCAAACGGCTTATAAATCTGATTTCAGGCTCAGGACTCAAGACTCCGAACGCTGAACTAAGTTCGATGCAGGCAATAGGATATAAAGAAATCGCAATGTATATTAAGGGAAATATAAGTCTTGATGAAGCGGTAAGGCTTATTAAAAGAGGAACAAAGAGGTATGCAAAGAGGCAGTTTACATGGTTCAAAAAAGAAGAAGATATTCATTGGTGTGATATTACAGGTGTTTATGATAACAGCGATATCTTTATGCAGGTAAGAAAGATTCTTAATGGCTATATATGATTTTTGTTATAATGGATTAATAGACTATATTAAGGCAGCAAGAGATTTCATACAGAATATAAAGCCAAAAATATAAGGAGAAAATTATGACTACTATCGCAGGCAAGGTTCAGAATCTTCAGGATAGTTATCTTAATCAATTGAGAAAAGAAAAAGTTCCTGTTGTTGTTTATCTTACTAATGGTGTGAGGTTAAAAGGCTTGATTAAAGGATTTGATAACTTTGTAATACTTTTGAAAGAGAATACTTATTCGCTTATTTATAAGCATGCAATATCAACAGTAGTTCCTGAAAGAGAGATAAATATAAAATTTGAAAATGAGCAATAAGCACAAAAATCCTCTTCCTACCGTAGATATTATAATAAAAAATAATAATGGCATCATTTTAATAAAAAGAAAAAACCCTCCTGAAGGATGGGCGCTGCCTGGCGGTTTTGTAGACTATGGTGAAACCCTTGAACAGGCTGCTATCAGGGAGGCGAAAGAAGAAACAGGGGTTGATGTTGAACTGATAAGACAGTTTCATGCATATTCTGACCCCAAGAGAGACATGAGACACCATACGATTACCATTGTTTTTATAGCAAAGGCTAAGGGCATTCCAGTTGCAGGAGATGATGCAAAAGAAATTGGTATATTTAATAAGGACAATATGCCTGAGAGGATTGCCTTTGACCATAGAGATATCATAAATGATTATTTTACAGGGAGGTATTAGTTTATGCTCAAGGTGCTGCGCAAACATGCAAGGTATTTTTATGTGCTTTTCTTTATAGTTATCATTACTTTTATATTCTGGGGTGTAGGCACAGTGGATAAAACACCTGCTGAGATTATAGCAGAGGTTGGTAAATACAAAATAACTGCTGAGGAATACTGGAGAACTTATGATAGGGTGTATCGTTTTTATAGAGAGATTTATAAAGATAAATTTGATGACGATATGGAAAAGAAATTGAACCTTAAAGAAAATGTCCTATATTCCATGATAGATGAACATGTATTGCTTATTGCAGCAAAGAAACAAGGTATCAATATAAGTGATGAAGAACTTCAGGACTCAATAATGCATGAGCCTGCTTTCATGAGAAACGGCGTGTTTGATAAGAGTGTATATCTTAACAGGTTGAGATTGAACAGGATAACCCCTGAGTTATATGAAAACTCAAAACGCCATGAATTGATACTCAAGAAGATGAGGCGGCTGATAGAGCTGTCTGTTGATACATCAGAGGTAGATATTAACTTAGAGCAGGTATCAGGCGACAAGCACTTAGCAAAGATATTCTATGAGCAGATGCTTAACGATAAAAAAGAAAAGGCAGTAAAGTCATATATTGAAGGTTTTAAAAAACAGGTAAAAATCAAGATTAATAAAAATCTTATTAGTTAGCCCGGCTTATCTTGAAAACCTTTAGAATTTTGTAGTAGCATAAAAATGTTTGCCGAAGTGGTGGAATCTGGTAGACACGCACGTTTGAGGGGCGTGTGGGGTAACCCGTGCGGGTTCAAATCCCGCCTTCGGCACCATATCTAATAGGAAGTTTTTAATCCTTTGTTTCAAGTGCCTTTCTTACACTTTCTGCCATTCCATAAATATTATACGGTTTTTCAAGAAACCCTTTAGCGCCTTTTTCTAAAAGAGGCTGTATGATTTCGTCTTTCGCATACCCCGTAGAGATAAGTATTTTTGCAGTTGGGTTTATCTGTCTTAACCGTTCAAAAACTTCTTTGCCGCTCAGGATTGGCATGATTAAGTCTAAGACTACAAGTGAAACCTCATCTTTTAGCCTTTTATAAAGGGCTGCAGCTTCAAAACCATTTTCAGCTATAACAACATTATATCCCAGACGTTCCAATAAATTTTTGCCGAGTTCGAGGATAATCTTCTCATCATCAATAAGCAGAATAGTCTCGCCATTACCTCTGGGGATTTCTGGGGCTTCTTCTTCCACCGAAACCTTAGCCTCTACAGTTTGTTTTGAAATAGGTAAATACAGGGTAAATGTAGTACCTACTCCAGGTTTACTTTTAACGTCAATATATCCTCTAAACTCATTAATTACGCCATAAACTACTGCCAGTCCAAGTCCTGTGCCTCCGGTCTTCCCTTTTGTTGTAAAGAATGGATCAAATATCTTTTGACGGGTTTCTTCATCCATGCCTGCTCCTGTATCAATAATAGAAATCTTGACATATCCATCTTCTTTGATCTGTTCAGGCAAGTCTGCTACATCAATATCAGAAATATTTGAAGAAACCTCTGTCTTAATTGTTAAGATTCCACCCTTTGGCATAGCCTCGATTGCGTTGACACAGATATTCATAAGTGCCTGCTCCATCTTAGACACATCAACATCTATATAACATGGCGTTGGTGATAAGGCTTTTTCGATATCTATACTGCGGTCAACAGTCATTTCTAATATCCGCCATACTCCTGCAACAATCTTATTGATATCTACTGTTTTAATCTCAAAACGACTACGCCGAGCGAATGTTAGTATGGCGCCTGTGAGTTCTGATGCCCGCTTGGCAGATCGTTCAATTTGTTCAATGTATTTATAAACAGGATTATCTTCTGGCAGCTCACTTTTAGCGAGAGAGGCGAATCCCAGAATACCTGTCAAGATGTTATTAAAATCATGTGCAATGCCACCAGCGAGGGTTCCCATAGCTTCCATTTTTTGAGCCTGAAGCAGCTGCTCATGCGTTGATTTCAATACTGTAAGTGTCTGGGTGAGTTCTATGTTTTTTTCAGCTAATTCAGCTCGTGATATCTCCAGATCAGACATAACCTTTTTCAAAAGTAAGATATCACGGAAAGAATATAAATAACCGACAATCTTACCTGTTGAGTCCTTCAGGAGTGAGGCGCTGACAAGAGCAGGAATTATCTGTCCTGTTACAGTGGTTATTGTTGTTTCAATGTTAAAAATATTCTGGTCAGAATCGAGGGCGCGTTTTACAACACAATCAGTGCTGCAAAGACCACTTTTTAATACATCTTTGCAATACATGCCAACAGCCTCATAAGACTTAAACCCGGTCATTCTCTCTGCAGCTAAATTAAAATATATAATACGCATTTGGGGGTCTGTTATAAAAACACCATCCGGGAGAGATTGAAGGGTAATAGATGCATCAAGTTTTAATGGCCAACTATGCTTTTCGTTGTTCATTTTTAGAGTGGCGTTCTGCTACAAACCTACATATGGCATCTCCCTTAGAGCGGCATGAAACCTCTTTAGAAATAAATGTGTTTATTCCTTCTGGATAAGGGGGACCGTAAACAAGATCCATATAAGATGCTGTACAGGCATTGAACATGTAACATCTTCCGTATGGCTGGGTCCCATATTCTTCCATATAGCGGCCGGGATCATAGGCATTTTTTACAATCGTTACTAATTTTTCATTAGGGATAAGATCCTCTACCTCAATATATCCAATACCAAAGATATTAGTAAAGGCAACGAGGGCATAAATCTCATCTTCTGGAGTCTTAATCATGGGCAGGATGTATTCCCGCCAGTGCATGGATGTCCGTGCTCCATGAAATGTGTGATAGCCGCACTCAAGAACCGCATTATATAATTTTTTTTCTACTACTTGGGCTGCTCCGATATCCACTGTTTGTATAACACGGGACACAACCTTAAAGAAAAATTCATTATAGTTCATGGCTGCATAGACTCCGAAGGCAGCCATAATTCCCTTTTCGTTACTTGCGATAGGCAATTTAGAAGCCAGTTCTATTACCTTTTTGCTGTCTATTGCCATTATTTATTCACCGACACTACAAATTCACAATGCTCATTGCCGGTAATCATACATTTCTTTTCCTCGACTCTGTATGTGTTTGATGGTTTATCATAAATAGCTGATAAGATACCACTTAAAAACCCGCAAGTTAGATAACATACTGGTGTTTCACGTCTGCCGTATTTTGCCAGCCATCCAACTACATAATATGAAGAATCTGAATAAGCCCTCCCACCTGACTCATTCAGCGAGGAAGTGTCAATAATGCCAAAACCCATAGACCGATATAATACTGCGGCTGCATCCAATTTTTCGCGAGCTGTCTTATCCTTTAAATACCTTGATATGTAATTCTTGAAATTTATATAGAATTCCTCATTTGCAGCCTGGATAAATATTTTATGTGCATCAATCTCTTTTATCTCCTCAAGTGTCTTGAGCAGACCACAATTATAATGATGACAGTGCAATGAAGCCATTGCACTGTCGAGCTTTATGATGTTTAAATTCGGCTCAAATTCAACAATCATAAGGTTAAATAAGCAATGTTATTTTTAACAGAGTCTACCAATAAATTCAAGTAAATTCAAGAATTTTTTATCTTCTTCTCTTTAAAAACTCTCTCGGTTTTCCTGCACCTCTGGGTGGACCAACGAGTCCGTCTTCTTCCATTAATTCCATTATCCTTGCTGCCCTATTATACCCTATTTTGAATCTCCTCTGTATGGATGATATGGATACCTCTCCAACTGATTCCCCGAACTCAACCACCTTCAGGTACATCTCGTCTCTCTCTCCTGATTTTTCATCCGTCCCCATTTCATCGGGACCCTGAAGGTTTTCTAATATTGTATAATCAGGAGTACCCTGCGATTTTATAAATTCAGTAACAGCCTTTATTTCGTCTTCTGTAATAAGTGCGCCATGGACACGTATAATCTTTAACCCCGGTAACATTAAAAGCATATCGCCTTTGCCCAAAAGCTGTTCTGCGCCTTGTGCATCGAGTATTGTCCTCGAGTCTATTTTAGATGAGACCTGAAAGGATATCCTTGCAGGAAAGTTTGCCTTTATTATCCCTGTAATTACATCAACAGATGGCCTTTGTGTTGCTAAGATAAGATGTATGCCTGATGCCCTCCCCATCTGTGCAAGCCTTGCTATCGAGTCCTCAACATCACTTGGCGCTGTGAACATCAGATCAGCAAGCTCATCAATAAAAATAATGATATAAGGAAGAATGTCCCCATCTACACGTGCATTATAATTTTCAATGTTTCTCGCTGCACTCTCAGCAAGAACTCTATATCTGCGTTCCATTTCTATCACCATCTTTTTCAATGCCTCTGCTGCTTCTTTCGGGGCTGTTATTACAGGTGATATAAGATGTGGTATCTCAACATATGCAGAGAGTTCAAGCAGTTTCGGGTCTATCATCAACATCTTAACTTCTGCTGGCGTTGCCTTGTACAGTAAACTCATAACCATTGAATTTATTGATACGCTCTTTCCCGAACCTGTCGCACCTGCAACGAGAAGATGGGGCATTTTTGAGAGGTCTGCTACAACTGTGGCGCCGAATATATCCTTGCCGAGCCCGATTGTAAGCTTTGACTTGCTTTTTTTAAAACTCTCCGAAGAAAGAATTTCTCTTAAATACACTATCTCTCTTTGCCTGTTGGGAATCTCTATGCCTATTGCTGCTTTGCCCGGAATCGGGGAAACCCTTGCGCTCTGTGCCTTGAGTGCGAGGGCAAGGTCATCTGATAGAGATACAACCCTGTTAATCTTAACACCGGGCGCAGGTTCGAACTCGTACATTGTAACAACAGGACCTGGGTGCACCTGTGTAATCCGTCCTTCAACACCGAAGTCTTTAAGCTTTTTCTCAATGAGTGCAGAATCTGTTAGAAGTTCTTCTTTTGCAGGTCTGACAATAGGAGTCATAGGGAAACTCAATAATTCGAGAGAGGGAAGTTCGTAATCTCCTATTTTCTGAGGGGATACAGTCTCAACCTTAGGTATGGATTGTAATTCAGGTTGAGGCTCTATTTCTCTGATAACTATCTCCTCGTCGTCTGAATCTATTTCCTCTGTCTCTATTTTGTTTTTTGTTGTTAATCCTTTCCTTTTTAGAGCAATCCCTGCGACAGATACAGGGCTTATAAGGATTATTGAAGACAGGAACATGGAAAGCGAAAAGATATAAGTCCCAAAAAAAGAAAATAAACTGTTAGCAAGGCTTGCTGCCCCCCTGCCCATAAGACCACCAATGCCGTCAGGATATTTTTCTATGGAGAGATTAAATGTGCTGGATAATAATGAAAATAGTAAAGAAGATGATATGACAGATAAGACTCCTCCAAATAGGTATATTTTATGCCCCTCCTTGCCCATTAATCGCTTAATCCCAAAGGCAGCCATCAAAAGGGGTATAATAAATGCAGCAAATCCCAGGAAGATAACCAGCCAGCCCGAGATATACGCACCTATAATCCCTCCAAGATTTCTTACTGGTTCAGCAGGCTCTGTAATTCTGAAAAAAAGGACAGGGTCTCTTAAATTATGTGTGATCAAGCTTATAAAAAGATAAATGCCTCCTGAAACAGAAACAACACCGAAGACTTCTTCTTTTATACGTCTTACCCTTTCACCCATAGCCCTACTATTATAATAGCAGAAAGTATAAATCTGTAATAGACAAACAGGTTCAATGGATATTTCTTAAGAAAACTCAGTAAAAATTTTATGGCAATATAACCTGTTATACAGGAGGCAATTAGTCCTACAATGAAAAGCCTTAAGTCATGGTTTTCAGGAGTGTGCATAACTTTTCCCATATGAAGAATTGTAGCACCAGCAATAATCGGGGTTGAAAGCAGGAAGGAAAATTTTGCTGCTGCCTCCCGCTCTAATCCCCTGAAAAGTCCTGCTGAGATCGTGATTCCGGAACGAGAAACACCTGGTATAATTGCAATAGCCTGTGCAATCCCAATAATTATTGCATCCTTTAAGCCTGTTTTTTCAATGTCTTTATGTTTGTTTGCCTTTTCAGCAATAAGCATCAAAAATCCTACAACAACAAGCGTCAGGCTTATCAACAGTGGTTCCCTCAGTTTAGTCTCTGCAAAGTCATTAAGCAGAAATCCTGCTACCCCAGCAGGTATTGATGCCATGATAATCAATAAGAGCATCCTCTGTTTTTTTAAAAAGAGATCAAGCCAGTCTCTCCAGAAGCAGAGGATAAGAGAAAGAAGGGTGCCTGTATGGAGGGCAATATCAAAAGTTAGAGTATCAACTTCACCATTCCAGTTAAAAAACCATGGGAATAATATTAAATGTGCAGTACTGCTGATGGGCAGGAACTCTGTAATGCCCTGCACAATACCGAGTATTATCGCCTCAAACATCAAATAATTATAACAGATTGACAAACCTTAAGAATATAAATATCATATTGTGTTATCTAAAATCTCAGGATGCAATATGGATCCTCTAAAAATAATCGGCTATCCTTTATTTTTTATTGCTGCCTCAGAAATATTATTAGGAATTCTTCTCCTTAAAAAAAATCCTTCAAATAATCCTGTTAATAAAGCCGTTGCAGTATTTTCTTTTTCCTCTGCAGGTTATGCCCTTTTCGCAGGCATAGTTTATCTCCGTGCTTCAATGGGATTGGATTACGATTTATTTTATCGTGCCTGCTGGATCGGTTGGCTCACTATTCCTGCTGCACTGCAATATGTCTATTATTTTAATGAAAAGAGTCGTATTGCATCCGTAGAGGCTCTTATCCTCTATCCTTTATGGTTTTTAATATTTATCTTATGTCTATCTACTGACCTTATAGAAAGAGGGGCATATTCCCTGTTTCCTTTCATTGATCAGAGGGGTGTATTTGAAAATCCTGTACGCTTGTTTGGGGCGATTTTACTTACATGGATTGTATATGAACTATTCAAATTAAGAAAACAGAGCATTAGTATAAAAAAGATGCAGCTTAACTATTTTCTTCTCGGATTTCTGATATTCGTTGGACTTGGAGGCGCGGTGGTCGAGATTTTTCAATTATTTGGTGGTCTTGGTTTTGACCCTGCACTTGGTTCTTATTTTGGTCTCCCCTGGGTTGCACTTACCTTTTACTCCATAACCCGTTACAGATTATTTGATATACGGATAGTCATTTCGAATACTTTCACTGTTATATTCCTTTTAATTGGCGCAATAATCATTCACATTGGATTATTTAAATTGCTCGAACCGTTTACAGGTTCAACACTGGCAATTTTTATCTCGCTTTCAGCAGTTGTCCTTATCATTTTTAAAACTCCAATAAGAAAGGTAGTGCAGGATGTGATAAATGACATTGTATTAAAGGGCAAATATAGTTATCAGGAGATACTGAAGGATTCTATCAGGGCATTAACAAGCAAACAGAATCTGGATGAATTATTAAATTATATAGTAGAAGTGATAAAAAAAAGCCTGAAGGTAGAGACTGTATGCCTGCTAATGGAAGATGAGGATGGTTTTTATCGTATACGCTGCAGTCATGGAGTTAATAAAAAGTTAGCAGATGCTTACAAAATAAAAAATGGGGTTATCAACTGGTTAAGAGAGACAAAACAGGTTTTTATAAAGGAAGAACAGGAGATTTTCAGGTCTCAAAAAGACTTTAGCGCAATCTATGGTGATGCAGGGCTGATAAATGCTGAGATAATAACTCCCATCTTTCGTAAAGAACAATTAATCGGGATATTAACATTGGGACATAAAGGTAATAAAAACATATATGTGCAAAGCGATATTGCCCTTCTGGAGGCGCTGGCAAGCCAGACAGCTATTGCAATAGAAAATGCCCTGTTGCATGAAGAGGCTATAACAGATGGACTTACAGGGTTGTATAATTATAAATATTTTGAATCAAGGCTAAAGGAAGAAATTGAGCGGTCAAAGAGATATAAACATCCCCTGAGTTTACTTATAATTGATTTTGATCATTTTAAAAAGGTAAATGACGAATACGGCCATCTTATAGGTGATAAGGCACTGAGAAGGTCTGCCAGATTATGGAAAAAAAGCATCAGAGCAGGAGATATTGTAGCCAGATATGGTGGAGAAGAATTTGTGGTTATATTACCTGAGACTTCTATATCTGATGCCATAAACGTAGCTGAAAAATTGAGGGCAGATGTAGAAAATATGAAAATTGATGAAATTGCTATAACTATCAGTATCGGGATAGGCTATTTTGGTGGTGAAGATTTGGCTCTTGATTATAAAAAACTTATACGACAGGCGGATAAGGCATTATATAAGGCAAAACATAAGGGGAGAAACAGAATAGAATCAATAGCTTAATAACAGCTATACCTCAAATATTATCGGCATAATCATAGGTCTTCTATCCATTGTATTCCTGAGATATTTTTTAAGTGTGTTCCTGAGTTTTGCCTTAAGGAGAGAAGAATCAGATATTATCTCTTTATCAAGTCCTTTTATTGTATTTGTCAGGAGTTCTTTTACATTATTGATTACATCCTGAGATGCATCCTCGAACACAAACCCTCTTGATATTATCTCAGGACCTGAGACTATATAGCCTGTTAGTTTTTCTATACCGAGGAGTATCAGTACAATCCCGTCATGTGCGAGTCTCAACCGGTCCCTAAGAACCATTTCTTCAACGTCTCCTATTCCCTTGCCATCTATGAATATGCGGCCTGAATTAACCCTGCCATTTTTTCTTGCTCCAGTGTCAGATATATCGAGGATGTCTCCATTTTTAAGTATAAAAATATTCTCTTTTGCTATATCAAGTTTTTTTGCAAGCATTGAATGATATACAAGATGCCTGTATTCTCCATGAACAGGCATAAAATATTTTGGTCTGATGAGATTAAGCATGAGTTTGAGTTCTTCTTTTGAGGCATGTCCTGAGACATGCACCTCTGATACTTTTTCATAAATAACATCAGCGCCCTGTCTGAAGAGATGATTTATTATCCTTCCTATAGAGCGTTCATTGCCGGGTATCATCTTTGCTGAAAGTATAACAGTATCCCCTTCTTTTATCTTTATGTCCTTGTGTTCATCTGTTGCAATCCTTGAAAGAACACTCATTGGCTCGCCCTGACTTCCTGTGGTAATAAGCACAACCTCATTATCCTGAAGTTTTTTGAGGTCTTCAAGCCTGAGCCATGTATCCTGAGGTATTCTGAGGTAACCGAGGTCAAGTGCTATCTGTGCATTGGATACAATGCTTTTCCCGCACAGGATAATCTTCTTACCATAGTTTATAGCTACATCAATTGCCTGTTGAATCCTGTGGATATTTGATGCAAATGTTGCAATGATAATCCTTCCTTTTGCTTTAGAAAATATACTCTCAAAGGCGCGCCTTACTTCTTTCTCAGAATATGTGAATCCACCATTTTCAGCGTTTGTGCTGTCAGATAAAAGAAGAAGTGTGCCTCTTTCCCCATACTCAGAAAATTTGTGGAAATCCATGAGCTGTCCATCAACAGGGGTAGGGTCGAGTTTAAAATCTCCTGTATGTACAACCAGTCCGATAGGGGTGTTTATTCCAAGACCAACTCCATCTACAATGCTGTGAGTTACCCTCACAAATTCTATTGAGAAGACGCCAATGTTTATTATATCCCTCGGTTTTACAGAAATTAGTTTAATGAATTCAAGATTATGTTCACGGAGCTTCGCCTTTACCAATCCGAGTGTAAGGGGAGTTCCATAGACAGGCACATTTATTTCTTTAAGCAGAAAGGGAAGGGCGCCTGTATGGTCTTCATGTCCATGTGTAAGAATTACACCTTTTATTTTCTCTCTGTTCTCGAGCAGATAAGAAAAATCCGGGATAACAAAATCAACTCCGAGCATGTCTTCCTCTGGAAACATAAGTCCAGCGTCAACAACAATGATATCATCACCATATTCAAAGATTGTCATGTTGAGGCCGATCTCCTCAACTCCGCCGAGAGGGATTACAGATAGGGTATTTTCCATGTATATTTTATTGCAGGATATTTCTCTTATTTTGTTCCCACCATGTATACCATTTATCACTATCCTGTCCAAAATCTTTTCCTGTTATATTCCCCAGTGCAGTTGCAGCAGCCTCGCGAACCATTTCTTCTTCATCTTTCAGAAGAGTAATAATGGGTTCTACAGCCGCTGGTTCTTTTTTATCTCCCAATGCCTCTGCTGCCTTTACTCGGATAAGAAAATCCTTATGTTTGAGTGCCTTAATTAATGTTTTTACAGCACGGGGGTCTTGTACTTTCCCAAGAATCCACACTGAGCTCATCCGCAGGTCACGATATTCGCTGTTTAAATTTTGAATAATCCTTTCTAACTGATCTTCCTCTGAATAACCGATAGATGAAAAAAGAATAAAGATTAACAAAAAAGAGGTTGCTGCCCAGCTTTTATCAGAAATCCTAAAAGACATGTTATATTATAAAACATTTTTATAATTCTTATACATAAGGAGATTTTACATATGGAAATGGAAGATTTTAAGCATTCAGAAACATGGAGGGTCTTCAGGATTCAATCTGAACTTGTAGAGGGATTTGAAACCCTTCATAACATTGGTCCTGCTGTTACTATATTCGGGAGCTCGCGAATGAAACCAGGCTCATTTTATTATGAAAAGGCTGTTGAACTTGGCAAAAGACTTTCTGATGCAGGATATGCTATTATTACAGGGGGCGGCCCCGGAATTATGGAGGGTGCTAATAAAGGGGCATTTAATGGAAAAGGGAAATCCATTGGCCTTAATATCGAAATCCCACAGGAACAGTGTCCTAATTGTTATCAACACATAACCCTGTCTTTTAGATATTTCTTTATAAGGAAGCTCATGTTTGTCAAATATGCCAGCGCATTTATTATATTTCCCGGCGGATTTGGTACTATGGATGAATTATTTGAGGCGCTTACATTATCGCAGACCAAAAAGATTGGTATATTTCCTATAATACTATTTGGCAAGGATTATTGGAAAGGTTTGATAGACTGGTTTAAAACAACCCTCGTTCCCCAGAATACAGTATTGCCCGAGGACATAGGCTTAATCTCTCTTGTGGACCAAGTAGAGGAAGTATGTCATATTCTCAAAGAGCATAAAAGGGTTTTTGAAGTTGAAATGCCTGACTGTAGTAAAGAATAATCCCTACCGCAACTTAGCAGCTATGGTGATTTCATGATATGGGGTGTTTTCTTCTGTAATCGCTCGGCTTTTCTTTCAGTCCTTTTTCACCCCATATGCCAAGCCTTTTATCTTTTGCTTCTCTCTGTGCGGATATGAATTCATCAACATGTTTTACATTTGGTGGAACTGTGTAGAGCATTGCATTGCCACTCTTCACCATCAAAAGGTTGATCATCTTATCATCATCAGACCATAAATACACAAGAATACGACCATATTTATCCTTTTTTTCAATATCAGTCTCCAGTTTTACCTTCCATCCTGATGAACTCAGCACGGTCTCCAAATATTCCTGTGATCTTTTTCCCCATGGTCTTTGGCTAATTTCAGGGGCATCTATTCCTATAAGTCTTACCTTTTCCTCTTTGCTATTAATAATTACACTGACGGTATCTCCATCATGCACTGCTACAACAGGGACATAATTCTTCTCAGCCTGTTCTGCAGGGAAATATTTATCATGAAGCAAATAGAAAAACGCGGATATAAAAAAGAAAATCATAGAAACGAATTTTATTCTACTTTTGTGCATAGCTTATTATACTCAATATTATAAAGAACTTGTAACTGCTATTATAATAGCAAATGTTTTATAATTACCCGTAAGAATAAAATCGCCGGGAACTAAATTTGAGTGAAAATAAAAAAGAGACTATAGGCATTATACTTCTTAATCTTGGAGGTCCTGATTCAATTCAGGCAGTAAAACCTTTTCTTTATAACCTGTTCTCTGACAGAAGGATTCTAAAGCTTGGTCCTTCGTTCCTGCAAAAACCACTCGCATGGGTAATATCAACAATAAGGTCCAAACATACAGAAAAGTTATACAATCTTATAGGCGGCAAATCCCCCATATTTGATATTACAGCTGCTCAGGCAAAGGCATTGGAAAAAGCGATGACTCAGCAATCAAATCCCCCTTGCCCCCCTTTAATAAAGGGGGGATTTACTTCCTTTAAGGTCTATGTGGGGATGCGATACTGGCATCCGTTCATAGACGATGTTATCCCTCTTATGGTCAGGGATGGTATAAGGAAGATTATAGCCTTGAGTCTTTATCCACAATATTCTATTGCAACATCTGGGTCTTCAATCTTTAAATTAAAAGAGGCTGTTAAAGATTATCCCTTAGAAATTTCTTATATATCTTCATGGTTTAATCATCCACTTTATATAAAAGCACTTATTGACTTGATTAAAAAAGGCATTGAATCTTTTGGGCAGATTACTAATGACATTCATGTCCTTTTCAGTGCACACAGCCTCCCCCAGAAATTTATTGACAAAGGTGATACATATGTAAAAGAGACATTGGGGACAATAGAAGAAATCACAAAACAAATACAGATAAAATGGCATCTCAGTTACCAATCTAAAAGCGGACCTGTTAAGTGGCTTTCACCCTCAACCGAAGAAAAACTCAGGGAACTTGCGAGAGGCGGTGTAAAAAATGTCCTTGTAGTTCCGATAAGTTTTGTCTCAGATCATATTGAGACGCTTTATGAGATAGATATATTTTACAAGGATATGGCTGAAAGACTTGGTATGACACTTAAGAGAACAGATTCTTTGAATATCCATCCTGTGTTTATATCGGCATTAAAAGATATAGTAAGATCAGACTTGAAAAAAGCTGGTTGGGACTAATACTTGCTCAACCTTGACTTTCATACATATCGTGTGGTAAAAATTGGAACTTTTTAACTAAAGATTTGTAATATTACAATTTTGTAGGAAAAATCTTTTAATGAATCTTTTAACATTTAAGGGTGGGATACATCCGCCTGACAGAAAAGAACTTTCAGCAGACAAGTCAATAGTCGAAACAGAGCCGCCTGAAAGTGTTGTAATTCCTTTGAGCCAGCATCTTGGCGCTCCATGCAAATCTGTAGTAACTATAAATCAGGAAATAAAAAAGGGTGAGATGATAGGCGAAGCAACAGGCTTTGTATCAGCGCCTGTACATTCATCAGTATCCGGAAAGGTGACTGCAATCGGAGAATTTTCTAATGCAATGGGAAGGATGGTCACTTGTGTTGTTATAGAAAATAATGGCAATGAGGAATGGACTCTGCTTAAAGATGACCCAGACTATATGAACCTTTCTTCTGACCAGCTTAAGGAAAAGATAAAAAACGCAGGTATTGTGGGGATGGGAGGTGCGGCTTTTCCTACAGTAGTTAAGCTCTCGCCACCAAAGGAAAAGCCTATTGATATTGTAATCTTAAATGGTTCGGAATGCGAGCCTTATCTAACAGGGGATTACAGGCTTATGCTCGAAAGGTCAGAGGAAATAATAGAAGGGCTTAAGATAATAATGAAGATATTGGGTGTAAATAAGGGATATGTGGGCATAGAGGATAACAAACCTGAGGCAGTAAAAGCGATAAAAGAAGCAACCGATGGGCAAGATAATATAGAGGTTTGCGCCCTTCCAACAAAATATCCTGAGGGAGCAGAAAAGATGCTTATAAGCGTTCTTACCGGAAGGGATGTCCCGCTGAGGGCGCTCCCCATGGATGTTGGAGTCGTGGTTCAGAATGTAGGTACTGCTTTTGCAATATATGAGGCTGTGAGATATGGCAAGCCTTTAATAGAAAGGGTTGTGACAGTTACAGGGAAAGGCATTAAAGAACCCAAGAATATGAGGGTAAAGGTAGGGACGTTGGTATCACATATCATTGAAGAGTGCGGGGGGCTGAAAGACGAGGCAGTGAAAATTATTTCTGGCGGCCCTATGATGGGCTTTGCTATATCATCTCTAAATGTGCCTGTAACCAAAGGGACTTCGGGCATAGTAGCAATGACAGAAAAAGAGTTGGTTCATGCAGAAGACTTTGGTCCGTGTATAAGATGCGGAAGATGCATAGAGGCATGCCCTATGGGGCTTATGCCATCTATGCTCAGTATTTACTCAGAAAAAGGGTTTTATGAAGGTGCAAAGGAATATAATTTATTCGATTGTTTTGAATGCGGTTCGTGCGCATTCGTCTGCCCTTCAAAAAGACCAATAGTTCAATTTATAAGACTGGCAAAGTCCATGGTGAAACCATGAAGCCCCTTGTTGTATCTGTAAGTCCTCATATAAGGGATGAAGAATCCACAAACAGGATAATGTGGAGCGTATCAGTTTCGCTTCTTCCTGCTATGATAATGGGCGCTTATTTTTTTGGTCCAAGAGCAATTTGTGCAGTTGCCCTCTGTATAATATCTGCTGTACTTTCAGAATATATCTTTCAAAAGGCTTTAAAAAGGAAGGTTGCGGTTAATGACGGAAGCGCCTTT
The DNA here is from genome assembly GCA_040753615.1 of Nitrospirota bacterium. GTDB lineage: Bacteria > Nitrospirota > Thermodesulfovibrionia > Thermodesulfovibrionales > SM23-35 > JBFMDO01. The sequence goes on along the minus strand of JBFMDO010000063.1, from coordinate 4,069 downwards.
CTTACGGGTCTCTTGTTAGGCATGAATTTACCTCCATCTGTTCCATTTTATATTCCAATTATCGGTTCCTTTATTGCCATAGTTATTACAAAACAATTATTCGGAGGACTTGGGTTTAATATCTTTAATCCTGCCCTTATCGGAAGGGCTTTTCTTCTTATATCATTCCCTAAGCTTATGACCATCTGGAGTGAACCTTCTGCAGCTTTTATTCAGATTGATGCCAAAACAACCGCAACCCCTCTGGGTATTTTGAAGGAAGAAGGTACAGCGAAGCTCATAGAGTTATTTGGAGATAAATTGAATCTCTATTCACAACTTTTTATTGGCCATCGTGCGGGGTCTATTGGAGAGACGTCGGTTATAGCACTGCTTATTGGTGCTGCATTCCTTTTATACAGAGGATACATTACATGGCATATCCCTGTGTCATTCCTCGGTACAGCAGCAATAATTGCATGGATCTTCGGTGGAGAAGGCTCACTTTTTACAGGAGACCCTGTTTTACATCTACTTAGCGGAGGAATTATACTCGGTGCATTTTTTATGGCAACCGATTATGTAACATGTCCATCAATAAAAAAAGGGCAGATAATTTTTGGTAGTGGCTGCGGATTTCTTACAATGCTCATAAGACTTAAAGGTGGATATCCTGAGGGCGTAATGTTTGCAATACTCATAATGAACTGTTTTACACCGCTTATTGACAGGGGATTTAAAACAAAGGTTTTTGGAGCCAAAAAGAAATAAAATGACAGGCAGGGATATTTTTAAAATAACCTTAAATCTTGTTGTTGTATATATCATAGGTGGGATCATCCTCGCTGTGGTTTATGCAAAGACTTCACCTGTAATGTATAAGAAAGCTGAGATTGAAAAACAACAGGCATTAAAAGAACTGATGCCTGATGCAGACGAGATCGAAAACTTGGGCGAGTGGATTATACATGAAAGGCATGCAGAATTTTATGTTGCTAAAAAAGGGGACGAGATTATCGGCTATATAATCCAGTCATTTGGGAAAGGCTATTCAAGCTATATAGATACATTGATTTCTGTGGATAAAGATTTTAATGTCCAGAAAATAAATATCCTCGAACAAAAAGAGACGCCGGGTCTTGGAGATGAGATAGAGTTAGACAGCTTTAAAAACCAGTTTGTGGGTAAGGACGTTGATCACTTAAGGGTATTAAAAACAGAGACAGCAGAATACATACAGGCGATCTCAGGGGCAACTATTTCGAGCAGGGCAGTCACTGAAGATGCTGTTAGAAATGGTGTTAAGTTTCTTATAGAGACAGTGGGTGCCTCCGACCAAAAGTCGGAGATGAAAGATAGCGTTCATGTAAAGAAAGAGGCGGGACATGGAACAAAATACCAAAAATAATAAATATCTTGATCTTATTAAAAATGGAATCTTTAAAGAAAATACCATTTTTAAACTCGCACTCAGTCTCTGTCCCTCTATCGCTGTTACAAATAATGTTAGAAACGGTGTTTTGATGGGTGTTGCGGTTCTATTTGTACAGGTGATGGTTAATATCACTATTTCCTCAATGAGGAATTTTATTCATCCGAGAATAAGATTACCCATATTCATGCTTATAATATCCGGCTGGGTGACTGTTACTGATATGACAATGGCAGCCTTTGCGAGAGAGGCGTATAAACAGATGGGATTGTATATACAGCTCATAGTTGCATTTGCTTCAATCCTCGCGAGGGCAGAGATGTTCGCAAGCAAAAATAAGGTTGCCCCTTCTATGTTCGACGGCATAGGCATGGGATTGGGATTCCTGTTCGCACTCACAATAATAAGTTTTTTTAGAGAGTTGCTTGGAAAAGGCTCATTATGGGGCTATACAATTATACATGCCAAACCCCTCCTCATAATGATATTGCCTGCGGGCGGTTTCTTTGCTGTAGGGATATTAATGGGTCTTTTTAACTGGATTGATTTGAGGTATTCAAAAGGGAGAAAAACATGAACAGTGAATTTACAAAACTTTTTGAGTTGATTATTGCTGCATCCCTTATAAATAACTTTGTCTTTACCAGATTTCTCGGTCTCTGTATATTTTTTGGCGTCTCTAAAAAAATGGAGACTGCTGTTGGCATGAGCATCACCTTCACCTCAGTAATGATGATAAGCGCAGCACTGAGCTGGCTTGTTTTTACCTATGTAATGGTGCCTCTCGATATTACATTTCTTAAGATAATAATATTCATCGGTATTGTGGCTGGTTTTGTTCAGGCATCGGATACGATTATGAGAAAGATAGCACCAGTGCTTTTTCATAAACTCGGTATCTATCTTGCTTTGATATCAACCAACTGTATTATACTCGCGGTTCCTTTAATCAATGCATCTGAACATTATAGTTTTCTCGAAAGCCTTGCATTCGCATTCGGCTCAGGAATCGGGTTTGCACTGGCACTGATTATAATGGCGAGTATTCGTGAGAAACTCGAACTTGCTGATATTCCTGCTCCATTTAAAGGTGTACCTATTGCCTTTATAACTACCGGCTTGATTGCACTGGCATTTGCAGGTTTTTCAGGATTAATAACACAGTGAAATATTAAATGCATTTGGCAAAGATATGTACATAAAAACCTTTCCAAAGCAGAATTTGGGTATTGTAGGTATCAAATTGCAGGAAATGAAAACATGATGGTATATTCGATAATCAAACCGCCTACAAATGTGCTGCTGGTAAAGCTTTTTCTGTACATATCTTTGCCTCTAAGTATACGGATTTACAATTTACTGTAAAATTATAAGATGCTATACGAAATTCTTAATATGTTAACAGAAATTGTTAATTGCATAAGACTCAACGATATATATCATTTTATAGCTCCAATGGTGGGTGTTGGTGGAGGCGTTGAGGCAAAAGAGCATGTTGAGTTAATTCCACTCATAAAATCTACACTGATCTTCCTTGCAGGTATAGGCGTAATATTCGGCATCGGACTCGCACTTACAGCTAAGAGGTTTTCTGTTAAGATTGATCCAAGAGTTGAGCGTGTAAGAGAGATGCTCGCAAATGCGCATTGCGGCGCATGTGGTTATGCCGGGTGTGAACAGTATGCGGAAGCAGTGGTTAACAATCCGGATGTTCCTCCTAATCTTTGTATTCCGGGTGGTAGAAGGACAGCAGAAGCTGTTGCATTAATAACAGGCAAAAAGGCAGAAATACGGGAACCCCATTTCGCAAGGATTATGTGCAAGGGCGGATGGAGCAGGTCAACAAAAAAGTTTAAATATGAAGGGATTCAGGATTGCAGGGCTGCGATACTTGCAGGCGGGGGTGATAAGGCTTGTAAATATGGCTGTTTAGGTTATGGCACATGTGAAAAGGTGTGTCCGTTTGGTGCAATAACCATAACAGACGACCATCTTCCATATGTTGATATTAACAGATGCACAGGTTGCAAAAAATGTGAATCAGCATGTCCTACGAAGGTCATTGAGGTTCTTCCTGCATCAAAGCAAGTTCTTGTTACATGCCATTCAAAAGACAAAGGGGCAGATACAAAGAAGAATTGTCAGGTGGGCTGCATTGGATGCGGTATATGCGTCAAGACATGTCCTTTTGATGCAGTCTCTATTGAGAACAATTTATCGCGTATAGATATCAATAAATGTAAGGTATGCGGCATCTGTGTTCAAAAGTGTCCTGCAGGCGCTATTGCCGATTTTATTCCTCAAAGGCCAAAGGCATTTGTTAAGGATAACTGTAGCGGATGCGGTATATGCATGAAGATATGTCCTGTTAATGCAGCATCAGGAGAACAGAAAAAACTACATATAATTGATCAAAATAGATGTATTGGTTGTGGCATATGTACATCAAGATGTCCTGTTCAGGCAATAGACGGCACATTTAATGCTGCCGACGTATTTGCTAAAGCAAAGGAAAAGAAGAATGCCGCATAGTAACTCAAAGATAGGTAAGCCACTGGTTTGACCAGTGAGACTTGAAAAGGTTTGACCTTGCAGGATTAAGTAAGATATTCCTCCTGAGAGGCTTGACGGAGTCAAAGGCTATCAGGAGGAATAAAT
>JBFMDO010000062.1:0-16050 GCA_040753615.1 Nitrospirota bacterium | reverse complement strand
AGCGATTATGGATTTTATTGAAACACATAATGAGAATCCTAAAATATTTACTTGGACAAAGGATGCAGATACCATCCTTGCGAAGGTTTCTAAATGTATAGATCTGTTAGGGACAGCACACTAGTATAGAAGAAAATGATTAACTATCAGATTGGGATACAGAGCAAATACCTCATGTTGAATGGAGCTATTGTAATCCTATCTGGTCTAATATGTGGCTTACTGCTGTGGCTTGCAATAATACATAACAAGGATTATAAATTCATTCATGCAAGACGAGTAGCTCATGCCACTTTGGCCATGGACGGTGTAATGATGATTGTTGTTGGACTCATAATTCCTTTTCTCAATTTAAGTGAACCAGCCGTTTGGATTTTAACGTGGTCATTGGTTATTGCTGGTTATGGGTTCGTATTGGGGCTTGGAATCGATGCCTTGAAAGGTTATCGCAGCCTCGCCCCTAAGCCTTACGGTATAAAGACAGTCTTGTTTGGAGGACATGCTATTGGGGTGGCGGGTTCTCTCATTGGAATTGCAATAGTGATCTATGGTTTATTTAATACATTTTAAAAGAGAAACGAGATGGTTCTATCAATTATTATGTCCGCAATGGCAGATAACAGAGTGCTTGAGGTTATCACCCAAAGGCTTCGCCATTCTCAAGCACTCAAACCGTTAAATGAAATTTCATGCATGAGACGGAGTTAGAATTATGTAAATAGATCAGGGAATGGCTTCATTTTTACGGATACATCATTCCAAAGCTTTTGTTAGCGTGCGGATAGCCCTCGACAGTGCATTTACAGCTTACTATTTAGTAAAACATCCTATAGATTTTTAAATGAGGCAATGAATGATTGTCAGTTAGATTTTTGATGGGACAATTCGACATATTTTCATCTATCTGAAGATTTATTATAGATTTGTTATCATAAATCATATTGAAAGGAGGCGATAAAATGTCTTACAAGGTCAGCATAGTAATAGAAAAAGACGAACACGGCTATTATGCCTATTGTCCTGAACTTGAAGGCTGTCAATCGCAGGGAGACTCAATAGAGGAAGTCATGGCAAACATAAAAGAAGCTATTGAACTCTATTTGGAGACACTATCAGAAGAAGAAATAAAGGAGTCTCTAAGCAAGGAAATTCTGACTACTACCTTAGAGGTACAGGTTGCCTAAGCTGCCACAATTAGCACCTCAAGAGGCAGAGGCAACGCTATTTAAGGCTGGATTTGAATGGGTTAGAAGTAAAGGTAGTCACAGGATATATATGAAAGGGAAAAGAAGGGTTGTTGTTCCTTTTCATGCAGGAAAAGCATTACATCCCAAAATAGTTAAACAAATTGTTAAGGCTATAGAAACTGCTGAATGAAAATTATGGATTGTCCTCGTAAAATTAAGCAGTGAAAGAAGGAATACTGTGAACAAACTAATCAGTTCAATTGTAATTCTAATTGCCGCAGGCATCGGCGATTATTTTATTTTCCAAAAATCTGCTTTCCCTGAAGCGCAAAACAGTATCCCTTACTATTTTATTGCTATACATAATGAGCCTTATCATTTTGCCGGTGGAAAGAAAAAATTAGCTGAAGAATACAATACATTAAAAAGAATGATTGCGAGGGCAAAACAATACAATATCAAACTTACTCTGATGTTTGCTCCTCAATGGGCTGATTATATTTCGGAAACTCCTGAAAGAATGGCTGATCTTGAGTCTTGGAAAAAACAAGGACATGAGATAGCCGGACATCATCACAGCATTTATCATGGAAACTGGGATGGTTATACGGATTATTCAAAAGGAGAAGCAGAAAACCAAAGAAGAAAGCAGGGGTTTATGCCCGAAGAGTATCTGGGAACATTGAGCGATTTAATTGCCAAACTGAAGATAATTAATCCGTATATAAAATCTGGTTGTATGAATGAAGAATGCGATAAAAAAGAGATGCCGGATGAGATTATATATGCAACTTGCTCTGGTTTTGCAACTTTTGGCGAGGTTGGGAAAAGGGTAGGAGACCAAATTCCAGAAAAAGGCAGGAATGAATATATATTAAAGGGAACCACAAATAATATTGAACGGAAATGGCTTGCCCACTATCAGATAACCACGCCTGAGCGTCAGAAATTAGCACAAACTGCTTTTGATTCACCAAATCCTTCGTATGTTTATGGAGTAGTTACTCACAGCGCATCAGGAATGCAAGAGGAAGAATATTATAACTTTCTGGAATTCCTGCATTCACGGGACACAGGCGGAAAGAAGAGCCGAACAATAAGCGAAATAATTGATCAAAAACTGCTACCAGAGGAAACTATTTCTACTGACTTGCTAAATGAGAAAACTTCTCCTCTATCTATACCTCCGCAGCCAGCAGGTAAAATCGGCAAATGCGGGGACGGCATATGTGATGAAATCGAAAAAGCCAATCCGCGTTTGTGTCCGAGAGATTGCGAATAAATATACCTAAATTAAGGCTGCACATATTAATGTTATTTATGAATTTTGGATCTGAAGTATTTGACAGAAAATAAACTTTCAGTATAAGGTAAAGATTAAATTTCACTGCTGTCAAGGCAGAAACAGGCTACTAAATCTATCTCATAGGAGAGAAAATTGATATTCAATGATTTAAGGGAATTTATTGATTTTCTTAAGAAAAAAGGAGAGCTGGTTAGGATTAATACAGAGGTTGATCCCATACTTGAAATAACAGAGATAGCTGACCGGGTATCAAAAAAAATAGGGACAGCCCTGCTCTTTGAAAAGGTTAAAGGGTCAACAATGCCTCTAATTATTAATGCCTTTGGTTCTTACCAGAGAATGAGCTGGGCACTTGGAGTAGATGATTTTGTAACAATCGGGGAAAGATTTTCTTCTCTCCTTAAGGTTGAGCCTGATCTTAAATTCCGTGAAAAAATAGGGCTTCTATATGATTTATATAAAATCAGCGCTTCAAAACCAAAAGAGGTTAAAAAGGCGCCATGTCAGGAAATCGTAAAAAAGGATAACTTTTCTCTCTTTGATTATCCTATTCTTAAGTGCTGGCCCGAGGATGGTGGTCGTTTTATTACACTACCTCTCGTTATTACAAAAGACCCTGAGAGCGGAAAGCAAAATATGGGCATGTACAGGATGCAGGTATTTGATGAGAAAACAACAGGAATGCACTGGCATACCCATCATGATGGAGCTGTTAACTACAGGAAGACTATCAAGTTAGGGAAAAGGATGGAAGTTGCGGTTGCACTCGGTGGAGATCCAATAACAATATATTCAGCAACAGCGCCCCTGCCTTACGGAATTGAAGAGTTATTTTTTGCTGGTTTTTTAAGGGGAAAGCCTGTTGAGGTTGTAAAGGCAACAACTGTTGATCTGCTTATTCCTGCTCATGCTGAAATCATTTTCGAAGGCTATGTTGAGGCAGGAGAAGATAGGATAGAAGGCCCTTTTGGAGATCACACAGGTTATTATTCTGTAGCTGCTAAATACCCTGTTTTTCATGTAACTTGCATTACCCAGAGAAAGGAACCCATTTATCCTGCAACAATTGTCGGCATGCCGCCAATGGAAGACTGTTATATGGGAAAGGCAACTGAGAGGATGTTCCTGCCCTTTATCAAAATGCAGCTTCCAGAGATTGTGGACATAAATCTGCCAATAGAAGGGGTTTTTCATAATTGTGCGTTAATCTCCATAAAGAAATCCTATCCAATGCATGCCCGAAAAGTAATGAATGCAATATGGGGACTTGGCCAGATGATGTTTACCAAGTTTATCTTCATTTTTGATGAGGATGTTAATGTTCAGGACACCTCAGAGGCAGCATGGAAGGCATTTAACAATGTTGACCCTGCGAGGGATATTATGGTGGCAGAAGGGCCACTTGATGTCCTCGACCATTCCTCAAATAAGCCAATATATGGAGCAAAAATGGGGATTGATGCAACTAAAAAATGGCATGAGGAGGGATATCATAGGGAATGGCCATCTGAGATAAGGATGTCTGAGGAAATAAAAAAGCTTGTATCTGAACGGTGGAAGGAATACGGTCTTGAATAGGGTCAGTATTTATCTTGAGATGATAAAATTTCAGCATAGTATTTTTGCGCTCCCCTTTGCCTTTTTTGGCGCCTTTCTTGCTGAAAAAAAGGTCCCAGAGTTAATTACTATACTCTGGATAACCCTTGCCATGATTGGAGCGAGAAGCTTTGCAATGGCATTAAACCGCATAATTGATATCAAGATTGACCGCAGGAATCCCCGGACTGCGGGGCGGGCGTTACCAAAAAGGAGTCTCTCTGTTTTTGATGCAGGTCTTTTTGCCCTCATAAGTTTTGTCTTATTTTTACTGGCGGTCTATAATCTATCTCCTATATGTCGTTACCTGTGGCCCTTTGTTGTAATTCCATTTGTTATTTATCCTTATACAAAAAGATTTACATGGCTCTCCCACTTTGTCCTCGGATTCTGTCTGGGACTGGCGCCAATCGGCGCATGGGTAGCAATTACTAATACCTTTAGTCCGGAGACTTTTCTTATAGGCGGAGCAGTTTTATTATGGGTGGCAGGATTTGATATAATATACGCAATTCAGGATATAGATTTTGACCGGCAGCAAAGGCTTTTCTCCATCCCTGCTAAATTCGGTATTAAAAGGTCTCTTGAACTGGCAAGATTGCTTCATATAGCATCCATGATGTTATTAATCGGGTTGGGAGTATATATTAATCTTGGGCTGTTTTATTTTGCAGGAGTTATAATAGCAGCAATCCTTTTGATATACGAGCACAGCATGGTTAAGCCGGATGATTTATCGAAACTCAATCTTGCCTTTTTTACAATGAACGGCATTATCAGTGTGGTGATGTTCTGCTTTGTTGCCCTTGAGATAATCATTGGAGGAAGGATTGTCTGACTTTGTAATTGGCATAACAGGGGCAAGCGGAAGCATTTATGGCATCAGACTTATTCAGGAGCTTTGCAGGGCAGGGCATAATGTTAATATTGTTGTAACCTCTGCCGGCAAAAAAGTGATGAAAGAGGAGATCGGGACATCGGCTATTGAACAAATAACCCTGTCTGAAACAGGCGCTCAGATAAAAATCTGGGAAAATGATGATTTTGACGCCCCATTCATAAGCGGCTCAAGTGCGGCAGATGCAATGGTTATGATTCCCTGCAGCATGGGGAAATTAGCAGCAATAGCAAACGGCATCTCAGGCAATATGCTCGAAAGGGTTGCAGATGTTACCCTAAAAGAAGGGAAAAAACTAATTCTCGTTATTCGCGAAACCCCTCTGAGTATGGTTCATATAGAGAACATGGCAAAGGCAGCAAGGGCAGGCGCTGTAATCCTGCCTGCAATGCCTGCCTTCTATCATCATCCAAAGACGGTTGATGATCTAATAAATTTTATTGTGGGCAAGGTGCTTAATATCCTCGGCATTGAACATAATTTATTTAAAGCATGGAGAAAACAATAGGAAATAGAAGATGTCAAAAAATAGCTTAAATGAAATCTCGAAAAAAGTAGAACAGGGCATAAGGCTCTCGAAAGAGGATGCGCTCTTACTGATGAACTCAAATGACCTTATCACTATCGGAAAGCTCGCATCAATGGTTAAGGAGAGAAAATCTGGCAATTATGCATATTTTAATGTCAACCGTCATATCAACCTGACAAATATCTGCGTTTCGAGATGCAAGTTCTGTGCATTCAGCCGGGATAAAGGTGATCATGATGCATATACGATGACAATTGATGATGTTCTGGAGGCAGCAAAATCAGCAAGACATATCGGTATAACTGAGCTCCACATTGTGAGCGGCTTACACCCTGACCTCCCATTTGATTACTATATCGAGGTAATTTCGAGGCTTAAAAAAACCATGCCAGATGTTCATATTAAGGCATTCACTGCTGTTGAAATACATTATTTTTCAAAAGTCTCGAACCTTTCAGTTTATGAGGTGCTATTGCGGTTAAAAGACGCCGGGTTGGGTTCTCTGCCTGGCGGAGGGGCTGAAATTTTGACCCACCGCGTAAGAGAAGCGGTCTGTCCTAAAAAAGCCTCATCAGAGGAATGGCTTGAGGTGATGAAGACAGCCCACAAACTTGGGCTCAAATCGAATGCTACAATGCTTTACGGACATATTGAAACCCTTGAAGAACGGATTGATCACCTCATCAGATTAAGAGAACTTCAGGATGAAACAATCGGATTTCAATCCTTTGTGCCATTGCCATTCCATCCTCAAAACACACAACTCCCCGACTTTAAAAAACCTTCTGCCTTTGAGAGCCTGAAAATGCTTGCTATATCGAGACTGGTCCTCGATAATCTCCCGCATGTGAAGGCATTCTGGATAATGCTCGGCTTAAAAGTAGCTCAGCTTTCTCTTTTGTTTGGCATTGATGACCTTGATGGAACGGTTGTTGAGGAGAAGATCACCCATGCAGCAGGAGCCGAGACAAGCCAATCTCTTACAAGAGGAGAACTTTTAGAATTAATCTTTGCGACCGGCAGGACACCTGTTGAAAGAGATACAATATATAATGTGATTAAAATACACACTCCTGAAACACAGGAGGCATTAATTGAAACCTAAGGTTGGCCATATCCAGTTTTTGAACTGCCTCCCTCTTTACTATGGGCTGATTAAAAACTATGCCCTTCTCGATATAGATCTCATAAAGGGGATGCCGACAGAGCTTAATAATCTCCTGATTAACGGAGACCTTGATATTTCGCCGATATCATCAATCGAATATGCACGGCACCATGATTCTCTCTTTCTTTTTCCTGACTTTACAGTAAGTTCAGATGGTGAGGCAAAAAGCATACTGCTTTTAAGCCGCCTTCCAATAGAGAAACTTTCAGGTAAAAAGATTGCCCTTACTACGACATCTGCTACATCACAGGTATTATTAAAGATAATACTGAACAGGGGATATAAAATTGAGCCGGAATATTTTGTCTGCCAGCCTGATGTGGAAGGAATGTTTGCAAATGCTGAGGCAGCCTTGCTGATTGGCGATATTGCCTTAAAATACTATGTTGATTCCAGAGGTTTTTATTTATACGACATGGGATCTGAGTGGAAGAAGCTGACCGGAAAAAAAATGGTTTATGCTGTCTGGGCAGTCAGACGCGTGTTTGCCGAGACACAAAGACAATTAAACAGATATATATTTGAGATTTTCAAAAAATCAATGGATTATTCTAAGGAACATTTATCTGAGATAGCTGAATATGCTGCGAAATGGGAGCCATTTGATGTTTCTTTTCTTAAGGAATATTTCGAAACCCTCAAATTTGATTTCGGGAAGGATTATCAGGAAGGGCTTTTACTTTTCTATAAATTCGCAGGAGAGATCGGAGAAATCGGAATAGTTCCTAAACTCGAATTTATAAATGTATAACGAGCATATCCATCGCAGGGGAAACAACTTGAAGACACAGGAAATTTTTGGTCAGATTGCAGACGGAAAAAGATTAAGCCTTGAAGAAGCGGTTTTCCTATTTGAGAATGCTGATTTATTAGAGCTTGCAAAGGCAGCAAATACCATATGCCTCAAAAAACATCCTGAGGGTATGGCAACCTTTCAGATAGACCGCAATATTAATTACACGAATGTATGTAAGAATCAATGTTCCTTCTGTGCATTTTACAGACCTGAAGGACATTCTGAGGCATATGTATTAAGCCTGAAGGAAATCGAGGATAAAGTAGCTGAGGCTATCGAACTTTCAGGCACTCAGGTAATGCTTCAGGGTGGAATCAATCCTGAGCTGAAGATTGATTACTATACAGAGATGTTCTCTCATATAAAAAAGAGATTTAATATCAGAATTCACAGCCTGTCTCCCCCTGAGGTTGTTTATATTGCGGAGTCCTCAGGGATGACGATTTCAGAGGCATTAAAAGAGCTTATTAAAGCAGGACTTGATTCCCTTCCAGGGGGAGGAGCAGAGATATTGGTTGACAGTATAAGAAAGAAGATAAGTCCGAGAAAGATATCCTCATCTCAATGGCTTGAGGTCATGGAACAAGCACATAAACTTGGGCTTAAAACAACAGCAACCATGATGATGGGTACAGTAGAAACCATCAGGGACAGGATGTCCCACCTTCAGAAAGTTCGAGATCTTCAGGATAAAACAGGTGGCTTCATCTCTTTTATCCCATGGACATACCATCCGGGAAATACTGCATTAGGGGGCAAAGCTATTTCTTCTATCGAATACCTGAAGATGCTTTCTATAATCCGGTTATTTCTAAATAATTTCAAAAACATACAGGGCTCATGGGTAACACAGGGCAAGGATATAGGGCAGATATGCCTTTCATTTGGCGCAAATGATCTTGGCAGCACCATGATCGAGGAGAATGTTGTCCGTGCCGCGGGTGTTTCACACAGGATGAATATTGAGGAGATGGTTGATTTAATAAAAAGGGCTGGGAAGATTCCCGCTCAAAGGGATACGGAATTTAATATACTAAAGGTTTATTCAAATTAAACCAGATAATGCATGGTTAGTAGAAATGCCAATTGTTGATTATAAAAAAAGGGAAACCATAGAAGTTAAACAGATGTTTTCATCCATATCTAACCGTTATGATCTCCTGAATCATGTCCTAAGTTTTTGCCTCGATTTCAGGTGGAGAAAAAAGGTTGCAATGGAAACCAACAAGGTTAATTGCCAGAGGATCCTCGATGTATGCACAGGCACAGGAGACATGGCTATTGAACTCTGTAAATACTGGAAGGGCAGGGCTCATATTAATGGAATAGATTTTTCCCGTGAATTGATAGAGATTGGCAAAAAAAAGTCTATAAACGCTGACCTGAACAGCAAGATAACCTTTAGCGAAGCAGATGCAGAAAACCTTCCCTTCAAAGATCGGCAATTTGACGCAGTAACTATTACATTTGGATTAAGAAACATCAAGAATAGATTAAAGGCATTGGAAGAATTTTATAGAGTAACGAAACCCGGCGGCTGCTTTGTGTGCCTTGAGTTCAGTCAGCCTGAAAATAAAATATTCAAGAGACTTTATTCTTTTTATCTTATAAAACTTGTGCCTTTAATTTCCCTTTTTTTTGGATCAAGTCCTGAAGCCTATCGTTATTTAGGAAATACAATAAAGGACTTCCCTTCTCCTTCAGAACTGAAGATTCTTATTAAATCAGCCGGCTGGAAAGATGTTTCACATTATTATTTAGCAGGTGGAATAGTGTCCATTCACAATGGGAAGAAACTCTGAAGTTATTTTTCAGAACCCTGTAATTTTTATCTTTTAGCTCAGATTATTCATGAAATGTGGTTACCACGACAGGACATAGTATTTTCGCTCATTCTCGCTGCGCTCCGAGGCTTTTGCCTCTTTATTTTCATATATTGTATTCGACTATCAGCAAAAAAATCCGCTCAAATACTATGTCCTGTCTATATCTGAGAAAATTTATGAATAAAAGGGGGTGGTTGTTCTATAAGCTGTTCTTCAGTGATCGCCTCCTCCGTAAGCATCATCACCTATTAAACGTCTTCTTTCAACTGAAGGAATCAGTCTTATCGTTATCTTTATTCTCCCGCCTTCTTTGATCCAGTAATATACATCGAGAACATCACTGGCGCCGAACACAACCGGCAGATACAAAGGTCTGACTTCATAGCCCATAGTATAACCTTGTTTATCAATGATTCTGTTTAACCGGGAATGCCAGAAGGAATTATGAAAACTCACAAACCTCTCTGCCTCTTTTATTGCTTCATTGGCAGGTATTTCCTTTTTTATCTTATAATCAAATTCAGGTGCGTAAGGCGTGAAATTATACTCGTCTCCTTCGAGATCGAGAAAGGCAATGGTTTCGATATCATCTGAATATCTGCCTCCATAGAGTATTACGGTAAATGTACCCGTAACATCGGAAATTTCTGCCCTTTCTGTCTTTAGAGGTCTTTCAATAGCAAGAGAGATGTTAGGTATAACAATTATAAGTACGAGAAAACAATTTACGATTTTTTTCATAAATAATTCTTCTCGGACCACACTGGGTTAAACTTCTATCCTCTCCTCTGGAATTTTGTCTTCTTTCTCAATTTACTATGTTTATGCTTACTCATCTTCTTTTTACGCCATTTTTTAACGTTTCCCACACATCCACCTCCTTATAAAAATTTATCTATTTATTGCTTTATTAAATTTTCAATACCCCATGGTCTCTGCTGTGGGGAGTTTCATTGTATTTTGTCTCTTATACTTGCTTGCCTGATCCATGAATGCCTCGAGTTGTATCTCTGTGGTGGGTGACTCCGTCCCATCATAAGGGATACTCAGACACGGAACACCATAGTCTCTGCTGATACCTCTTAGAATGGCGGTAACAATAGTGCCTGGCATACAACCAAAAGGCATTGCATTTATAATCCCTGAAGCGCCTTTTTCTAAAAGGTCAATGCATTTCCCTATGCTCAGAATGGTTTCACCTTCGAATGAATCGTGTACGTATGGTGAAGCCTTTTCAAGTATATCCCTTGTCTCAGGCTCTTTTAATGTCTTCAGAAAATCCCTGAAAGGTCTTGCAAGTTTATGTTCTATCCTCTTCTGGAAGAACTTCTTCAAGAGAAAATTAATAATAGCAGACCAATCCTTTTTTAACAAGGCTTTTTTAAGTCCCATAAGGTTTACATAGTAAATCCATTCCTCTACAGGAGCAAGCCATGCCTCGCCACCCAATGCCTCGACCTTTCTTATAAGGTCTTCATTGGAGAACTTATGGGATCTGACAAATATCTCTCCTATTATTCCGATAAGAGGTTTTTTGTCTTTATAAACAGGAAGGTTCTCAAAATCTTTTCTTACATTTTCTAATAGTTTTTCTACATTGCCATTATCACTTTTTAACGAGGAATACAACTTTTCCAGATAGTCATTATATAATTCATCTGTAGATCCCATCATTTTTTCATATGGTCTTGTCTCATGAAGGCATTTTGTAAGAAATTCATATGCAATAATGCCTTTCCATGCATGCATTGTGAAGTCCTTACCAACGATGCCGAGGTCTTTATAAAAAGTAGTATCCTGGTTTGGCGAGAATATCGGCACATCAGGATAGCCCAGGTTATCGAGGACGAGCCTGTGGAAAACATTATACTGGCCAAATCTGCAAGGCCCTGTACCCGAGGGCATAAAAAAGGCGCTTTTCGCAGGCACAAAACCATGCTGCATGATTTTTTTTATCATATCGCCGGTTGTGACTGTACATGGATAACATTCTTTGCCCGAGACATATCTTCTTCCAATATCTGCAGTTCCTTTGTCAGACTCTGAAAGCACCTCTGCATCCACACCACATCTTTCAAAAGCCGCTGCAAGTGCAAACGCATGATCTGACATGCGGGGAATGTATATTGTGCGGTTTGAATGCTGGGCAATGTATGATGAATGAAGAGACTGCTGTATCTTGTCTTTACTTTTAGCTTGTAATTTGCGGCCTGTGGCTTTATTCTGAATGCTGTCAATAAATGCCTCGCACCTTGTTATCATTCCTGCATCTGCGCTGTGCTCGTCTATTTCGATATGGAGGAATGGTTTTTCTCCCATCTCTTTTCTGAAATATTTCAGGATGAATGAATCGGGACCGCACAAAAAATTGCCTACATAAATGGCATAGAGGTTTTGTGTAGCTTTAATGAATTTCGCAGCCTTAAGTATCCTCTGTCCTGAACTCCAGTACATATTAGGCCATTCTGTATCAATCGAGTAATTTTCTAATGGCAGGAAATCCATAGGGATTGATAAAATATCAATGTCTGCGAGTTTCTTATGTATTTCGAGGTTCACACCACTATCAAGGGAATTATACGCCCTTCCAATTATTACAACGGTTGTACCCTTCAGAGATGATAAAACCTCCTTGCCTTTTGTCTTTATAGCGTTGTTAAATTTTTCCTGTGCCTGATACGCACTATCAATCGCTTTTAATATTGATGATTGGTTTATTCTGTATGGTTTGAAAGCCTTTTTGAGTTCATTTAAAAGATACTTTCTGCCGCGTCTGAAGTTTATAATAGGTGTAATTGTTTTTAATCCATCAAGTGCAATTTTCGAGACATAAGGTATTGTCTGCGTATGGGGGCATGCGAATCCCTTCTCAAAGCTGTTTTCAGGAGTATTCAGGTTGATAAAGCTCGGTATGAATATGTCATTTACATTTTTATCAAGCAAATATCTGATATGTCCGTGTGCTACTTTAACAGGGAAACATGCCTCTGCAAGGACATGCTCAAGACCAAGGTTAACAATCTGTCTGTTTGTTTTCGGAGAAACCTCTACTTCAAACCCGAGTTCTGATAGGAGGGCAGTAAAAAAAGGAAGGTAATCTTGGAAAAAGAAGATATATGGTATCCCGATTTTGGGTTTAGAGTCTCGGGTTATAAATTGGGGGTTATGTATGTCTTTTCTGACTGTTGACTGCTGACTGTTGGTATATTCCTTCCATAGCATTTCTTCTCTGAATGCAAAAAGGTCAGGCAGTCCGGATGTCTTTTTCTTTCTCACGTCATATTTTTCACATCTCCCACCGTAGAAAAGAAAACCCTTTTCCCCGGAAATCTTTACCCTGTTAATCCTGCATACATTTGGACATCCTTTACAGTCAAAAGACGATATCTCATAATGCCTTTTTGAAATTTCAAAACCCTTAAAACTTGTAGGGAGCGATGGGTCAGCCTGCATATGTCTCAGCGCGATTAATGCCATGCCTATTGCTCCTGCAACCTCGTGGTGAGGCGGCACAGTTATTTTTTTGCCGAGATATTTTTCGAATGCTGCGACAACAGACTTATTAAAGGCTACCCCGCCCTGAAAAAATATATTATTGCCTATTGGTTTTCCAGCAACAACCCTGTTTATATAATTCTGAACAATAGAATAAGCAAGGCCTGCAAGAAGGTTGTTTTTATCAGCGCCTTTCTGAAGATTTGCCATAAGGGAATTTTCCATAAACACAGTGCATCTTTCGCCGAGCCTGCATGGATTCTTAGCAGAGAGCGCAAGTTCTTGAAATTCTTCCTTAATTGATATATTCAGCTTTTCTGCCTGCTCTTCAAGGAAAGAGCCTGTACCTGCTGCACATGCCTTGTTCATCTCAAAATCTACAACCACTCCATCTTTAAGGGATACGTATTTTGAGTCCTGTCCTCCTATCTCGAAGATGGTATCAATGTTTTTATCTATAAATACTGAGGCTGTTGCATGTGCTGTAATCTCATTTTTAACAATGTCAGCGCCTACATAATCAGCGATCATATACCTGCCTGAGCCGGTTGTCCCAATACCCATTATCTCGACCTTATCTCCAACCTCGTCTCCTACTTCTGTAAGCCCCTGATTAACTGCTTCTATTGGCCTGCCAGCAGTCATGAGATAGCGTTTTGACAGTAGTCTCCCTTTCTCATCAATAACAGCAAGATTTGTACTTATAGACCCAATATCAATTCCGAGATAAGCTATGATTCGTCCAGAGTTCAGGGTAGTTGGGACAGGATTCCACCTTTCCGATAGCTGATACGTAATACCTGATGCCTGATATGGGTCGTCCAGAGGCGGATGACCTGTCTCTATAGGCTTGCTCGATTTTATAAACTTCTCAAGTCTTGAGATGTCAAAATGATGTATGGTGCCTTCGCGCAGATTTTTGAGTGCTGCACCGATTGCTCCCATAAAAGCATGTTCTTCGGGTACAAAGAGTTCATCGAGTTCAAAAATTTCCTTAAATGCCCTCACCATGCCTTTGTTTGCTGCAACACCGCCATGGAAAGCTACAGGAGGTATGATTTTTCTGCCCCTTGATATAGAGCCTTTAAAGTTTCTCGCAACAGCAAAGCATAGCCCTGCTACAATGTCTTCAACAGGAGTTGCTATTTGTTGAAGATGTATCATGTCTGATTTTGCAAATACACTGCATCTTCCTGCAATATGCGGTGGTTTTTTCGATTTAAGCGCAAGCTGGCTGAATTCTTCTATTGTTAATCTGAGTCTCTCTGCCTGCTGGTCGAGAAAAGAACCTGTGCCTGCTGCACAGACAGAGTTCATAGAAAAGTCTTTTACAGCACGCCCATCTTCACTTAACAGGATAAGCTTTGAATCTTCTCCCCCCATCTCGATTATTGTCTTTATGCGAGGGAATAGGATATGCGTTGAGTATGCCTGAGCAACAATTTCGTTAACAGGCTCTAAACCCATTGTAGACGCAATTAACCTGCCAGCAGAGCCGGTAACAGAAAGTGATAAGTTTTTCGATTCTGGATAGGAAGCAAGCAATTTGAAGGCAATGGCTAATGGATGACCTTTATGCCTTTCATAATGACTGTAAAGACTTTTTCCTTTTTCATCAAGGACAACAATTTTTACACTCACAGAACCTGCATCAAGACCGATAAACTTCATCCTTCCCCCTAATTTTTAAATTATACCACAGAGCAAATATTACTGAATGAAGTCTCATATATCCTGTTGAAGTATTCCTTAATAGAGCATCGTCCTCCGGAGCCGAGGTAACAGATTCGAATTCTGCACGGCTCACCATTTCAAGCACTTATAGCCTTGAATGGCTTTTTATTTGAGTCCTACAGATTGATCTTGTGAATAAAAGCCGAACAATAACAATTAGAAACTGTTTTCTCTCATATTAGTCACCCTTTTCTATAACCACTTCTTCTTGAGCTTCTAAAATATCTCCCGCTAATATTTCTGTCACAGAATCTTTTATTTTTTTAGCATTATTTCTGTTGATGCTTGTAAATTCTACCGCCATTCCAGGCGGAATTCTGAATACATCACCAAAGATACCTTTTATATAGACGACTATACCTTGTAGACGGATCGTTTTGTGTGCTTTTAATGGTACAGTAATTTTTAATTTTGAACCTACAGGAAAAGGGTCTTTTGTCCTTAGATATATTCCTATTTCAGAAATGCTTTCAGAATAAAGTTTATATGAGTTCCCCTTAAAAACTACTTTTACCATCTTCGTAAATGGTGCTCTTATACACTTTCTGCCTTGACCTAATTTTGAAAAAATACACTGCTGCAACACTTCATGTAATTTATCTATTTTGAAAGGTTTTATAAGATATTCTGGACATCCGAGACCCTTGCATTTTTCTATTGTTTCCTTATTTGCATCAACAGAGACCATAACAACAGGTATGTGTGATGTCTGCTTATCATTCTTTATGTTTTGCAGAAGATCAATACCATCCATGTTAGGCATTCTTACGTCAAGCATTATCAAATCAGGTTCTGTCATTTTTAAGAGTTTTTTTGCTTCTTCAGCACTATTAGAAGGTATAACAGTAAATCCCATCCTTTTCAGGAGGATAGCAACATACATAATAAAAGTTGGATTGTCATCTACTATAAGTATTTTCTTTTGCCTAAATTCCATAGGGTATATTTTCCCTCCATATAGGTTTACATTGAAATTTATACTATCTACTCAAGTAAGTCTCTATTATTCGTAAAAATACATTTACCAACTCGGCGTCAAATTGGCTGCCAGCACACCTTTTGAGTTCTGACTTGGCATATTCTATACCCCGGGAAATACGATAGGGCCTATCTTCGGTCATAGCGTCAAAGGAATCTACTATATGTAATATCCTCGATCCTAAAGGTATTTTTTCTCCTATGATTCCATCTGGATAGCCCTTCCCGTCTATTCTTTCGTGGTGATGCCTAATTATAGGAAGTATATTCTTTAATTGTTTTATCTCTTTCAGGATATCTACCCCTTGAACAGGGTGCTTCTTTACAATTTCAAACTCCTCGGAAGTAAGATTGCCTTGTTTGTCAAGCAAACTATCATAAGTGCCTATCTTACCTACATCGTGAAGGAGAGATGCTGTAACATCAATTATGCAAATTTCATTTAGGGTATAATTCTCAATGGTTTAAACAACTCCCTAAAAGGGAGAAAGGAGAACTATACCCATGAGAGAAAGTTTATCAAAGAAGGCGAAAAAA
>JBFMDO010000061.1:0-50328 GCA_040753615.1 Nitrospirota bacterium | reverse complement strand
TCGCACAAGTCGTGATACCTCTTTTTGTTCTGCTTTGGTAAATTGAATCGGTTTTGTCGTTCTCATGTAGCAATAATAACATATGGATCCCTATAATGTACAGCTAATTGTGGGACAGTACACTAGTTTCAGAGGATTATGTTGAAACGATTAACACAAGGACCTGGCTTAATAATAATATTACGCCGTATGAACTTTACCTGAAATTCCTGTGCGAATATTTTGGAGAAAAGATAAGCAGAACCCCGGAAGAAATATCGACCACGTACTTACCAGAGAACTTTGTCGAATATCAGTATCAGAAAGAAGCTGTTGTAGATGCCAAGTCAAAGCTTGAGGAATACGGGGGGGTATTTTTAGCAGATGTCGTTGGTTTAGGCAAGACCTATATTTCTGCACTTTTGGCACAACAACTGAATGGGAAACATCTGGTGATAGCCCCGCCAGCGCTCTTGGATGAGAAAAACCCCGGCTCATGGACAAATATATTCCGTGATTTCGGCGTTAGAGGAACCTATTTCAGGTCAATCGGAAAGCTGGATGATATTATCAAGGAAGGCACAGATAGATATAAGAATGTTTTTATTGATGAGGCACATCGTTTCCGTACTGAGACAAATATCAGTTATGAGAAGCTTGCACAGATTTGCAGGGGTAAAAGGATAATATTGGTTTCGGCCACACCTCTTAACAATACACCTAAAGATATCTTAAGCCAGTTGAAATTATTTCAAAAAGCCCGCAATTGTACTTTGCCTAATCCTAAAGTCCGTGACCTTGAGAAATTTTTCAATCGTCTTCAGGAGAAATTAAAAAATCTCGATAGGTTTGAAGACTATGACGAATTTATTAAGGTAACCAAAGAAAACGCTAAAGAAATAAGGGAAAACGTCTTGAAGTATTTAATGGTAAGAAGAACCAGAAATGAAATTGTAAGGTATTTTGAGGATGACCTTAAAAAACAAGATCTAAAATTCCCTGACGTTGCAGACCCTAAACAGGTTTTTTACGAGTTTGACACAAAGCTGGACAAAGTCTTCACAGAAACCATTAAACTTGCGACTTCGACTGCCTTCAAATATGCTCGATATACACCTCTTTTATATCTAAAAGCAGGAATCACTCAACCTGAACAGTTATCCCAGATTAATATGGGTAAGTTCATGAAAATACTCCTTGTTAAGCGCCTTGAAAGCAGTTTCTTTGCATTCAAAAACACACTTGGAAGGTTTATAAAATCCTATGAGACATTTATCAGGGAATACGACAAGGGAAGGGTTTTTGTAAGCAAAAAGCATATAAATAAAGTATTCGAATTACTTGAAAATGATGATGAAGAAGCGATACAACGCCTGATAGATGAAGACAAGGCGGAAGAATATAAGTCAGAGGACTTTGATGAAAGCTTCAGAAAAGATTTAGAAAATGACCTGAAAATTCTGAAACAGGTTAATGAAATGTGGACAAAAATAGATTATGATCCGAAGATTGATAAATTCCTTAACCTGCTTGAAAATGACAACATCCTCAAAGCAAACAAACTGATAGTATTTACGGAATCTAAAGAAACAGCAGACTATCTTGAAAATCATGTAAGAAATAATTTGGGGAATGCAGCGCTTGGTTTTTCTGGAAGCTCGGGAGTTGCAATAAAAGAAAAGGTTATAGAGAATTTCGATGCCAGAGCTCGTTATCCTAAGAATGATTATAGGATTTTAATTACAACTGAAGTTCTTTCAGAAGGCGTTAACCTGCACCGTTCTAATGTTGTTATCAATTACGATATTCCGTGGAACCCTACAAGGGTAATACAACGTGTAGGCAGAATCAACCGTGTAGATACGAAATTCGATAAGATTTATGCGTATAATTTCTTCCCAACGGTTCAGGCAGAATCTGAAATCGGGTTAAAGGCTGCAGCAGAGGCAAAGATAAATGCCTTTATTGAGATGCTCGGCGCCGATGCAAAACTACTGACCGATGGTGAACCTATTCAATCGCACGAATTATTCAATCGTTTAAGCTCAAAGAAATTACTCACAGGTGAAGACGAAGAGGAAGAGAGTGAACTTAAATATTTAAAAATTATCCGGGAGGTAAGGGATAATGACCCAGATCTTTTTGAAAGAATAAAGCGTTTACCAAAAAAAGCGAGAACTGCAAAAAAGTATAATCCCCCCATCCCCCCTTTAGCAAAGGGGGGCAAGGGGGGATTTAATGGTGTTACAACCTTCTTTCGTAAAGGAAAGCTGCGCAAGATTTTCAATGCTAACAAACAGGGCGTGGAAGAGGTAGACTTTTTCAGGGCAGTAGAAATCTTAAAGGCGGAGAAAGACACCCCCAAAGAAAATTTGCCTAAAGATTTTTACGATTACTTAGATGCGAATAAAAAAGAATTTGAACTGGCAACAGCAGATGAGGTAAGGCAATTAAAATATCCCGGCAGCAGAAGCTATGAATCAAAGCTATTACAGACTATTAAGGCAGTTAAAAACTATAAAGGCTTCACAGAAGACGACGAGAAATATCTTAATAAACTACTAAAAATTATAGAGGAAGGGGATCTCCCAAAGCAAACAGCAAAAAAATTGGTAAATGCTTTTACAGGGAGGCAAGAACCTTTAAAGATATTATCTATCCTTAGGAGCGGGATACCCCAGGAGTTTTTTAAAGAGCATATTTCAGCAACAGCAGCCGAGACCTCAGGACCAAGAGAGGTTATTCTGTCGGAATACCTGATATGTGAATGAATTGCATGATATACATGATATAATTGAAATATATGGAGGCATGAAAGATGACAGTATCACTTAATATATCAAAAACTTTGATGGATATTACCGGAGAACCAAGGACAGAAATTGCGATACTTACTATATTGAAAGATGCTGTTGAACACAGGATAGAAAAGATCGAGGCGGAAATCAAGACTTTAGAAGATAAGTATAAAATGTCTTTTAAAGAGTTTTCAGAAAAGTTTCAGAAGGAAGATACCCCGTGGTCTTACAGTTACGACGTCGAAACAGATTATCTCGAATGGGAAGGTATGAACAGCAGGCTGAATAAATACAGGGCTTTACTCTCCACTCTGGCATAATGAATGCCTTTGACTATGCAAAGCAAATAATCCTTGCATGCTCAAAATACAATTTCATTCAGGGCATCGAAATACAGTTGATTGATGAGCCCATTGTTAAGATTAAAGCCATTATAGATTCAGTTACTTTTATCAGTATTTTTCACAACGCAGAAACTCAAAAATATTCGTTCTCACTTATAAAAAATGAACAACGGATATTCGGTGCAGATAACGCAAAGAAATGGCACTTGCATCCTTTTGATAACCCTGACTCGCATAATGAAATATCACAAATGACCCTTTCTGAGTTTTTTGAGATGCTTTCCACCAATAAAGATAAATGGCAATAAAAAGGTGAAATCTCTCTTACAAAAGACATTTGAGAATGAGTTTTACGATTCCAACTATAGAGATTTAATTCTAAACCTCTTTAATAGCTTTGATTTTTCCAAAAAATGTTCCCTGAAACAGTATTTCACTGAGGACGAAAAGCAGAAGATAAAGGATTTTACCTATCTCGGCACACATGAAGACACCGAAAAGAAATCACTCGATGTCCTAATAGTCGAACTAAAAAGCAGCAGCAAAGTAGAACGTGCAAGAAGCCTTCAGAGAAACCTGATAGGGAAATACCTGAAAACCAACCTTAAGGACTCCGCCCTCGTAGCCTTCTATTCAAAGGACAATCCTGACTGGGGGCTTTCCTTTGTCAAAATGGATTACAGGCTTGACGAGAGGGGAGTAAAGGTTGAAATCGGCACACCACCCAAAAGGTATTCATTTTTAGTAGGTAAAACCGAGCCGAGTCATACAGCACAGAAACAGCTTATGCCGCTGCTTGATGACAGGAAGTCTCCTACGCTCGATGAGATTGAAAAGTCATTCAGTATTGAGAAGGTTACCAAGGAGTTTTATACAGAAATTGCAAAGAAGTTTACGGAGCTTGTTGGTGGTGAGAGGAAAATTGGTTCAAAAAAGATTGTGGAGGAAGGACAGCTTAAATATCCAAAGCCCTCGGATACTTTAAGAAAAGAATTTACTGTCAGGCTTATTGGAAGGCTCATGTTCTGCTGGTTTTTGAAAAAGAAAAAATCAGAGGGTGGTGTTCCTCTGATACCAAATGTACTCTTATCTTCAGATGCAATAAGCCAGTATCCAGATTATTACCACAGCCTTTTGGAGCCGTTATTTTTTCAGGTGTTAAATACACCGGTTGAGAAACGAAATAAGAGCGTAAGCCATAGCTTCTGGAATAATGTACCATTTTTAAATGGTGGGCTGTTTGAACCTCACTTATATGATTATCATGAAATTTATTATGAATCAGGCCTCTCCAAATATATCAATACTTTAAAAGTTCCTGATTCCTGGTTCTTAGACCTCTTTAAGATTTTCGAAATCTATAACTTCACCATAGATGAAAGCACAAGCACTGATATTGATATTTCTGTTGACCCGGAAATGCTCGGAAGGATATTTGAAAACCTCCTTGCAGAGATAAACCCTGAAACAGGCGAGACAGCGAGAAAGTCCACCGGCAGTTACTACACCCCAAGACCGATTGTTGAATACATGGTTGATGAGAGTTTGAAACAGTATCTCAAAACACAGTTAGATTCATTGCGTCATTCCGAACTTGTTTCGGAATCTAAAGAGATGCTTAATCAAGTTCAGCATGAAAGAATAATCAGCCGTCATTCCGCACTTGATGCGGAATCCAGTCTTCCATCTCTGGATTCTCCGGTCAAGCCGGAGAATGACAAACAGGAAATAGACAAGAAGCTCTTCAGACTCCTCTCCTATGGAGACTATGAGGGTGAGTTAACGGAGCAGGAAAAAGATGCAATTATTGACGCCCTCGATAGGGCAAAGATAATTGATCCGGCATGTGGAAGCGGTGCTTTCCCTATGGGAATCCTTCACAAGATGCTTCTGATACTTCAGAAGATAGACCCTGAATCCAAACAATGGCTCTCCAGAAAGCTTGCACGTATTGATAATGAGATTTTACGGAAAGAGCTTGAGAAGAAACTGAAAACAGAAAACTGGGACTATGTTCATAAACTCGGTATTATCCAGAACTCTATTTATGGAGTTGACATCCAGCCGATTGCAGTAGAGATTTCAAAACTCAGATTCTTTTTATCGTTAATCGTTGATGAAAAGATAGATGATGATAAGCCAAACAGAGGCGTTGTACCATTGCCAAACCTTGAGTTCAAATTTGTAGCCGCTAATAGTCTTATCGGATTACCTCAGTATGAGAAAGAAACAACTATAGATTTCTCCGAGGCAGATCATAAAATTGAAGAACTCAAAAAACTTAGAGAAGATTACTTTACAAGTATCGGTGAAGAAAAACATAAAATCGAAGAAGAGTTTTTAGAGAAGCAGAAAGAAATGCTTGAACAGGTTATAAATTGGCAAAAAAAACATAAAAAATCTAAGGATAGCCAAGCATTAAAACTCTCTGAATGGAATCCCTTCTCTGACGAAGCATCATCATGGTTTGCCCCTGAGTGGATGTTTGGGGTGAAGGATGGTTTTGATATTGTGATTGCAAATCCACCATATGTACGTCACGAGACCATCAAGGAGTTAAAACCGGCCATTAAGAAAGAATTCGGCGATTTCTATTGCGGGACTGCCGACATTTATACGTATTTTTATAAAAAGGGAATTGACCTACTGAAAGCAGCTGGCCATCTTTGTTTCATTGCTCCAAACAAGTTTATGCGAGCGGGATACGGGAAAAACACTCGAAAAATGCTTGCTACGCAGGTAACGCCGAAGGTGGTCATAGATTTTTGTGACCTGCCAATATTTGATGCAACGACGTATCCATCAATAGTATTGGTTGAGAAAACTGCAAATCTCCCCTCACCCCCCTTTACTAAAGTGGGGAATAGGTCAAATCCCCCTTTGGAAAAGGGGGACGGAGGGGGATTTTCTAATAATTTTTTTGCCGCCACATTTACCAGTGCGAATCAATTGGAACGGTTGCAAGAAACCCTGTCAAACATCGGATTTACCATGCCTGTTTCTTCATTAAGAGAAGAAGTCTGGAATCTTGAGCGGCCCGAAGTTTTAGCATTGATGGAAAAACTGCGCAAAGCCGGTAAGCCTCTCGGTGAATATGTACAGGGGCGATTTTATCGGGGAATTGTGACTGGAATGAACGAAGCGTTTGTTATTGACAATAATGAACGTGCAAACCTGATTGCAGAAGATGTCAAAAACAATGATGTAATTAAACCCTATTTGCAGGGACGGGATATTAAGAAGTGGCGAGCTGCCAATAACCATCAATACATTCTTTATATTCCTTGGCATTTCAATATAAAAGATTATCCAGCAATATTAAGGCATCTAAAAAAACATAAAGAACAATTAGAAAGAAGAAGTCCCACAGAAGCTGGAAGATATGAGTGGTATGCTCTTCAAAGATATGCAGCCGATTACTATGAAGAATTTGAGAAGCCCAAAATAGTATGGGGCAACCTTGCCATGGAGCCGAAGTTTGCCTATGATTCATCATTAAGCTATATAAGTGCTCCAGCAAACATAATCCCAACTACAGATTTATATCTTTTGGCTATTTTGAATTCCCCACTTTGTAAATGGTGGATAAGTTTACAGGCTGCTGTTCGTTCCGGAGGATTCTTAGAGTATAAACCAATGTATGTTGGAACGGTTCCAGTTGTCACAGCTTCTGATACTCAAAAAGCTCGTATTGTTGAATGTGTGCAAAAAATATTATCTGAGCCCCACAGTCCCGATGTCTCCCGCCTCGAAGCAGAAATAATTAAGCTGGTCTATGACCTCTATGGCCTCACGTCAAAGGAGATTGAGATTGTGGAGGAGAGAAGATGAACAAGCAAAAATATTCTTCATCAGATGTTATTTTCTTGCTTGGGGCTGGTGCATCAGTAGATGCGGGCATGCCCACAGTAAAAGAATTAACTCACTGTATAAGAGAGCAACTACTTTATATGAAAGATATTAACGGAAATCAGACGGATGCATTTTCCACTATCTTTACTGCCATTGCAGATGTGGACCAAGAAGCAGGCAATAATTATGAGATATTCTTCGATTACATTCGTCTAATCACCACGGTTACGAAGACTCCACGTAACAAGTTGTTCGATGTCAATCTTTCTGGTGAACAGCTTGAGAAAGTATGGCACCTTCCTTATATAATCGGAAACTTGGTTAAAGATATCCTTAATAAGTATCAGCGCAGTTCTGCTCCTGATTATTTATCGCGTATTGCTGATTTAATCCCTGAACAAGGACAGCTGAAAGTCTTTACCCTTAATTACGATTTGTGCATGGAGAATGCTTGCAGAATGAAAGGCATTTTTTTGACAACGGGGTTCGATGACACTTGGCAACCCGGCTTATTTAATATTCCGCAGAACGGCATAAGCTTATACAAATTGCACGGGTCACTTAGGTGGTTTACTGATGAGCAATGGAATATTCTCGAGCTTGCAGAAATTCCAAAAGATAAGACGCCGGAACTTGTTTTAGGGCCGGGCAGCAAGATTCAGGCAGATGATCCTTTTTTGACTTTATTTTATGAATTTTCCAGAGCTACTCAAAAAGCAAAGGCTTGTATTGTTATAGGATACGGTTATCAGGACACCCATATAAATACGGTTCTCGAAAGATCAAAAATTAAAAATATTATTGATGTTAATGTAAAACACGCTGATATTTTAAATAAAATAAACAAGAAACCGATACTTATTACAGGAGCTGCGAAGGATGTTCTTGAAAAAGGAGAAATTAAAAAGAAACTCGAAGAAACTTTATAAATGAGTTTAAAAAATACAAAGGAGATTGACAAAATTTATGCCGCTTAAGGTAATTAAAAATAAATTAGAATGCAAATAGAGAAGAAAGGCGACAGACACATTTTATCTGCGTGCAGAGGACAGGAAATTGTTGAAGGAACTATATGAAACTCGATCAAATCGGCTTTTGGTCTGAGATAAAATTATAGATTATTAATGAGTTTTTTGAGAGATATTTATGAAAATGCAAGCAGGACATGGGTTACTACAGAGAGAGATAAAGGGATACTTCCCACATTATTACTATGTTAACTCAGGGGCAGAGTTTCGAGTGAAGTATGTCAGTTGCCTTAAAATTGACAAATATTTAAATATTATATATTCTACAATTTAAGAGGCGAGAATGGGAAAGTTAATTGTAGAACTTCCGGACGAAATACACGGAGAGCTGAAAAAGAGGGCGGCTGTAGATCATAAAACATTGAAAAATATTATTACAGAGCTTATTCATGAATATCTGTATACACCCGATAACCATGTATCTACGAAGAAGACGTGTCTTTGTGGCAGATGGGATGATGAGAGAACGCCTGAAGAAATCATAAAGGATATAAAGACTCACAGGAAATGGTTTATCAGGCGGAAAAAATGAGATGGATAAGTTTATCCTTGATACAGACAGCTGCATATACTGGTTAAAGGGCAATGAAAATATTGAAAGATCTATAATCAGACATGGATTGGGAAATATCCTTATCACCGTTATCACCGAATGTGAACTTTTTTATGGTGCATATAAATCTATGAAGAAGGAGAAGAATTTAGCTGTAGTTACGGAATTAAAAACAAAGATAAAGACACTTCACACACTTAGCGGTGTCCCAGCTATATACGGAAAGATAAAGACTGAGTTGGAATTACAAGGACAGACACTTGATGACGCTGACTTGCTAATAGCAAGCATTGCCCTGTTAAACAACGCAACCCTTGTAACAAATAATATTGAGCATTTTAAAAGAATTAATGGACTAAAAATAGAAAATTGGAGATAGGCTTCAGAAACTTTATGCCTATTACAGAAGATTCAATATAAACAAGCTACCTAACAAAACGCCAGGATGTGTTAAACTATTCCTTAATGATTGAAACTGATTTTAAACCATCTGACTTTATCAGAGAAATCGTAAAAGAAGACCTGAAAAACAATAAGTACGGTGGGAGGGTTAACACGCGGTTTCCGCCTGAGCCGAACGGCTACCTGCATATTGGACACGCAAAATCCATCTGCCTCAATTTTGGCATTGCTGCTGAATACAGAGGTCTCTGCAATTTAAGGTTTGATGACACCAATCCCACAAAGGAAGAAGCCGAGTATGTGGAATCAATTAAAAAGGATGTCCGCTGGCTCGGATTCGATTGGCAGGACCGTCTATTTTATGCCTCTGACTATTTTGAGCAGATGTATCAGTATGCTGTACAGTTGATCAAAGATGGTAAAGCTTATGTCTGTGACCTGAGTCCAGAAGAAATCAGACAATACCGCGGCACATTGACAGAACATGGCAGAGAAAGTCCGTATCGTAATCGTTCGATTGAGGAAAACCTTGACTTATTTGAACGAATGAAGGCTGGAGAATTCGAAGAAGGCTCTCGCACACTCAGGGCGAAAATTGATATGGCGTCAGGAAATTTGAATATGCGGGATCCAGTTATCTATCGCATTTTAAAGACATCCCACCACAGAACAGGCGATAAATGGTGCATATACCCGATGTATGATTTTGCCCATTGTATTTCAGATTCCATTGAAAGGATTACACATTCTATCTGCACCCTCGAATTTGAAGACCACAGGACTTTATATGACTGGTTTCTTGACCAGTTGGGTATCTATCATCCGCAACAGATTGAGTTTGCACGTCTCAATCTCAGCTATACGGTACTGAGTAAAAGGAAACTTATACAATTGGTAGAAGAAGGATATGTAAACGGATGGGATGACCCCCGGCTGCCAACAATATCAGGGCTGCGCAGACGCGGCTATACCCCTGAGTCAATCAGAAATTTTTGCAACCACATCGGAGTGGCTAAAAGAGATAGTATGGTAGACATCGCACTTCTTGAACACTGTCTCCGTGAAGATTTAAATAAACAGACACCTCGTGTTATGGGAGTAATACGTCCACTTCGGGTTGTTATAATTAATTATCCTGAAGAACTTGTAGAAGAATTAGATGCAGTAAATAATCCAGAGGACCCGACCATGGGAACACGAAAAATCCCCTTTTCGAGAATCCTATATATTGAAAAGGATGATTTCCGCGAAGATCCCCCAAAACAGTTTTTCAGACTTGCACCTGGCCGGGAGGTAAGACTGCGTTACGCATATTTTATCAGATGTGTGGGAGTGGTTAAGGATGAAAAAACAGGCGAAGTAATTGAGCTACAGTGCACTTATGACCCTGCAACACGAGGAGGAGATGCGCCAGATAGTCGAAAGGTAAAGGCAACATTGCACTGGGTATCTGCTATGCATGCGATCGAAGCTGAGGCGCACCTTTACGATCATCTCTTTATAAAACCAGACCCGGGTGATACAGAGGAAGGCACAGACTTCAAATCTTATTTAAATCCAAACTCACTTGTGGTATTGAAGCCTTGCTATGTTGAACCGGGACTGAAAAATGCAAAACCGGGAAGTAGGTATCAGTTTGAAAGACTGGCCTATTTCTGCGTTGATCCTGATTCTTTAGATGGGAAACTGATATTTAACCGTATTGTGCAATTGAAGGATACGTGGGCAAAGATTGAAAAATCCCAAAAAAACGTGTTTCGTGAATCATGAATAGTGTATCATATAGGTATTTAAAAATGAGTTATATATCTGTCATAGGTGCTGGAAGCTGGGGTACAACCCTTGCATGCCTTTTGGCTGACAAAGGTTATGATATAACCTTGTGGGTATTCGAGAAAGACCTTGCAGAAGAAATAGATACTACCCGTATAAACAGGGTTTACCTGCCAGATGTCACTATTCCTGAGCGTATCAGGATTACGCATAACATTGAAGATTCCCTAAAAAAGGCACGATATGTAGTGAATGCTGTTCCTTCACAATATACAAGGACAGTATTCAAAGAAGCCTTTCAATTCATGCTCGATGAAGCAATAATCATCAGTGTATCCAAGGGTATAGAGAGAGGAACTCTGATGAGTGTCTCATCCATTCTGAGGGAGCTTTCATCCCATTCTGTTGCTGTGCTTTCAGGACCGAGTTTTGCAAAAGAGGTTATGAAAAAACTCCCTACTGCTGTTACCCTCGCAACAGAAAATAAAGATACAGGGCTTATACTTCAGGAGATATTCAATATAAACAACTTCAGGGTTTACACACATGATGATATGCTCGGCGTAGAATTAGGAGGAGCCTTAAAAAATGTGATGGCAATAGCAGCAGGGATATCTGATAGCCTGGGACTTGGCAACAATGCAAGGGCATCTCTTATAACAAGAGGACTTGCTGAAATGACAAGGCTGGGGGTTGCTATGGGTGCAAGGCAAAGGACATTTTCAGGACTCAGCGGAATAGGAGATCTGGTACTCACCTGCACAAGCCCTCTGTCAAGAAATTATACTGTAGGCGTCAAACTCGGAGAGGGTTTAAAGATTAAGGATATCCTGTCTCAGACAAAAAGTGTTGCAGAAGGAGTAACTACTGCGGAATCCGCATATGAGCTTTCAAAAAAATATAATGTCGAGATGCCGATTGTAGAGCAGATATATAAGGTCATTTATGAGGATAAATATCCCTCTCTTGCTGTCAAAGACCTGATGGAAAGGTCATTAAAAGCAGAATTCTATGGATAGTTCAAAAATAAAAAAAATCCTTAAATCTGTTCAATCAGGGAATTTAAGCGTAAATACTGCATTCGATAATTTAAAACACCTTCCGTATGAAGACCTTTCATTTGCTAAGATTGACCATCACAGACATATAAGACAGGGGATCCCGGAGGTAATATTTGCCGAGGGTAAAAAAAAAGAAGATGTTATTTCCATTGCGCATTCTATATATAAAAAAAGCAGAAGGCTGCTGATTACAAAAGCCTCAAAAGAGATATGCGATGGACTTAAGATTAAAACTGCGGTATTTTATAATTTATCAAAAGCAATCTCGGCTAATGAAGAGAAAAAGAAAAAAGGTCATATCCTTATAATTTCAGCAGGGACGTCTGACATACCAGTTGCGGAAGAGGCTGCTATTACAGCCTCATTTCTTGGAAGCAGGGTCGAGACTGTTTATGACATTGGCGTTGCAGGGATACACAGACTTATGAGCGCTAAAAAATCCCTTAGTTCTGCAACGGTAATTATAGTTGTTGCAGGGATGGAAGGCGCCTTACCCTCTGTTGTTGGCGGACTTGTGGACAAACCGATTATCGCTGTTCCAACGTCGGTTGGTTATGGCACAAGCCTTAAAGGACTGACTGCACTCTTTGCGATGTTGAATTCCTGTGTCCCGGGTATTGCGGTAATGAACATAGATAATGGTTTTGGCGCAGGATGCCTTGCTCATAAAATAAATATCTTAGGCTAAAGTTTGCTTTTATAGACTTGATTTAATATACTTTTTTTATATGTCTTCAGATAAAGAAAGAAGGCGGTTTAAAAGATACAAACGCAAATCCGAAGCCACCCTATCAGTTAAAGGAAATTCTTTTAAAGCCACAACCCTTGACTTTTCATTGGACGGACTTGGATTTTTTGTTGAAAACATGTCCTCTTTGCCAGAGGGATCTGCTATTGAGATAAAGATAGAAGACCTCAATATGGATATTGAGGGTAAGATTATATGGTCCAGAAAAGATAACTCACATCTAAGGCTTGGCATAGAAAGAGTATCAATTTCAGGTCATTTAAACCAATACCCACTCGCTGACATCTTATTAGACCTTCAGAGGAGTAGGAAGAATGGCATCCTTGAGATAAAAAATGCTCCGATCTCTAAAAGGATATACATAAAAAATGGTGATTCGGTATTTGCTACATCTAACCATGAAGATGACCGTCTCGGAGAGGTTCTGCTAAGGGCTGGAAAGATAACAATTGATCAGTATAATCAATCAAGTGATATGATAAAAAAAACAGGAAGGCGTCAGGGTACGATTCTCGTTGAACTTGGATATCTTAAGGCTCAAGAACTACCATGGGCAGTAAGGCATCAAGTTGAGGAGATTATACTAAGTCTATTTCAATGGGAAGATGGAGAGTTTATATTTTTAGAAGGTCTCCTTCCTTCAGATGAGGTGATAACACTTAAACTCAGTACTGCGAACCTCATCTATCGCGGAATAAAGAGAATCAGCAGTTTTAAATATATTAAAAATTCCCTCCCTTCAATGGATATGATACCTTATTTCTCTGTTGATCCCTTGAATCTGTTTCAGCACATCAATCTTGACAGGAGCGATAAGGATATCCTCTCTCTGATAGATGGCAAACGCAATATACAGGAGATTCTTTCCTCATCACAACTAGATAATTTCCAGACAATGAAAACCCTCTATGCCCTGATCAGCACAAGGATAATCGAGGTTGCAGAGGAGGAGTTAGCAGAAGCTGAGACGCAGGAAGGAATAACACGGGAAACAGAAATGGTGGAAGATTCAGCCTTTATGGAAAAGGTTGAAGATATATATAAAAGACTTAAAACAATAGATTATTATAATATCCTCAACATTGATAAACGGGCTACTCAGGATAATATTAAACAGGCATTTTATAAAGTAGCAAAAGAATTTCATCCTGACAGACACTTCTCATTACATTCTGAGACCATAAAGGACAAATTGAACGCAATATTTTCTCAGATAACTGAAGCATATAAGACGCTCTCTGACCTCAAGACAAGAAAGGAATATGACCACAGGCTATCTACCGGGCATACGAAAATAGAGAATAATAATATAGAGACCGCAAAGATAAGATTCAGGGAAGGCAAAGAGGCATTCAAAAAAGGGGCTTATACTGAGGCATTAGAACTATTTGGACAAGCCTCTTATCTTGATAGCTCGATACCGGATTATCATTTCTATACAGGTCTTGCATTTGCAACCGAGAAAAAATTTCATGAGGCAGAAAAGGCTTTTAATCACGCACTTAAAATTAACCCGAATAATACTGATTACATGGCGGAACTTGGCCACGTTTATCTGCAGCTCGGATTCAATCTTAGGGCAAAAAATACCTTTGAAAAGGCACTAAAGAGTAATCCAGCTAATGAACGAGCAGCCGAGGGTCTGCAAAAACTTGAAAATTATTCCTGAGCCTGACTCTGTAACCTTTAAATCACCTCTGAAATCTGCAAGAGACATTAATATCTACGAGTAAGGTATAATACACTTGTGATAAAAAATACATTCAGCATATTAAATGGTATAGGTGAGAAGCTCGAAAAAAGGCTCTGGAGAGAGGGGATATTGACATGGGATGATTTCTTAAGTGCCCATGATTTGAATTTTATAAGTCCTGATAAAAAACGCTTTTTTGATGAGTATTTAACACTCGCATCAAGAGAACTCTCTGTCGGTAATGCTACTTACTTCGCAAACAATCTCAAAAAAAGAGACCACTGGAGGCTTTTTGATATCTTCAAGGATGAGGCAGCATGTCTGGACATAGAAACAAACGGCTTTATGCCAGAAAGAGGAGGATATGTAACAATTGTGGGCTTATATGACGGCTATGACTATAAATGTTTTGTAAAAAATGTAAATCTCACAAAAGAGAATCTTAATAAGGAACTATCGAGATACAAATATCTCATAACCTTTTATGGTGCTGTTTTTGATGTCCCTTTTATTAAGAGAGCAATTCCTGACATGAAGTTTGATATCCCCCATTTTGATATCTGTTTTGGTTCAAGAAGGCTTGGATTTAAAGGTGGGCTTAAGAGGCTTGAGACAGATCTCGGGATTGAAAGAGATGAGTCCGTAAGGGGAATGAATGGCTATGATGCTGTGAGATTATGGGAATTTGCAAAAAAAGGGGGTACTGAGGCACTGGATTTACTCATAACATATAACAAAGAAGACACGGTCAATCTCTTCAAAATAGCCGATGTTATTTATCAAAGATTAAGGTCGCAGACTGGCGTAGATGAGTATATACACCGAAACCACTAAGAATGTAATTGCCCAAAAAATAGAATTTGCCTGCCATCTTCATAAGACTATTGGTCAAACGTTTTTTAATGACCAAAAGTTTAAGGCTTTACTAATCAAACTGGATAAAAATATTGAAGCCACACAAAAAGAGATGATTGCCAGTGGTGTAACAATGGAATGTGCTGATTGCGCTGCCAATGGCGAAGGGACATGTTGCGGTGAAAGAACAGGACATAAGTGTGACAGCATACTTTTGTTGATTAATCTTTTACTGGGAAAATCTATTTGTATACAGACACGAGACCCCAATCTCTGCTGTTTCCTTACAGAACAAGGGTGTTCTCTGCGCGCGCGTCCTGTAATCTGTGTAAATTTTACCTGTCGCCGCCTTAGCAGAAATATCCTGCATGAAAAACTTGTCCGGCTGCAACAAATTGCAGGGGAAGAATTAAATGCCCTTTTTTCAATAGAAGAATATATTAAAAAAGCCCATATTGTT
Organism: Nitrospirota bacterium; assembly: GCA_040753615.1. Classification (GTDB taxonomy): domain Bacteria; phylum Nitrospirota; class Thermodesulfovibrionia; order Thermodesulfovibrionales; family SM23-35; genus JBFMDO01. Next base: position 34,782 of record JBFMDO010000061.1, on the reverse strand, counting down.
CCCAAAATTGGAGATAGTAAAGTCCCCTGACTAAAAGTCGAGGCTTCCTTGCAAGGATTAGAAAAATCAAAACAGGAATCAAAGATTTTAGAACGCTTTTAGATGACTTTTCCAAAACACAGGTTATTGACATAAGTAATATTTTATGTATAATATTATGTATAAAATTTATTTGAGGTGAGACATGCTGGTTAATACCGAAAAAATGGTCCCTGTTGGTAAATTACAGAAAGAACTTACGCAAAAGCTCAGGGAAGTATCCGAGACAGGAGAGCCTTTATATGTTCTCAGGAACAACGAAATGGCAGCGGTGATTCTCTCTGCAGATGAATATGAACTTTTAAAACAGGCAGAAGAGATACTTGAACATCTTGAGATAGCTGAGATAGTGGAAAGAAGACTAAAGGACTATGACCGCTCTAAAAATATACACTGGGGAAAAATAAAAAAGAGACATGGCTTATAAGATTGAATTCATCCCCGATGCTGAAAGCGATTTTAAGAGCCTCGATAAGTCATTACAAAGAGAAGCAACTAAAAAGATAGATGCCCTTTCTGAAAATCCATTCTTGGGCAAGCCACTGGGTAATAAATTTGGAATTGACTTAACGGGTTTTTACAAGCTCTATTTTCACAAGAAGAAGTATCGCATTGTTTATAGGATATTGGGGGTTTACATTGAGGTAATAGAAATTTTCGGCATAGGCAAACGTGATAAAGAAGAGATATATAGACTCGTTGCGAAACGACTGAAGAAGTTTTTAAGTTATTGAATTTTATTATTGGTGCGAGAGAGGGGAGTTGAACCCCTACGGTTTTACCCACTGGATCCTAAGTCCAGCGCGTCTGCCAGTTCCGCCACTCTCGCATGATTGATTTGGCACGAAATGCGAGGAAATAAGGAATATTTACATTCGCTCGCATCCGCTCACTTTGCATTTTAAAGGATTCCTTGGCATCCGGTCAAATATCTTAAGGTTTGATTATCTCATCAAAGATAGGAGCAATCTAAGTTCTTGCAGGCAGGCATTTCTCCAGATGTTTTTCCCATATATTGTTGTAAGGGAATTTTTCCATATGTTATGCTTTAATTTAGATGATGCATTTTTGGAGGGTAAAATCTTGTTTTATGAAAAAACTTAAAAAGGAATTTAGCAGATGGCTGAGGGATAATCTTGCTGTTATGATATGTTTTTGTTTAGTCTTAACCTCTATTTTTGCTGTTTCTGTAATAGCCTCAACAGTAGAAGAAGATATTATAAAAATCCAGAAGGCGTATGAGAATATTAAAGATTTAAAGGGAAATTTTGTCCAGAAAAGCCATATTAAAGATTTAAATCGCACTGATACATATACAGGTCAGTTCTTCATAAAACAGCCCTGTATGAGATGGAATTATGATGGAGAGGCTGGTCAGGAGGTTCTGATTAATAATAATGAGATAATCATATATCAAAAGAGAGAAAAACAGGCGTTCAGAGGTGATTTTGATAAGGATACGTATGGGAGGGCACCGATAGCCATCCTAAGCGGATTTGGGAATATACAGGAAGAATTTTATGTGTCAAAGAAAAACAAAAAACTATTGCTCAAACCCAAAAAACATATGATGGGCATACTGTCTATAGAGTTAGAACTTTCTAAGGGTGATTTCCCCATAAGTTCCTTTATCATAAACGATTCTTATTCAAACAAAGTGGAGATAATCCTCAAGGATATAAAAATTAATACAGGTTTAGAAGATAGATTATTTACCCCCTTATTCCCAAAGGACATCTCTATATACGAGCAGAATTTATAAGGCATGCTTATACTCGGCATAGATACCTCGTGTGATGATACCTCAGCGTCTGTAGTAGAAAATGGCACAAAGATAATCTCTAATATTATCTCGAGCCAGACAGAGATACACAAAAAATATGGGGGTATTGTTCCTGAACTTGCATCTCGTAAGCATGTGGAAATGATATTGCCTGTTGTTGATGAGGCATTAAGAGTTGCAGATATTAATCTCAGGGATTTGACTGCTGTTGCTGTGTGCAATGGTCCTGGTCTGATAGGTTCCCTGCTTGTAGGGTGTTCTTTTGCAAAGGCTATTTGTTACTCAAAGTCAATCCCACTCGTTGCAGTAAATCATCTTGAAGGGCATGTATTCTCAGCGTTTCTTGAAGAAGTAGCACCTACTTTCCCATTCATAGCTTTAATCGTCTCAGGTGGACATACATGCCTTTATAGGGTTGATGGTTTTGGCAGGTATAGAGATCTCGGCAGGACAAGGGACGATGCAGCAGGTGAGGCTTATGATAAAGTCTCGAAGTTGCTCGGTCTTGGGTATCCCGGCGGACCGATTATTGATAAACTTGCACAGGATGGAAATCCTGATGCTATAAATTTTCCACGTGCATACCTTCCAGAATCCCTCGATTTCAGCTTCAGCGGCATAAAGACAGCAGTGTTAAATTATCTAAAGACAGAACTCAGAAGCCAGAAGCAAACTCCCAATTCCGAACTGATTAAGGATATAGCGGCATCTTTTCAGGCGTCTGTAGTTGATGTGCTTGTGAGAAAGACAGAATGGGCAATTAAGAAAGAACACATTAACCGGGTTATGCTTTCAGGTGGTGTGGCTTCTAACCATGAGTTGCGTGAGAGAATAAAAGAGATGGCAGAAGAAAGAGAAGTGGAGATATTCATACCATCTGTTTCATTATGTACAGATAACGCAGCCATGATAGCAGCAGCCGGATATCATCATTTCATAACAAAAAACATAGCAGGACTTGATCTTAATCCAAAGGCATATCTGCCGCTTTAAGATAGTTTTTGCTTTATAAAAATGATATCCACTTTCTTTATCCCCTGTCTTGACATCGTTGTATAAGGCACTTTAAACTGGTTTAGTGCGTGAGAATAACCCAAATAATGCATTTAAAATAAGGCAGATGTTGTGAGAAAATTAATTTTTCGATACCTTAGTGTACCTTTAACTGATGGTTTTACGAATATTTTTATTTATTGAACGAATTTGGATAATTTAATAATTCATCGAGTTAAAGAAATTTTCGAGCAATGTCTGCCTTATTGGGGTTAATATTGGGCTATATCAGCAAAAAGGCTCAAAACATCAAGAATTTTACCCTAAAAACTGAGATAAGGAGTAGAAGCAAAAATGGAAATTCACGAAAGAGAAAGTCTTCAAAATCTTCATATTGATCAAAAGACAGAAAAATCAAAATCTGTCATTAGAGAAGCTATTGCCAGGTTTGGTATTGATAATATAAGCATAGCAATAACAGGAGGCAAAGACAGCACAACGAATTTATGGATGTTCAAAGAGGTTTGTAATGAAATGGGAATTAAACTGCCAATTTGTATGTTTATTGACGAAGGAGATGTCTTTGATGAAATAAGGGAGTTTATTAACTACATAAAACAAAAATGGTCTCTTGAAATAGCATTTCTTAAAAATGAAGATGTAAGTTCTAAAGCTAAAGAAATAGGAGATATTATTAAAATATCTTCACTTAATGATATAAATAAAAATGCCCTTAAAGAAATGGGATTTTCTGAACCAGAATTTCAGTTTATCCCTGACTCGACAGTCTGCAATCACCTGATGAAAACTATTCCAATGAGGGAGTTTATTGAAAAAAATAATATCAAGGCACTTTCTACAGCTATACGATGGGATGAACAGATAGCAAGAAAAGAAGAAGAATATTTCAGTATAAGGACTAATCCCGCACATGTGAGGGTACAACCTATTTTACATTTTAGAGAAAGAGACATATGGATTGCTATCTTTAAATATGATATTCCTTTTAATAAATTATATAAGCTCGGCTATCGTTCTCTCGGAGCAAAGTGTGCAACAGGTAAAGCGTCGGATATACCGGCATGGATGCAGGACCTCGAAAATACACCTGAAAGGGTAGGCAGAGGGCAGGAAAAAGAAAAAGTTATGGAGCAGTTAAGGGCTTTAGGGTATATGTAGGGGATTAAATGTTTAGCATTTTAAAGAAAACTAAAAAAGATAAAAAAGTTGTTGTAATGGGATTGGATGGCATCCCCTATTCGCTTCTTATCAACTATATTGAAAAGGGAATAATGCCTAAGTTTGCTGAACTTTGTAAAACAGGGAACCTATATAAAATGAATTCTACCCTTCCTGAGGTATCTTCTGTTGCATGGTCAAGTTTTATGACAGGTAAAAACCCGGGCGAACATGGTGTATTTGGTTTCATGGAAATAGATAAACAGACTTATGAATATATATTTTCTAATTTTAATTCTCTAAAAGCAAGACCTTTCTGGGAACGTGAAGATATAAAAACAATAGCTTTTAACATTCCCCAGACTTATCCTGCTCGGCCCATGAACGGCGTAATGGTTAGTGGTTTTGTTGCTATTGATATGAAAAAGGCTACTTATCCAGAAAGAGTTTTTAACTACCTTAAGGAAACAGGTTATAAGCTTGATGTGGATGCTAAACTGGCTCCTGAAAATCCAGATGCCTTCTTTAGCGATCTTTTTGATACCTTTGAAAAAAGGCAAAAAACCATTGAATACCTCTATGAAAACGAGGAATGGCAACTGTTTATTGGTACAATTACAGAGACCGATCGCCTCCATCACTTCTTTTTTGATTCAGCCAGCAACGGCAGATATTTTCATATATTTGAAAAATTTTATAAACAACTCGATAGCTTTATAGGCTTAATGGCCCAAAAGGCTAAGAAGGATGGTGCATTATTCTTAACATGTTCTGATCATGGTTTTACAACCATAAAGACAGAACTCTATCTTAATAGATGGCTTATCGAGAATGGCTATCTTAAAATTGACAGGGTTGATGGCTTAAAGGGCATAAATCCTGATTCAAAGGCATTCTGTCTCGATCCTTCAAGGATTTATATTCATGAAGAAGGGAAGTTTAGCAAGGGGAGAGTAAAGAAATCAGATAAAGAAGCGATAATAGATGAATTGAAAACAAAATTTGGTGAGATCACCTTTGAAGGTCAAAAAATTATAAAGCAAATTTATAGTAAAAATGAGATATTTCAGGGCGATTATGTTGAGGATGCACCGGATATCTATCTTTTACCAAATTATGGATTTGATTTAAAAGGAGCTATAAATAAAGATAGTATTTTTGGAACCACTTATTTCAGAGGGATGCACACATATGATGATGCACATTTATTTATATCGGTTCCTATTAATATTAACAATGATCTGAACATAAAAGATATAATGCATTTTATTATGAAATATTTTTAAAATGGCTGCTGAATCCATAGCTGTCCAAAATAGCAGAAACAGGTAAGAGGCTGGGTGCTGAAGAAACACAATGACGACACCTTAAAAAGAAAGCATAATGCTTTCTAAATAACATCATATGAGAGTTATCCATAAAAGAATTATATACAAATAAAGAGGTTTGATAGATAAATAATCATGTCGATTCAGTGTGTTTATGAGGCATTTAGCCTCTTATATAAAATTTTCTTGGACGGGTGTGCTGCTGAATGAAATATTTTATTGCCTACTGGTTACCACCCTTGATATGGATGGGTTTTATGTTCCCTACGAATGATGCCCTGACTGCAGACAGCACATCCTTTATTATTATCCCTCTAATAAAATTATTGATGCCTAATGCAAGCCAATATACATTGGATACCTTGCATGAACTTGTTCGCAAGGCTTCTCATTTTATTAGTTATGGTTTTCTCACCCTTCTTTTATTCCGAGCATTTCGCGGGAAGACCAAGATATTTTATTGGAAATGGATATTCTATGCAGGATTGATTTCGATTAGTTATGGATTCCTCGATGAATTTTCCCAGGCATTCATCCCTTCAAGGACAGGTTCATTATATGACTGGCTCATAGATTCATCCGGTATTATCTTTACATCAGTCATTATTTATATAAAAGGATTTAAATTGTCTAAAGCATGATAGAGATAATTAAGTTGATAAAAAAACTATTTCAGGTTTTCTGTCTTATCATCATTGACATTTCTGCCTTCTATGCCTCTCTTTTTACAGCATGGATATTAAGGGCAGAGATTATGGATTCTTTTCTCCCTCATTTGCCAGTTTTTAACTTTATGTACTTTGTGTCATTGTGGTGGATTCCTGCTATATTTATATTTTTTATTGCCTATGAAACAGTTTATGTCCGTAATCTTCCCTTCTGGGATGAGGTATGGTACCTAATAAAATCTATTTCACTGGCGATTATTACAATAATGGCCATTGTAACACTGGGCAAGATGAGTGACAAAATTTCACGGCTTGTGCTATTAGGATTGTGGTTTTTATCCATCTTTATATTCCCCCTATTCCGCCTCTGGGGTAAGAAGGTTCTTTATAAACTGGGTATATGGAGGGAAAGGGTATTAATACTCGGTGCAGGAAATGCCGGCAAATTGGTACTGGAGGGACTTCAGAGAGAAAAACATATGGGATACGATATTATCGGATTTCTGGATGATAATAAACAAAAAAAAGGGATAATAATTAATGGCAAAAAGGTATTTGGAAGGTTATCTCACTTTCCCAAGTTTATAAAAGAGTTGGGTATTAGAACAGTTATAATTGCAATACCTTCTCTTTCACCTGAAAAACTATCTGCACTGACAGCTCGTATCCAACAGTACGCCACTAATACCATAGTTATCCCTGATCTCAAGGGTATAGCGTTGTTAAACACGGATCTCTTCCATCTTTTCCGCGAAGAGATATTTCTGCTGAATATCAAAAATAATCTGAAATCAATAACAAACAGGTTTTCAAAAAGACTTTTTGATATTATGGTCGGCATAATCTCCATGCCCTTTGTTTTACCATTTATCGGAATTATTGGGATAATAATAAAATTAGACACCTCCGGACCTGCCATATATGCCCAAGAGAGGATTGGCAGAAATGGGAAAATCTTCAGGTGCTATAAATTCAGAACAATGTACAAAGATGCAGAGGAAAGATTGATAGATATATTAGGTAAGAACGAAGACCTTCGCAGGGAATGGCAGGATAACTGGAAACTGAAAAATGATCCGAGGATAACAAAGGTAGGTCGTTTTCTCAGAAAAACATCGCTCGATGAACTTCCGCAGATATTCAATGTTATCAAGGGCGAGATGAGCCTTGTAGGGCCAAGACCTTATCTTCCAAGAGAAAGGGCTGAATTAGGGGAGAGTGTTCATACAATTTGCAGTGCAAATCCCGGCATAACTGGGCTATGGCAGGTTTCCGGAAGGAGCACTACAAATTATAGATACAGAGTAAAACTCGACGCATGGTATATCATGAACTGGTCACTATGGCTTGATCTTGTAATAATCTTTAAAACAATCAGGGTAGTTACAAAAGCTGAAGGAGCATATTAACCCAAAAATGCAATTAAATAGTAATTAAGTCAGGCACATATGCATAAAAACCTTTACAAAGCAGAATTTGGGTATTATTGGGTATTAAAGGTATCATATTGCAAGAATGAAAACGTGATGGTTTATTTAAAATAATCAAACCGCCTACAACGGTGCTGCTGGTAAAGCTTTTTCTGCACATATGCCTGACTGCCAATAAATTAATTGTATTTTTGGGTTAATAACGTTTCCAGAAGGTGTTGAAATATGTTTTAGCTCACTTCCTATTCATCCTTCGCCCAGAGAGAAGGACCTTCTGACTTAACATTTGCTATGTATGCCTTTACTTCCTCCTTATATGCTTTATGGAGCAATCTTGTTATGTTGCCTATTTTATAGTTGGAATCATCCACCCGTGATACCGGCATAACCTCAAGCGATGTATTTGTAATAAAAACCTCATCAGCAGAGTAAATATCTTTCTTGTTAAATTTGCCCTCTTCTATCTTCAAATTCTCTCGTGAGGCAATATTTAAAACCATACCTCTTGTTATACCATCAAGTATTCCGCAGTCAACAGACGGCGTACAGAGGATGCTGTCCTTATAGAAAAACACATTGCTGATAGTGCCTTCTGCGAGCTTTCCGTGGATATTCAACATTAATGCCTCATAAGCACCCCTTTTTCTTGCCTCAATCTTTGCCAATATATTGTTAAGAAAGTTTAGAGACTTTATTTGGGGATTTATCGCCTCTCTCGCGTTTCTTCTCGTTTGAGCTATGATAAGATTTATGCCTTTTTCATAGAAAGTTTTTGGATACTCCTTTGACGCCTGCGCAATGACCACAATTGTGGGTTCAGGACATAATTCAGGATCAATGCCGATCTCTCCTTTGCCTCTCGATACACTTAGTCTTACATAGGCATTTTTAAGAGAGTTTGCGATAAGGGTTTCATATATTGAAATTTTAAGGAGATCAGTTTCAAGAGGAATAGTAAGTCCTATCATTGATGCAGACCGATAAAGTCTTTCCAGATGTTCCTCGAGCATAAATATTACTCCATCATAAACCCTTATGGTCTCATAAACCCCATCTCCATAAAGGAACCCATGGTCAAAAACAGAAACCACCGCTTCTTTAGAATGCACAATCTTTCCATTTAGATAAACATACATATTGTTATAATTATTATACACCACTACATAACAACAGATTATTTCACATATTTATAAAATAATTACAAAAACTTGAAAAATGAAATGATAATCGTCTAAAATCTAATGTCAAATTCTTTTGGAGGGGTAAAAAATGGCTGAAACATTAGAAATTAGGTGGCATGGTAGAGGAGGTCAGGGAACAGTTACTGCTGCAAAAGTACTTGCAGACGCCTGTATAAGCGGTGGAAGACATGTACAGGCATTCCCTGAATATGGTCCTGAAAGGTCAGGTGCGCCATTAAGGGCATATAATCGGATTAGCTCAAAAGAAATCAGAATGCACTGCCCTGTACTACATCCCAATGTTATAAGTGTTGTTGATGCTACATTGCTCGACAGCGTTAATATTGCAGAGGGAGCTGCAGAAAATACAATATTTATTGTTAACACCTCAAAAAAGCCAGAAGAGATAAGGGCAAAATTAAATGCAAAACCCAGCCAAAAAGTTTTTACAGTAGATGCAACTAAAATTGCTTTAGAGTGCTTCGGAAAGGCTCTCCCCAATTCTTCCATGCTCGGTGCAGTATGCAAAGTAACCGCACTTGTCAGTCTTGAGCATCTCTTAGAAGATGTAAGGAAAAGCTTTGGCAAAAAGTTTTCTCAGAAGATAATAGATGGAAATCTTGAGGCAACAAGGCGGGGTTATGAGGAGGTAAAGGAAGGATGAAACTAAAAGGATGGAAAGAAGTTACACCGGGGGCAGTCATCCTCGATGCAGGGAACGCAGTTGAATTCAAGACAGGTTCATGGAGATCTTTTAAACCCGTATGGAAGAAAGAAAATTGCATACATTGCCTTTTCTGCTGGTTGTATTGTCCTGATATGGCAATAAAGGTAAAGGATGGCAAAAGGGCTGAATTTGACTATGATTACTGCAAAGGCTGCGGGATATGCGCACTCGAATGTCCTGGTAAAAAAGGGGAAAAGGCAATTGTTATGGCAGAGGAGGAAAAATAATGGCAAAGATTATGGCTGTAACCGGCAATGAGGGAGTTGCCAATGCATTGAGGCAGATAAATCCTGATGTTTGCGCAGCATATCCAATTACTCCTCAGACTGAACTGATGCAGAGATTCTCCAGCTTTGTTTCAAATGGCAAAGTTAAAACAGAGCTTATTCTTGTTGAAAGTGAGCATAGTGCTATGAGCGCCTGCGTCGGGGCGTCGGCTGGTGGGGGGAGAGTTGCAACTGCAACATCATCACAGGGGCTTGCCCTTATGTGGGAAATCTTATTTATTGCTTCTGGGTTAAGACTCCCTATAGTTATGCCAGTTGTAAACAGGGCGCTCTCAGCGCCCTTAAATATTCATTGCGACCATTCTGATGCAATGGGGGCGAGGGATGCAGGATGGATACAGTTATGGTCTGAAAATGCTCAAGAGGCATATGACAATACAGTACAGGCATTTCGTATTGCAGAGCACATGGATATAAGACTTCCTGCAATGATATGTTATGATGGATTTATTATAGGACACTCCATTGGTGTTATTAACTATCTTGAGGATGAAGATGTCAAAAATTTTGTTGGAGAATTCAGACAGTTAAACCCCCTTCTTAATACAGAACATCCTATTAGTTATGGGCCTTTGATACTTCCTGATTATTATATGGAGTTCAGAAAAGCGCAGGATGAGGTTATGTCAAAGGTTTCAAAGGTTGTCATGGAAGTAGCCGCAGATTTTGAGAAAATATCAGGCAGAAAATATGGCTTGTTTGAGACATACAGACTTGACGATGCAGAAATAGGAATTGTTATTCTTAACTCTGCTGCCGGTACATCAAAGGATGTGGTTGATGAATTCAGAAACAGAGGAATTAAGGCAGGTTTACTAAAACCAAGATTATTCAGACCGTTCCCCTACAAAGAAGTAGGTGAGGCTTTGAAACACCTTAAAGCTGTCTGTGTGCTCGACCGTGCCGATGCGTTTGGCGGCTCTTTCGGCCCAATGTTTTTAGACATCGCAACAAGCCTTTATCCATACAAGGAAAAACCTCTTCTTATTAATAAGATATATGGTCTCGGAGGAAGGGATTATATGCCTGAACATGCTGAACTTACACTTAATGAACTTACAGATATAGTAAAAACAGGCAAAATAAAAACATTTAAAGAATATATTGGGGTAAGGGGGTAACATGGCAACAAAACTGGGTTTAAAAGAACTTTCAAAAAAAGAAGTATTGATATCTTCGGGCCACAGGATGTGTGCAGGCTGTGGTGCTCCTATAGTTGTAAAGATGGTTCTCCTCGCATCTGATTACCCCGTTATTGCATCAAATGCAACAGGTTGTCTCGAAGTTTCTACCTGTATATCTGATTACACTGCATGGAAGATTCCCTGGATCCACAATGCCTTTGAGAATGCTGCTGCTACTATTTCAGGTGTTGAAACAATGTATAGATCTCTGAAAAAGCAGGGGAAAATAGACAAAGAAATAAAATTTGTTGCATTCGGTGGAGATGGCGGAACATACGACATAGGAATTCAAAGCCTTTCAGGTGCAATGGAGCGTGGACATGACATGCTGTATATTTGCTATGACAACGGAGCATATATGAATACGGGTATTCAGCGTTCAAGCGCCACACCTTTTGGCGCTGATACAACAACAAGACCTGCAGGGAGTGTTATTCCGGGAAAGACTGAGCAAAGAAAAAACCTGACAAAGATTATGGCGGCACATAATATACCATACACAGCACAGGCATCTCCAAGCCACTGGATGGACCTAATGAAAAAGGTACAAAAGGCATTTGAGATTAAAGGCCCAAAATTTATAAACATACTCACTCCGTGCAACCGTGGATGGAGATCAAAGACTGACGATGCCATAATGCTGAGCAGGCTCGCTGTTGAGACATGCTACTGGCCGCTTTATGAGGTAGAAAATGGTGCTACGAAGATAACCTTTAAACCAAAGAAAAAAAAGGCTGTTATAGATTTTCTCAAACCACAAGGCAGATTTAAACATCTTTTTCAGCCTGAAAATGAATGGGCAATAAATAAACTTCAGGAAGGCATAGATAAAGAATGGGAAAGACTTCAAAAAGAGGAGTCTATATCTATCTCTTGATATAAATTATTAATTATGATAGGGTTAAAGCGATGATTGGTTCTGATCTTGTCATGTATGAGGAGGAGTTCCATAAAATTGATGCGGAGCTCCAGAAACTTTATCAACAGTCAAACTCAAAGGTTGTCTTCCTTGTTGATAAAAATGGCCAGCTTATAGCATCAGCAGGGGAAACACGTGAGATAGATACTACATCACTGGCGTCTCTTACAGCAGGCAATATAGCAGCCACAGGCGGAATCGCAAGACTTTTGGGCGAAAAAGAATTCTCTGTCTTATTTCACGAAGGAGAAAAAGACAACATCCACATCTCGCTCATCGGTCAGAGGGTTATCCTGGTTGTTATTTTTGATCAACGGTCGTCTTTAGGTCTTGTAAGGCTACGCGTAAAAAAGACGGCAGAAATCCTCTGTAAGATATTTGACGAAATAAGCCATAAGGCTGAGAAAGAAAAGGCTGAAGGAAAATTAGAAGAATCTCCTTTTGCTGAGATTAGTGATGAAGACATTGACAAACTTTTCAGGTAGGTACAGATTCTGTGTCCTTTATAAATTACTCTGCAAGAGAAATCAACTGTAAGATAGTTTATTATGGTCCGGGGCTTTGTGGAAAAACCACAAATCTCCAGTATATTTATAAAAAAACAAATCCTGATCAAAAAGGAAAACTCATATCTCTTGCAACCGAGACAGAAAGGACACTCTTTTTTGACTTCCTGCCTTTAGCACTGGGTGATATAAAAGGATTCAAGGTAAGATTTCATCTTTATACCGTCCCTGGACAGGTCTTTTACGCTGCCAGCAGAAAACTTATCCTGAAGGGTGTTGATGGTGTTGTGTTTGTAGCTGATAGCCAGATGGAGAGAATGGACTCCAATATCGAGAGTTTAGATGATCTCCGGATAAACCTTGCCGAACAGGGTTATGAACTTGAAAAACTTCCATTCACAATGCAGTACAATAAAAGGGACCTCCCCAATGTTGTCCCTGTTGAGGAAATGGACAAGGTTCTGAATGAGCGAAATGTCCAGTGGTTCGAGGCGGTTGCTACTACAGGGAAAGGAGTCTTCGAAACCCTTAAGTCTGTAGCTAAACAGGTACTGCTCGAATTAAAGAAAAATTACTAAGCTGGATCATTCATAAATTTTTTATGATTCAAACACTCTATCCCCTATTACTATCAATAATCAGCAGACTATTGAAAAAGTCTGTTTCTGTCACCCTGAACTTGTTTCAGGGTCTCATAAGTTATTGATTAAATTTTCAATACCCCGTCCCGAAAGCCTTCGGGACTCAGAATGACATTGTGACACAGTCTGGAAGCAGGAATGACAAAGCACGATTTACCCCGCCGTCTCTGCGGCGGGGAGGTTTATTTTACGAGATGCTGAAATAAATTCAGCATGACAAATTGGTCATGTTAAGACTTTTTCAACAGCCTGTCAGGTCTAATTACACTCTTCAAAAGGTACCCGCTCTCAGGACTTTTAAATGTATGATATGTTAAACTTTATACCTGTGAAGGAAATAGGTGTTATCAAAAGCATCGAGGGACAAATCGCCACAGTCAGTCTTCTAAAAAAAAGTACTTGCGAAGGCTGCACAATGGGTGTATGTAAACCAGACGAACAATCTATGGAGATAAAGGCATTAAATCCTGTTAATGCTTGTGTTGGGCAGAAGGTAACAGTAGTAATGAAACCATTTTCTTATTTAAAAGGCTCGGTAATTATTTATGGAATTCCCGCGATTGCTTTAGTTACAGGTGCTGTTATAGGCAGGAAGATTATAGGCAACTATTTTCCCCATCTTGAGCCTGATATAGTTTCTGCTATTTCCGGAGTTGGTGCGTTTGTTATATCTTTTATTATTATAAAATTCTGGAGTACGAGGTTAGAAAAAAAAGAATTAGAGCCAGTTGTTGAGGAAATACTCAATGATTGAAAATCCCGAATTTGAAATCCTAAATTCTAAATAATTATTAGAAGGTTTTGATTTAAATTAAAATATCAGGGGAGGGATTTAATGGCAAATATTGAGGTAGAAAAAATACGCAATATAACTATTATTGCACATAGTGGAGCTGGCAAGACCACCCTTGTCGAGGCAATGCTTTACAATTCTGGTTCAATAGACAGGTTGGGCAGTGTTGAAGACGGAACCACAACAACTGACTACGAACCAGAAGAGATCGTTCGAAAATTGACAATTACATCATCTCCTGCTTACATTGACTGGAACGGCTACAGGATTAACTTGATAGATACTCCTGGTTTTATTAATTTTATTGAAGATGCAAGAGGATGTCTCAAGATAACCGATGGGGTGGTTGTTATAGTCAGTGCGCTCTCGGGTGTTAAGGCAGAGACAGTAAAGATATGGAAATATGCAGACGAATTTGAATTGCCGAGAGTGGTTTTTGTAAATAAGATGGACAAGGAAAACGCAAACTTCTTTATGGCAATAGGAGAGGTTGAAAAGACTTTTGAGACAGAAGCGATTCCACTCCAGGTTCCAATAGGTTCAGGAGATAGTTTTGTAGGCGTTGTTGACTTGATAAAAATGAAGGGGCTTAAATTCAATAATGGAAAGACAGAAGAATGCGAAATACCTTCTGATATGCTTTCTGAGATTGAAGAATACAGAAAGAAACTCGTTGAAAAGATTGCAGAGGCTGACGATTCCCTACTCGAAAGATATCTTGAAGGAGGAGAAATTAAAGTTGACGAGATACTTAAGGGTATAAGAGAAGGTTCGATAACAAAGAAGTTTGTACCTGTTCTTTGTGGTTCTGCGAGCAGGAATATAGCGATACCACTCTTAATTGACGCGTCTGTTCTCTGTCTTCCGTCACCTGTAGAAATGGCTCGCATTTCACCTATCAAAGGCAAAAATCCAAAGGATGGGAAAGAGATTGAGAAAAAACCATTAAAGACAGAACCTTTCTCAGCGTATGTATTTAAGACTATTGCTGATCCATATGCAGGAAGATTATCCTTATTCAGAGTCTATTCGGGCACACTTAAAGCTGACTCTACTATCTTTAATTCAACAATAGGTGCAAAAGAAAGGGTTGGCCAGATTTTTTATCTTATGGGTAAAAAACAGGTTCCAGCACAGATGATAGGCCCTGGAGAAATAGGTGTTGTAGCAAAACTCAAAGAGACATCCACAGGAGATACACTCTGTGATGAGGCAAATCCGATTGTCTTTGAAAAAGTAAAATTCGCCGACCCTATAATCTCTTATGCTATTGCGCCTAAAAGCAAAGGAGATGAAGAAAAAGTAAGCTCAGGGATTCAGAAGATGCTCGAAGAAGACCCTACGCTGAAGTTCCAGCGGGAGGAGGAGACCAAAGAGATGATCTTTTCTGGTATGGGACAGGTACACCTTGAGGTCACCTTAGAACGGCTGAAGAGGAAATTCGGGGTAGATGTTCTAATGAAAACCCCGAAAGTCCCTTACAGAGAAACAATCAAGGTTTCTGCGAGGGCACAAGGAAAATATAAAAAACAATCAGGTGGTCGTGGACAGTATGGCGATTGCCATATAGAAATAGCACCTCTTCCGAGAGGTGGTGGATATGAATTTGTGGATAAAATTGTCGGCGGTGCTATTCCGAGACAGTATATACCTGCTGTAGAAAAAGGCATCATAGAAACAATGCACGAAGGTGTTATTGCAGGTTATCCGATTGTTGATTTAAAGGCAACCCTTTATGATGGCTCCTACCACTCGGTTGACTCATCTGAAATGGCATTCAAGATAGCAGGCTCTATGGCATTAAAAAAGGCTATACAGGATGCAAAACCTGTATTACTTGAACCTATCATGAAGGTTGAGGTTGTAACACCGGATGATACCCTCGGCGCAATAATAGGTGACCTAAATTCAAAAAGGGGAAGGGTACAGGGAGTTGAGCCGCAGGCAGGTGGCAACCAGAAGATAACCGCACTCGTTCCCATGTCTGAAATGCTTACATATGCAAATCAATTGCACAGCCTTACTTCTGGCAGGGGTCTCTATTCAATGGAATTCTCACATTATGAAGAAGTACCGAGCCATCTTGCACAAAAAATAATCGCTGAACGTTCAAAGAAGGAAGAACAAAAATAAGGATGTCAGACTCGGGAAAACAAACAGGTTTAATAAATTACAAAGATACCCTGAATCTTCCACAAACAGATTTCCCGATGAAGGCAAATCTCGCGCAGAGGGAACCTGCAATAATCGCATTCTGGAAAGAAAAGAAAATATACGAAAAGCTTCAAAGAAAGAACAAGAATAATAACCATTATATCCTCCACGACGGACCTCCTTACGCAAATGGACATATACATATCGGCCATGCCTTGAACAAGATACTCAAGGACATTATTGTTAAATACAAATCTATGAAGGGGTTTTATTCTCCTTATATTCCTGGATGGGACTGTCATGGATTACCGATAGAACTTCAGGTTGACAAAAATCTGGGTGATAAAAAAGACAAACTCGATATTATTCAGAAGAGAAAACTCTGCAAAGAATACGCAGCAAAGTTTGTTGATATCCAGAAGGATGAATTCAAAAGACTCGGTGTTTTTGGTGACTGGCAGGATCCTTATCTCACAATGTCATATCAGTACGAGGCAACGATTGTAAGGGAGTTCTGTAAATTCGTAGAGGCTGGATATGTTTATAAAGGTAAAAAGCCTATACACTGGTGTCCTTCATGTGTGACAGCCCTTGCAGAGGCTGAGGTTGAGTATGCTGATAAAGAGTCTCCTTCTATATATGTTAAATTTAGAATACCAGAATCAGAATTAAGGGATAGATTAACTGAGCTATCAGGAAAAAATGTTTTTATAATCATATGGACAACAACACCTTGGACACTGCCTGCAAATCTCGCAGTGGCACTCCATCCTGATCTTGATTATATAGCAGTCCAAAATAGAGAAGATACATATATTGTTGCAGAGAAACTTTTTGGCACCCTGAAACAAAGATTATCACTGGATAATAAAATATTATTAAAGATCAAAGGGGAGAAGCTTGAAGGTATAAACGCAGAACATCCTTTTATTAAAAGGACATCAAAAGTAATACTCGGAGAATTTGTGAGCGCAGAAGAAGGCACAGGCATCGTCCATATTGCACCTGGACACGGAGAGGATGATTATGAAATTGGTTTGAAATATGGACTTGATGTTTATGCACCTGTTGATGACCATGGAAACTTTAAATTCAGAGGCGATGAGCGCTCTCTTCCAATACAGGGGAAGTTTGTATTTAAGGCAAATGCAGAGATTATAGATATCCTTAAAGATAAGAACGCACTGATGAGAGAAGATAAGATCACGCATTCATATCCACATTGCTGGAGGTGCAAAAAGCCCGTGATATTTCGGGCAACAGAGCAATGGTTTATTTCAATGGAAAAGAATAAACTCAGGGATAGCTGTCTGTCAGAGATAGATATGGTTAAATGGGTTCCCCAATGGGGCAGAGACAGGATTCACGGGATGGTTACAAACAGACCTGACTGGTGCATATCAAGACAGAGGTCATGGGGGGTGCCGATCACACTTCTTAAATGCGAAGGCTGTGAAGATTTTGTAACAGACAGTGATATACTTTCGGGTATAGTTAACATGGTCAAAGAAAACGGCGCTGATATCTGGTTTATAAAAAGGGTTGAGGAACTTCTGCCATCGGGATATAAATGCAAAAAATGCGGTAGTTCTTCATTTTCAAAAGAGATGGATATTCTTGATGTATGGTTTGACTCAGGTGTGAGCCATGCAGCAGTTATGGAGTCAGATGAGAGACTTTCATGGCCTGCTGATATGTATCTTGAAGGAAGCGACCAGCACAGGGGGTGGTTTCAGAGTTCACTTATCGCATCTGTAGGTACAAGAGGCAAATCACCATATAGAACAGTGCTTACACATGGTTTTGTTGTGGATGGACAGGGGAAGAAGATGTCCAAATCCCTCGGCAACGTCATAGCCCCTCAGGAAGTTATAAAAGCCAATGGTGCAGAAATATTAAGACTCTGGGTCTCTGCTGAAGATTACAAAGAAGACATAAGGATTTCAAAAGAAATACTTGATAGACTTACAGAGGCTTATAGAAAAATAAGAAATACCTGCCGATTCCTTCTTGGGAACATCTACGATTTTGATGACAAGGATTATAGTAAAAACCTGCTCGAGATAGACAGGTGGGCAATGAGCAGATTACAGACCTTTACAAAGAAAATTACAGATGCTTATGAAGATTTTGATTTTCACGAAGTCTTTCATAACCTCCACAATTTTTGCGTAATTGATATGAGTTCTTTTTATCTTGATGTGCTTAAAGACAGATTTTATACTTTCAAAGCAGATTCTATAGAAAGGCGCGCAGCACAATGGGTGCTTTATCAGATATTATCAACAATAGTGCGATTAATGGCTCCGATACTTTCGTTCACCGCAGAAGAGGTCTGGCAGAATTTGTTAAGTCAGAAGTCGAGAGTCAGAAGTCAAGAGTCAGCCCCCATCAATCCCCCCATTGATACGGGAGGGAATTTGGGGAGTGAAGAATCTGTATTTCTTGCCTCATTCCCAATGGCTGATAAGGAGTATATTGACGAGGACCTTGAGAAAAAATGGGACAATTTATTTTTATTGAGAAATGAGGTTAATAAAGCACTCGAGATAAAGAGGGCAGAAAGATTCATAGGTAATTCTCTTGAGGCAAAGATAATGCTCTATCTTCCCGATGGATATAATGTCCTCGTCTCAGGATACAAGGACTTTCTGCCAACATTCTTTATAGTATCAGCAGTCGAGATTACAGACAAAAGCCCTGATGGTTCATACAAAAGCACTGAAATCAAAGGGCTTGAGATTAAAATCGTAAAGGCAGAGGGTTCAAAATGTCAGAGGTGCTGGAACTGGAGTGAGTCTGTGGGCACATTCAAAGATGCACCTGATATCTGTGGAAGGTGTCATAAGGTACTTTTTGAAAAATGATGAAAAGATCTGTCTATATCCCTCTTATTGTCTCACTTGTGATCATACTGGACCAGATTACAAAATATCTTATTAAGAATTACTTAAGTCCAATGGATTCCATCGAAATATTTGCTTTCCTGCATATAGTAAACGTCAGGAATACAGGCGCTGCATTCGGGATATTAAAAAATTTTAGCAGCATATTTTTCATTGCTATCTCTTTAACAGCCATAATCTTTGTAATATATCTCCTGAAAAAGAAAGTCTATAATGCTATTGGTCTCTCACTCCTGCTTGGTGGGGCAATAGGGAATCTTATTGACCGGATCCTTTACGCTAAGGTTGTAGATTTCATAGATTTTTCAATAGGCAATTATCACTGGCCTGCCTTCAATTTAGCTGATTCTTCCCTTACAATCGGCATTGGGATCATATTGTTGACATCGGTCTTAAAAAAGAGATAATTAACTGTGCATCCTATTTTATTTAAATTAGGCCCCTTAACAATACATACCTATGGCTTTCTTGTTGCTATTGGATTCCTTACAGGTCTATTTTTTGCAGTTAGACAGGCAGGAAAAGAAGGCATTCCGTCAAATAAGATAGTAGATCTTGGTTTCTATATCCTGCTATCAGCCCTTATAGGATCAAGGCTATTTTTTATCCTTATAAATGCTGCCCACTATCTTAAAAATCCATTGGATATCTTCAAGATATGGGAAGGCGGCCTTGTATTTTACGGAGGTTTATTGTTCGCTGTGCCGGTTGTTATATGGTATGTAAAAAAGAACAACATTGGCATCTGGAGAACAGGCGATATATTCGCACCCTCAATAGCAATAGGACATGCAATTGGGAGAGTCGGCTGTTTTTCTGCAGGATGCTGTCATGGAAAAATTGCCGAATCGCTTCCATGGGCAGTTATATTCACCAATCCCGAATCTCTTGCTCCAACCAATATACCACTTCATCCTACACAACTATACGAATCCTTAGGCGAGTTTGTTAATTTTCTTATACTTATAGCCCTCAGAAGATATAAATCATTTAATGGCCAGCTTTTTATTACATATATCCTGCTCTATTCTGTCCTCAGATTTACAGTAGAATTCTTCAGGGGAGATGTTGAGAGGGGATTTATCATATCTGTTCTTTCCGTGTCTCAGGGAATCAGTATCTTGATGTTTGCTGCTGGAGTGGTTGGATTTATTATCTTGAGGCAAAAGGAATTAAAAAGATAATATTCACGCGAGATAAGAACCTCAAAATCAGTGAAAATATTTTCTTGTTTAATAGTTATCGAATTTTATGCTTTTTTTGCCACCTTAAAGGATTTATGCTTTTTACAATTAGGGCAATACCCAAATATCCACTTTCTCTTAGTTGCATAAGCCCTTATGCCGCCAGCTTCCCAATATGATTTAGAAAATCCACATTTATCACATTCGATAAGCCATTTCTTGGATTCCTCTTCAACTTTTTGAAAAATGTTTTTGGGAAGTATAAATTTTAAAATTTTTTGAATCGTACTCATAACTCAAAAAATTCGCACAACGATAATGCGGCTGGCGGAAGTGCCCGAAGGGCATTTCTTACAAAGCCCATACCGCTTATCGGGATTTGGACATTAGTCTTTTCCGCCATATTATCTGCTGGTTGGCGGTGTTAAAAGCTTTTAAATTCCGTCCTCTTTGTTCAAGAGTGGTATATCCTCTTCAGGCTTACTCATCCATTTCTGGTAATACCTTTCACGCTTGAATTGGATGCTTTCAGCATTGTCCCTTGCCCACTGGTATGAGGCATCCGTATTTTCGACAAACTCACAGCTACTGTCCCAGTCCTTGAAGTCATCTGTTTCTATATCATTTTTATGTAAAGGTTTTAATGAAAAACGGGCTTTCCATGCACCCATTCTCGGCGTAACAAGTGCATAATAGATCTTTCCTGCCTCTAAATTGGCTTTCATGAAATCAGCGCTTTCCCCTATAACCATAAATAAATGTTCGCCAGGAGAGGTTTTATACGCGATTTTTCTTTTTGAAGATACTATCCCTACAAGGATATTTTCTTGAGTTGTTACATCGAATACTGAGGATTGAATAGCACCACCAAAAAAAGAAGGTCTCATAAAAATGATCAATTATTCCTCGGCATTAGGTTTATAGGTAGCGGTTGATTCAAGTCCTGCGGGCTTCATATACTTAGATGCACAGCCAAAAGCAGAAACCACAAGAAAAACAATTAAAATAAAACGTCCAAGATTCTTCATTTTCCTTGCCTCCTTAATTTAATTTGTAATAATATACATTTTTCTTCAAATCTTTCTTCCCGCAAAAAGCAGATATCTTATATCATTTTCCACCTCCTTTTTATTCTCTAAGCAATTGTTCTCGCAGCTTCTTTAATGCCTCCTGCGCTGCTATGTTGTTATGATTTACTTCAAGTTCTTTTACGTATTCTTCCTCTGCCTCCGATAGATTTCCCTCCCTGAAGTAGATTGTGCCAAGCCAGAAGTGTGCCTCAGGATATAAGGGATTATGGACGATAACCTTTTTAAATATATTAACCGCCTTTTCATCGTTTGGCATTTCAGCATAAAGTTTCCCCAGTTCGAAGAGTATGTCAAGATTATCAGGGAACTGCTCCGCATCCATTTCGAGAATCTTGATTGTTACAGGAAGTCGATAGCAGTTATTAAAGGCTTGTTCTCGTTTAAACTCCATGCGTGCAAGGTCAGTATTCCCCTGCAATAAGTGAATCAGACCTATCTGATAGTGAACTCCAGGGTAGGTAAAATATCTCTTTACCGTGGTTTCGTAGGCTGCAAATGCCTTGTTATATTCCTTCAAGTTCTTGTATGACTGGCCTATGCTGTAATAAACATCTGCACTATCATATTTGTTCTGTATGGCTTTGAGAAACATGTCCAAGGCGGTTTTGTAATCCTGCTCGTCGTAGTGAATAAGACCGAGGCTGTAATAGGAGTGTCCAAATGATGGGTCAATAGAGATCGCCTTCCTGTGATATAAAATCGCAATATCTGGCTTCCCGAGCTTCCTATATGCTATTCCAATGTTGTTGTAAGGTTTCGGCCGCATTGGGTCAAAAATAATCTCGCGGAACCAGACCTCAATAGCATCGTTATATTTTCCTTCATCAAAAAGCATAAGCCCTTCTGTGTGGAGTTTGTCGGCAGCCTGCATTGTGCCGGCGGAGTCATTGCTCCCTTTTATATAAAACAAGTTACATCCACAAAGCATAAGAAAACACACAAACACAAGACTGGCGGCAATCATGCTTTTTCTTGCGGTCATTTTTATTTTATGGCTCCATTCTTATAATATAGGCAAAATCTTCTGTTGCATCCCGGGATGAGGGTTTATTCCTCCAGAGTTTGATATAGATCACAGTCTTTGTGTCGCGATGGAGTAGCCTTATGGTTGCCTTTTCATCACGGGGGCTTATATTGTTCTTGGCAAGATGGCCGACATGGAAAAACTCATTCCCCGAATAAACACCACTAACAAGCGAATCTTTAGAGTGCTTCCACATGAAATCCACGTTTAGTGACCTTTTCTTATCGATATGGGCAAAACGGAATCCGGCATCATAAGCATTTGCAAACCACAGGCGTATTATTCTATTGTTTTGTTTATAATAGTCGTAAATATAATAAAACCATTTTTTGGCTGCTTCTCCACGATAGGTCTCGGTTATCTTTCTTCCAGAGTAGGTAACTGCAGGCACATCGCAGTATGGAGTTAGAACGTTTACATATGGATGGGAGCTGTTAAGTACTAATAGATATGGATTGTTGATAAAGAATTGTACATCTTTTACCCAGCCTTCTCTGTCCTGTACCTGCCCGAAAACGCTGCTGCTCGGTTCATAGTTTTTAGGGAATATCCCGATTTCTCCATGTTTTTCTACTTCTGATTTCCTGATAGCAAATATCTGTTCCTTCGAAAAACCGTCCAGAAAAACCATAACGTTTACAGGTATTAATCCATCTTTTTGTGAATATGCCGGATAACTTTGAGCGCAGAGAAAGACTACCAAAAGACCATATAGGATGGATTGCAAAATCTTGGTAGGGATAGTTTTACAATAAAGAAATCGCGATTTGAACTTCATAATCTCTAACTCCTTTTGATAAACTTGAAAGAGTTACCTAATTACTGAGCATCTACAACCGCCCCATTTTTCTTTAAGGAATTGCTACTTCTTTCTCTTTTACGAGACTGGAAAGAGAATTGAGAATAAAATCTTTTGCATCAAGTATTTCAAGAAGAACAGGCTCTCCGTCCTTGGAAAAATGGATAATCATCTGCCCTTCTTCTTCAGCATAGTCTATCTTTTTATCTGAAAGTTCAATAAGAAGGGCGTCTACATCTTTACTATATTTAATCTTTCTCATATCGGGACCTCCTTCCCGGATAAACAGTTATAACATAAAGTTTGTCTGGTAACGTTTCATAAACAACTCTAAGAACACGGGTTTCATCAAAACCCTTTTGAGCAATTAACCTATCTTTATAGCCTTTTTTTATTTTATCAGGTATCCTGACAACATCTTCAACAATTTTTTTTGGGACATCTATGCCGTGAGACTTCAACATCTCAATTTTCAGCAACGAATGCAGGCTAAATTCTATATCTGTTGCCATAAAACTATTTTACCTCAATATGTTATTTGCTGTCTGTAGTGTTGTTAGCCGTCCGTTGCAGGCATACAAATAAAATGCCCTTTTTATCTTCGGATTATTTCAACTACCTTTTCAATAACAACGTTGAGTTTATCTGTCCTAAGATTACCCACTTTATATAGGACAATGTGGCTATCTGCTGTAAATATGCGGTTAGGTCTTATGTTACTCGGCTATTTTAGACTCCCTGTTTCAAAGTCTTTATCATCGAGTAAGATCGCATAGTTGTCTTTAACTGTTTGACTGGTTATCTGGCAAAGTATGAGGTCATTACCCTCTAATTTTGAAATGACTAAAGCAGGCCGTCTTTTGGATTGAGTTAAGTCAGAGAAAGGGAAAGGAACAACAACGACATCGCCTTTTACAAATTTTGCCATGCCTCATCTTCTTCTGGCTTCAGCCAATCTTTTTTGAGAGAGGATTCGCTTGCAATAGCGGTATCTAACCTTTCCTTAATTATCTTTGTCTTTAAAAAATGAATAAAATCCAATACCTCATCAAGAAAAGGCTCTGGAACTTGTTCAATCTTACTTAGAATCCTATCCAATCGGTTATGATAAATTATAACAAATTAAAGCCAATAATGGAGGTTATTTTTAGCTGTGTTGTCCATTGCAGGCATTTTTTTAGTTATATTTGTCAATAAAACAGAACCGTCCCCTTTTAGTCCCCCGAAGGTTTGGATAGAAATCGTTTGCACTATATTAGGCAAACATTTTGCTTGGCTATTTTTAGTAAATTATTTCAGCCTCTTGATACCCATTGAATAAATAGACGCCTCACACTACGGACAAGGAGAAGTAACCATGGAATAGCTACCTCCATAAATATCCTGCTTTACTGCCGATGAATATACTGCTGTTGAACTCACTGCACGCCAAGAAGTCATACCAAAACGAAGAGTCCACGCATTGTAGCCCAACATGTTAAGTATAGAGTTGATTTGACTGGCGGTATGACCAGTGTAGCAGATAACCAAAATAGGCATATCAGTTGGAAGTTTGGCTAAGTTCTCTGGTCTGGCAACCTCTTCAAAGGGAATATTAACCGCTTCAGAGATATGTCCCTTACAAAAATCACCAGCTTTCCTAATGTCCAAAAGGAAAAAGTCATACAATTCATCTGCTGTAGCGGGATCATCGGTGCCATCAACCAGAGTTTCGGCAAAAATGGTACGATGCGGACCCGGCGCATTGCTCAGAAAAGCATCTGCATAGCTTGCAATGACACCGTAGTGTCCTGGCGGGATAACAGCACCACCTCCTTTAGGAGCAGCGCCGCTCACGTATTCGCCAATACCATTGTCTCCATCCTCTGCAAAACCATATGGAGATGCTGAGCAGAGAAATATTGCCATGCCTAATACTGCTAACAATATTAGCCTAAGCTTTCTCATTTCCTTACCTCCTTCAATGTTACCAAGCAAAATGTTGCCGTTTACTTTAATTCCCATTCCTCATAAAAAGCCTTTTTAAAATTTCGTGCAGCATGAAATACAGCTAATATTTCTACATCTTCATTGCTTGTAACTCTATAGATGATTCTGTAATTTTGATAAATCACTTCTCTGAAACCATAACTTTCAAGCCCTGGGACAATACGACCAATACGAGGCATTGTTTCGAGTTTTGTGGTAGCATGGATAAGAGACCTTGTAAATTGTGTTGCATAGGTTTTAGAATCTCTGGCAATATATTCATGGATTGTTTGCAAATGACTGCTTGCCTTTTCAGTCCATCTTATCTTGCCCATGTCTCTACTCGTTTAAGAAGTTCTTCTGTAGTCAATAGCCTTCCTGCTTCAGCATCCTTTAGCCCCTCTATGACCTGAGCGACAAAGTTTATCTCGTACATTATGTCCTCTAATGAGCATTCATCAGGTAACCGTTTTATAGTTTCAATAGCGATCTCTTTTAGTTGGGTCATTTTAAACACCTCCTTCCAATTTATAGTATATCAAATCAGATATTTATATCGTTCTTTCGCCTAACGGAGCTGCGTCTGGTAAAATAAAACGTCCAAGATTCTTCATTTTCCTTGCCTCCTTAATTTGTTAAGATATCTTCTTCACAGTTTAAATCTCTCCCTTTTTCCCGCCAGAAACTTTGCCTTTGTCAGCTTCAATTGCTTATCAATTTCAGAGAAAATCTTACTTACTTCTTCTTCTGTATACTCATAGGAACTCTTATTTAAACAATTGCCAAGTATTCTGGTCTTCTCAAGAATATTCATTTG
Organism: Nitrospirota bacterium; assembly: GCA_040753615.1. Classification (GTDB taxonomy): domain Bacteria; phylum Nitrospirota; class Thermodesulfovibrionia; order Thermodesulfovibrionales; family SM23-35; genus JBFMDO01. Next base: position 9,181 of record JBFMDO010000061.1, on the reverse strand, counting down.
TCCGCTTTGCTGCTAATCTTTTAAACCGTTCGTGCCTGCTCTCCTGTTTCATCTATCCGTAAACCTTGAAATCCACAAACTCTTTTATTCTTAAAAAATCTCTCATGTTATTTGTAACCACAACAGATCCAATTTTTCTTGCTGAAAGAGCGATCAAGACATCATTTGTTATTTTCGCTAAAAACTTTTCTTCAAATCCGTATTTCTGTCCAAGTTTTGCGATAACCTTTCCTGTTTTTTTCCAGTCCGATGCATCAGGAACTATTAGACGTCCAAGATCTTCAAAGGTTCCATACAATTTATCAAGAAGCTTTATAGTAGTGTTATCAGAGGCGCCTGCATAAAGTTCTTCAATAACTACTGCACTCATATAAAGCAGAGGGGTTTCATATTCAAGTTCAAGTATAGGGTGAGAAATACCTGCATTAATGAAAGGAATATATATTGAGGTATCAAGAATAACCTTAACGAGAGGTTCTGTCATAAATGTCTTTTATGTTCCCTTTGCCCTTAATTGACAAAAGCATTCTCTTAATCTTGCTATTTGCTATCACAATATTCAATGCTTTATTTATAGCCTCTGTATCTGTTTTTGCCTTTGTAATTTCTCTAACAGATTTAATCTTTTCTGAATCGAGTATGAACTGTTTTCTTACTTTTAAAGGAGTACTCATTTTATCACCTCCATGTGTATTTTATAAAATTATATACACATAGTCAAGTTAAGAGATTCAGGGTGAGCATAAGCTGAAATGCACAAATTTCAGTGTGCTTGTCTTTTCTTCATTCAAAACGCTGTCTTGTGCCTATGAGAGACAAAACTCAAGGGTGGGGTGACCTTTGATAGAACTTATTTTACCTATGTAAGGTTTGTAGCATGTCTGCCACACTTTTTATGCAATGTTTAGGTTGAGGCTGGCTTCTATCTATAACTTCATAATCAGTCTATACAATTCGGGATATTCATCTTTTGAAATGGATATGTCTTCCTTTAACAATCTCAACGCCTCTGGTATGTATTTCATAAAATATTTTTTCCCTTTTACGGTGGATAAAAAACCATATGCACCGAGTGCCTGCATGTGGCGCTGGAGCCGACAGTGAAGCAAGGTTTCTTCAACTTCTATTTTATTGAAAAATCCTCCCTCACCCCCCTTTACTAAAGGGGGGGTGGGGGGGTTAGTTTTATGTTCTTTATTGTGGTTATATAATTTAGTCATTTTCCCAATGTAGTACTCCAAAAGTTGCGCTCTCATATTATCTTCGAGACAATAGTAAGGATCCCAGAGTATTGAGACTACATCATATGCAGGCGGGCCAATTCTTGCCCCCTGATAGTCTAATATTCTCGGTATTCCTCCTTTAGTAATCATGATATTCTGTGACTGAAAATCCCTATGGATTATGGTTTTTGGAAAGGAGTCTACTCTTATAGCAAGTCTGTGGAACTCGTCGTTAAGGGCAGAGAGATTTTTTATCTTGATATTTCTGATACCCTCTACAAACCTTTCAATGAAATATCCTGTTTCCCATCGAAGATATTCGTAATCAAAGATTCTTTCATGCAAAAGCGGACATTCTGATACATGTTCAGTTGCTGCTGCATGAATTAAGATCAATATATCAATAACTTTTTGGTATATATCTTCTATTTGTTCTGGTTCTCTCTCGCATTTCAGCCAGCTATATAAAGAAAGGTCACCAAGATCTTCAAATAGTGCACTCATATTTTGACTATCTGTTTCGATCAAATCAGGTACAGGAACAGAATATTTTTTAAAGAATCGCGTGTATTCAATATGACGCTGGAAATCTTTGTCTCCGGGATTACATTTCATAAACACCAAGGTTTTCCTGTCTTTTTTTATTCTGTAGTATTTTCTGTCTGAACCGCCTGTACCTATAAGAGTTGCATCAGTTTTTTTTGCAGAATTTAATATCTCGGATTCATTGAGGGGTATTTGAAAGCCGGGACCAAGAATACAATTTTCAACCACCCCCTCTGTTTCCCCTTTGTCCCCTCTGCGTCCCCCCTTGGTAAGGGGGAAATTGAAGGGGGGCGAAGGGGATGTAGTTCCTGGAAGAATAATGCAATTTCTTAGTGAAGTGGCTTTATGTGGAACATTTACACCAGAAAATCCCCCCAACCCTCCTTTGCTAAAGGGGGGTGAGGTGGGATTACTTTCATTTTCAATGACTACATATCCATCCAACTTGATATCCTTGCACCAATTTACAGAAGGATGTATGTATACACTCTCACCATTTCTTCTAAGTTCTTCTATCACAGCTTTTGCATATGATACAGGAGTACCGATATCTCTCCAGTAACATCCACTCACATCAATTGTTCCTATCTTATATCCGGCAGACACGGTATTTAACCACGTATCCACAACGCTGGATATGCCTGAAGGCAGAAATTTCAAAAATTCAGGACTATATATTGCAATACCTGTAAAAGCCTTGAGCTTTTTAGTGCTTAATGACTCACTATAGGTGCCTAAACAAGTTCGGCATGATGATAAACGATCCACACATGTGTCATCATGAACTTGTTTCAGGATATTATGTTGAAGGTCAATTAAATAGCCATTTTCATCTATTTCAAGTTTGTTGAATTCAGGGTAATCGTGTACAGCGAGGGTTGCGAGGTTTCCAGCGGAAAGATGGATCTCGATTAGTTTTTCCAGATCAATATCTGAGAGTATGTCTGAATTATGCACGAGGAAAATGCTATTTTTTAAAAAGCCCTCGGCATTTTTAAATGCCCCTCCAGTACCCAGAATAGGGTCTTCGGGAAAAAATTCGATCATCCTGCTGAAAGGAGACTGCCTTACCCATTTTTCAACAATCTCTTTTTTATGATGGAGGTTTATGCCTATCTTGTTAATAGGCAGCCTAATTATTCTTTCAAGGATTAATTCCAAGACAGGTTTTCCGAGAATTGGCATAAGAGGCTTTGGAATATGATTTGTGATTGGCAGTAGCCTTTCACCGACACCAGCAGCGGGTATGAAGACATTAATAGTGGTCATTTATAAAGCAGATATTGTTTTCTTATTTCTCTTTTGAATTTACTGCATCCTTCCTGCCACCACTCTTCCATATAGTCAAGACTTTTACCATTCTCTATGTCCTTTCTCAGCCTGTCTGTTCCTGCGAGGATATCTATCGGCATTTTTTTGAATTCATATTCATAAGGAGGCTGCTTCCATGAAAATTGCTCTGGATAAAGTTCATATATTGTCTTGAGTATAGCAATTCCTGTCTTAAAAGGTTTAAATTTTTCTCTATTAATAATATGTATCTGTGCCCCTCCGCACAGCCTGCCTGAGTACTTTTGGAATGTCGGCTGAAAATACATTGGTCTGAAAACGACGCCAGCCAATTTGAATTTATTTAGATGATTTACTAAAGAATCAGGATCTATAAATGGCGCACCGAATATCTCGAATGGTTTTGTTGTACCTCTCCCTTCGCTCAAGTTTGTGCCCTCAAGAAGACACATGCCCGGATAAACTGTGGCAGTATCGAGCGAAGACATATTTGGAGAGGGCATAACCCATAGTAATAAAGTCTCATCAAACCACATCTTACGTTTCCAGCCCTGCATAGGAATAACATATAGATCTAAAGAAGGATAAAATTCGTTCTTTAAGTAATTAGCTATTTCTCCTATTGTCATACCATGTCGAACAGGCAGAGGACGTTGTCCGACAAATGAGATATAATCCATTTCTAATACAGTGCCTTCTGTGATATGTCCTCCGATTGGATTAGGTCTATCAAGAACAACTATTGATTTATTCATCTCAAGACATGTCTGCATGCATAATTCCATAGTCCATATGAATGTATAATAACGTGAACCTACATCCTGAAGATCTATTGCCAACACATCAATATCTTTAATCGCATCAGGTTCGGGTTTCCTTGTATGACCGTAAAGACTGAATACAGGAAGTGCTGTTTTAGTATCAATGAAATTGTTCCATTCTATCATGTTATCCTGTGTTTCACCACGAATACCGTGTTGCGGACCAAATAATGCCTTCAATTCAAAAATTTTTGACCTGATAAATAGATTAACAGCGTGATTTAGTTTTCGGCTTACAGAAGCAGGATGAACAACAATACCAACCCGTGAGCCTTTTAACTTTTTAGGCCAGTTTTTCTCGAATATATCAATACCTGGTTTAACCGGGATATCAGACATCTTTTTTAATAAGGAGGATTAGTTAAAATTTAAGTTCTGAGGACTCTCCTTTAAATCATTAGGATAAATAGAATCTGTAAACCCTTTTGGCTCTGTACCTTCCTTAAAATATTCTAATACACCAATTGATTTGTCTTCTGCGAGGAGGCCTGTTGTAGGGTCTATCCATCTGGTTACTATACCAGCCGGAACAGAAAATTCTTCAGGTTCATCATGTAAAACATTTTTCATAAAAGATACCCATATAGGAGAGGCAGCCTGTGCGCCTGTTTCCCGTGGGCCGAGTGGTCTCATATCATCAAACCCAACCCAGACAATGGATAGAAAATTAGGTGTGTAACCTACAAACCATGCATCTTTATATTCATTTGTCGTCCCTGTTTTTCCTGCAATAGGTCTGCCAAGTTCTTTAGCCCTCCATCCTGTGCCATCTTTTACAACACTTTGCATTATCGAAGTTATAAGAAATGCGGTCTGTTGAGTTATGACTTCTTCTCCCTCTGGTTCATTGCTCTCGATAACCTTGCCCTTCGAATCTGTAATATATTTGATTGCAATAGGTTTTACTTTCATCCCGCCGTTCGCAAAAACACTATAGCATAAAGCAAGATCAAAAGGAGTTATGCTTAATGAACCGAGGGAAATGGTCAGGTCCCGTGGCATTTTTTCCTGAATCCCTAAAGTTTTTGCAAAGTCTAATATGGTATCCACGCCGACTGCCTCTACCAATTTGACTGTGACCACATTCCGTGAAAATGTTAACGCCTCTCTCAGTGGTGTAGGTCCATAAAACTTTTTGTCATAGTTCTCAGGACTCCAATCACCGGTTGTACCCCCATAGTATGTTATAGGTTCATCTATTACAATACTGGCTGGGGTAAAACCATGATCAAGGGCAGCTGCATAAATAATTGGTTTGAAAGCAGAACCCGGCTGGCGTTTTGCATATAATGCCCTGTTATATTCACTTTTTATAAAATCATATCCTCCTACGATCGCCCTTATAAATCCAGTGTGGGGTTCTATAGCTACTATTGCCCCTTCAGCTTCAGGTTCCTGTTCAAGCGAGAATCGGATATCTTTGCTGCGTATACTTTTAATTCTTATCTTTACTATATCCCCAGGGGTAAGTATTTGTGTCAACGTAAAATTTTTCAATGCCTTTACATTACCTTTTTTTGGGTCAATAATAGTAGATGCCCATAGTGCATCATCAATTAAAAGTTTTCCTGTAACCCCTCCTGTTTTTATTAATGCCTCTTTTGCATCAACCTTCAGAACAAGCCCTGAGAAAATTTCTTTAGGATCCGGGATAATTAGTCCTTTAGGATTTTTATCTTCAAGTTCTTTCTCAATATCAATATCTTCCCTGTGTTCTAAAGGTCCACGCCATCCTCTTCTCTTATCGAGTTCTCTAAGTCCCTCCTGTAAGGCGGTTGCTGCCTCTAATTGTATCTTCCTATCCAGAGTAGTGTATACTCTCAGTCCCTTTGTATATATCATTTCCTCATTATATTTTTTTTCAAGATATTTCCTCACATATTCTATGAAATAATTATCAGCCTCCCTCCCCTTCCTTACGCTCGAAAGATAAATAGGCTGTTTTAATGCGTCAATCTTTTCGGGTTCTTTGATATAGCCTTCTTCCTCCATACGTGAAAGGACAATCCTCTGCCTTTCTTTAGCTCTTTCGAAGTTATTATATGGAGAATATAAGGAGGGCGCCTTGATAAGGCCAGCAATAAGTGCTGCTTCGGGCAGGGTTATATTTTTTATTGATTTATTAAAGTATATCTTTGATGCCATCTCAACGCCATATGCACCGTGCCCGAAATAAATCTTATTCAAATAAAGTTCGAGTATCTCTTTTTTATCCAGTTTTTTTTCTATCTTTATTGCAAGCGCTGCTTCCCTAAGTTTTCTTTTCAGCGTTTTTTCTGGAGTAAGAAACATCACCTTTGCAAGTTGTTGGGTTATTGTGCTTCCGCCTTCCCTCAGTTCTGCATAAAGAATATCTTTTATTAATGCCCTTGTTATAGCAATGTAATCAATGCCTTTATGTTTCCAGAACCTTGAATCTTCAACTGATACAACTGCATCTATCACATGTTTTGGTATTTTATTTATAGGGACAAATATTCCTTTATCAACCTTAAGCTCACCTACGAGGACGCCGTCATCACTATATATCTTTGTACCCTCTAAAGGCTTGTATTGCCCAGATCCTTTAATAGGCGGGAGCCCTTTGCTGAGAGCTAAATACCCGCCGGCAGAGGCACCAAGTGCAATAGAAAAAATAGCAAAGAAGATAATAGTTTTTAATTTCATATTTAATTATATCCTTCTTATTTAAAACCTGTCAAAATCCAAATCTTTAACCCAAGAAATGCATTTGAATAATAATTGAGGCAGGCACATATGCATAAAAATCTTTACAAAGCAGAAGCTGGGTATTAAAGGCATCAAATTGCAGGAAATGAAAACGTGATAGTCTATTTGATAATCAAACCGCCTTTGTGCTGCTGGTAAAGCTTTTTCTGCACACATGCCTGCCCGTGAATAAATGAAATGCATTTTTCGAATTAATCCATAGAAGCTGTAATCAACCATGTTTATTGGTGAATTCAGGTATAATGTAATTTATGTTATTAACGCATCAAGACCTTAAAGTTTATTCAAAATTCGTAATCTTGTCATTCTGGCTTGTCCAGAACCTTTCTTCACACACCCCTATCCCCTCTCGAGAGGGGAACAAGGGGTGTGTTGACTCTCGAGAGGGGATAGGGGTGTGTGTCCCTCTCAAGAGGGGACAGGATTCCCGACAAGCGGGAATGACAGCCTAATGCGTCAACAATTGGAACAAAGTTCGCTATGAATAAAAGATGGTTTCAAAATAATAGATTGGCAGTAATTATTTTTTTATCTTTTGTTTTTTTGTTTGCAGTAAAAACAGCTTATGCAGACAAAGAGGTCAAATTATACTTCTTCTGGGGTAAGGGCTGTCCTCACTGCGATAAGGAAGAAGAATTTTTGAATGAATTAAAAGAGAAGTATACCCAATTAAGGGTTGAATCTTACGAGATACGGAATGACAAAGAGAACGCCCGTCTTTTTTCACAAATGGCAGAAGCATATGGAATAAAGCCACAGGGCATTCCAACAATATTTATCGGAAGTTTTAAGCCCGTAGTGGGATACCGCGATTATGAAACTACAGGCAGGTTAATTGAAGAAAAGGTAAGATATTGTATCAAGCGTGGCTGTATAGACCCGATCGAAACCTTAAGCAAACCCTTTGAGAAGAAAGATATATCCCACGAGGAAGATGAAATAATTATACTGCCTATTTTTGGAGAAATAGATATCTCGGAAATAGCCTTGCCTGTTTTAACTATAATTCTCGGTGTTTTGGATGGATTTAATCCATGTGCATTTTTTGTGCTTTTTACGCTCCTCGGTATTCTCGTATATGCGATGTCGAGGAAAAAGATGCTTCTCATAGGCGGGATATTTGTATTTTTTTCAGGATTTGTCTATTTCCTTTTTATGTCCGCCTGGCTAAATCTTTTCTTATATACGGGACAGCTTCAAATAATCACAATAGTTGCAGGGATAATAGCCTTGATAATCGCTGTGATAAACATTAAGGATTTTTTCTTTTTCAAAAAAGGGGTTTCACTGGTTATTCCTGAAAAGGCAAAACCAAAGCTATTTGAGCGGATGAGAAATCTGCTAAAGACGACTTCAGTCACATCTATGATAATAGGAAGCATTGTCCTCGCGATAGCCGCAAATGCTTATGAGATGCTCTGTACAGTAGGCTTCCCCATGATATTTACAAGGATACTGACATTGCACAATCTTCCAACTTTTGAATATTATCTGTATCTACTCTTCTATAATGTGATTTATGTAATGCCTCTGACAATTATCGTTCTGTTTTTTTCAATAACCCTCGGCAGCAAAAAACTGACAGAATGGCATGGACAGATATTGAAGCTCATATCAGGACTAATGATGTTTACTCTCGGGGCTGTCTTATTGATAAATCCTGAGCTTTTTAACAATATCCTTGTATCTATAGGTTTATTGGCAATGGTTTTGTTAATCTCAGCAGGGATAATCTTCATAACAGAAAAGGTTAGAAAAGAGAAAAGATAAAGATGGGAATTTTATGGAACAGAACCCTCTTCCCAGCTGATTTCCTCGATACCTTGAATCTTTGAGAGCTTTATCATAATATCTTCTCGATTGATTATCTCTTTGCCAACTAACCGCAGGCGGTATGTTATGCCCCAAGGAGAAAGTCTCTGGTGAAAGTTTATAAATTGAATCGAAAGCTCGGGATGTTCAGAAAATATTTTTTTGACCTGCTCGAGTGGTTTGTCTGTTTCACCAAACCTTAAGACGAGAATTGTGAAAATATCATGAGGGAATATAGGTTTTATACGCCGAACTCCAAAAAGGATCAAAAGACTTAACATGGTGCTGGCTATTGCAGGAAAAATATAACCTGCACCAACAGATAGTCCGATGCCTGTCACAAGCCAGAGACCAGCAGCAGTAGTTAATCCCCTCACAGAACCTCTTCCTTTTATGATAGCTCCAGCTCCAAGAAAACCCATGCTTGCAATGGCATAAGAAGCTATCCTTCCGGGGTCAAGACGAACTACTGAATCAACGTTCAGATGGCGGAAAAGTGTTTCCATATTTAGAGAGAGCATCATCATAAGACACGCCCCTACACCGACTAACAAGTTGGTGCGAATACCTGCTGCCTGGCCATGGGATTCTCGCTCAAAACCAATAGCGCCTCCCAGCACGGCCGCAAGGATTAACTCAAAGATAGGTAAGCCACTGGTTTGACCAGTGAGACTTGAAAAGGTTTGACCTTGCAGGATTAAGTAAGATATTCCTCCTGAGAGGCTTGACGGAGTCAAAGGCTATCAGGAGGAATAAATG
>JBFMDO010000060.1:0-34351 GCA_040753615.1 Nitrospirota bacterium | reverse complement strand
GGCCTACTGTATGTATGATATATTTGCATTTGAGTCTTCCTGCACCTGTAATACCAGCCTTACCCACAGGTAAAAAACCGATATTATAACTTTCTTCCTGTATAATATATCCACCCCTTCTCACAATCGCACCAGCAACTCCATCAGCATGAAAAAGCCATGAATTGGCTGCATTTACTATTGCATCTACATCCGCAGCCCTTTCTGTAATGTCTCCTTGAACAAGACGAAAAGTTTTGTTGTTAATCTCTTTTTCAGTTATAAGTTCCATGTTCTGCCTCCTCGAATATAGCTCTGATAAATATAATAGGTTCCATTCTCTCTCCAAAATCAACTGTCCAAAAGTACAGGTGATTTTAATGTTTATTAGTGTTAATAGTTTATCAGTATAAATAGGGGGTTATAGATTCAGGAGCTTATCAATTTAAAAAATATAGTGGAAATTATGTGGTTTTAAACTATACAACAAAACACTGTTTAACATTGTGTGACAGGCTCATTTAGAAATAGATTCTCTTTCATGAATATTGAACTGAAGGAGTTTGAATTATTCTTTACTCGGAGAGGGATTCACTCCCCTTAGAACTGTTAGTAAAAAAGGAAGGAAAGGAGGTGATGATTCAAGGTTTTATCAAGTATCAAATCAAATCTAATGGAAAGGAGAAAGCTATGCGAGGAAAAATAATCCTATTGATAATGGTAGTTTTTATATTGCTTGCCTTGGTATCTGGGTGCTGCAACCCTCCAAAGATTGCAAGTGTTGGTGTCAATCTTATACCGCAGCAGCGAGATTGGTGGTGTTGGGCTGCGACCACTGAGATGATCTCTGAATATTATGGTCATAAGGTCAATCAGTGTGATTCGGCAAACTATGTTCATGGTACCCCGCCGGACTGCTGCACTGGCTGCACTGGCGATTGCCCCTGTTGGGGATCCGATTGGGGTGCTACTATAAATGATATTAAGAATAACTGGACCAATTGGAAGTTTAATTACACTTATCTTGCATCGAGTTTACCATGGGAAGACCCTAACAAGGATGACGTAAAGGATACGCTTTCACCAACGGCATATTGTAAGAAAAGTCCTATACAGGTCGTGTGGTGGTGGTACCCTAACCCTGGATGGAATGGAGGTCATGTTGTTGCAGCTTACGGATACGCAGAAATAGGGGGTGTGAAATATATTTCCTATTTTAACCCTTTGCCGCCAGACTGTGAGAAACCTGGGAATGTATGTAATCAAGTAACTGGCGGAGAAGATGCGGTCTCGACATATGATGCATTTGTTGACGATGGTGTCCATAAGTGGGGAGACAGTTTTTATGACTTCAAATATATTGGTCCATAAAATATTACTCTAAATCAGGAGGAAGATTATGAACAATGTAAATCAGATTTTTTATAAATTTTTGTTTATGTCCATTGGATTATCTCTTCTTATCCTGTCTCCAAAAATCGTATATCCCCAAGATGTGAAAATACAAAAACAGTTGATAGAATTTTCTCAAAAATCTCTTGCGGAATATATCAAGAATGTAATTACTGACAAGAACTTTGCGAATTACGGGTTCAAAAGCCTTAAGGAGACAGAAGTCGCTCGTCTTGGAGATCCGTATCCGGTTATGGTAATAGGGCTGAAAGCTCTCAAGGCTTACAAATCAGAAACAGGTGCAAAACCCTTGCTAATGGATGCAAAAACTTTCTGGTTCCCGGTAATGGTAGAAGGTGTAACACGTACCAAAATAGAAATTATAGAGAAAGATGGGAAGTGGATTGCGGGAGAATTTGGTGGAGTCAGAACAGTCAAAGAAATAGAGATAGTAAAAAAACAACTTCCGGAACTACTGGAATCCAAAGAGGTTAAAGCACCTTATAAAATAATGCTTATAAAAATACCAGCTTTATACGCTGAGTTTCTATATATAGAGAGTTCCCAAGGAGAATTCTTAATTCCAGCTATGGTTCAACCACAGAGATTTAAGCTACAAAATGGACAAATGTATAGTGCAGACGAAGTGCTTTCCAAATTGAGAGAGTTTGCAAAGGAGATCGATGAGAATAAGGTGATGTAGCCTAAGTATCCTTATAGTTGCAAGCAAAATGGTCGTCTAAAAGGGGGTTACCGATTATACTCCGCTTCTTACAATTATTTTCGGCAACTTCGGTGACTCCGAAATAGTGAGGACCATTTTGCTTGAGAGATTGAAAAGATGTAAAGCGATTATGAAGTAAAACAGATTGTCGTCTTGCAAGTTGTTTTAGTAGAAAAACTCGACAAACTAATACAAATGTAATAAATGCTGTTACGTTGTCATTGCGGCTTGTACGCAATCCTTCTGAAAAAAAGATTCCCGACAAACTGGAATGATATAAAATGTAAAAATAATAAATGCGGTATCATTAATTTATTTAAAAATAGGAGGTGTATATCATGGCTGAGATTATTGAAAAAATGGGCATGGGATGGCTTCCTGATTATCCCGATTTCAGGGACTATACAGAGGAGCACGAAGATGTGAAAAAAATTATTACGCCGACAGGTGTTGCTAAGGCAGCAAAAAGTCTTCCATCTTCCGTTGATTTGAGGGCGTGGTGTTCACCGGTAGAGGATCAGGGTTCTCTCGGTTCTTGCACTGCACATGCAGGTGTTGGGATTGTAGAATACTATGAACGAAGGGCTTTTGGAAAACATATTGACGCATCCCGACTCTTTCTCTATAAGGTAACCAGAAATCTTCTTCGCTGGACAGGTGACACAGGCGCATTTCTCAGAAGCACAATGGGAGCGTTGGTTCTCTTTGGCGTACCGCCGGAGGAATACTGGCCGTATAAGATAACTGACTTTGATAAGGAGCCGACTGCATTCTGTTATGCGTTTGCACAGAGCTACCAAGCCATAAAATATTACAGACATGACCCGCCTGTAACCCCGAAAGATATTTTATTGAATCGTATAGAGACATATCTGTCAACAGGTCATCCCTCCATGTTTGGTTTTACAGTATATAGTTCCATAGATCAGGCAGATAAGACAGGAAAGATTCCCTATCCATGTAAAGGCGAAAGGATCGAAGGCGGGCACGCGGTTATGGCAGTTGGCTATGATGACAAGATGAAGATTAAAAATACAGGATCGTGCGGAATAGAAACAACAGGCGCTCTTCTAATAAGAAATTCATGGGGCTCAGGCTGGGGAGATGCCGGTTACGGCTGGCTGCCTTATGAATACGTTTTAAAAGGACTTGCCGAAGACTTCTGGTCTGTACTGAAGAAGGAGTGGGTGGATACGGGAAAATTCAAACTTTAAGTGAGAAGTAACCAATTGGTCACCGAGGAATGGGGGCTGTATTTTTCATAATTTGAATTTTCAAAATTAAGATAAGGAGTAGAGATGTAACAGGGAAATACAGAAAATAAAGACAGCGATTATTTTTAACTTTAAAATAACTAACTTTGCTGTGAAAAAATAACAATCGAAAAGAAAAAATGAAGAAAGAATGGTTTTATGCCAAAAGGTTTTTCATTAGCAATCGGACTTAATTCGGTAGGTCCAAAACATTAAAATGGGAATAACTATGGGAAATTAATAGAGGAAAAAACTTGAAAGCTGAATAAATCCTGCAGAGGAAGACCTGTAGTCAAAGCTTATTGACATTGAAGATACACTGATGAGCAACGGCTAAAATGGGTTGAATTCATAGCTTCATGCGATCATCATTGTGAGGTACACTAAGGTATCGTCCCGATTTATCGGGATTCACAATCCCGATATTCATCGGGACATTTTTTTAATTGCATTTTTGATTTAAACAAGTTAGGGCAGAGGAGATTAATAAGAGCAAGAGTCAATAATTTGAGTTAGTGTATAATACTATTTATGCTTCTTATCGGACTGACAGGCAATTATGGCAGCGGGAAGAGCACTGTTCTTGCAATGTTCGAGAAGCTCGGTGCGATTACCCTCAATGCAGACAGGATTGTTGGCTCTCTCCTTAAAGATGGGGATGTTCTCGAAGAAATTCGGGATATCTTGGGTGATGGGGTATTTAATAAAGATGGCAGTCTGAACAAAAAAATGGTTGCTGATTTAATCTTTAAAAGTGATATTCTAAGGAGGTCTCTGGAGGATATACTCCATCCTCTCGTGTTCAGTAGGATAAAAGACTTCTTAGATAAAATAGGCGAGAAAGAGAGGATTGCAGTAATTGAAGCACCTGTCATTTATGAGAGGGGGTATAAGGGAAGATTTGATAAAACGATTGTTGTACATACAAAAGAAGATATTGCATTAAATCGCCTCGAAAAGGACGGGATTATGAGAGAAGAAGCATTGTTGCGTATGAAAACTCAAATGCCGATAGAAGATAAAAAAGAGAAGGCAGATTTTTTGATAGATAATAATGGCGATACTGAAAAGACAATGACACAGGTAGAAATAATATATAATAAACTTTTGAAAGAAGCAGGATATGGAGATAGTCAGAGGTCTTGAAAATTTAAATAAGCAGTATCCGAATACAGTTTTAACCATAGGGAATTTTGATGGTGTCCACATTGGTCACCAGAAAATATTGACTGAGGTAATTAAACGGGCGAAGGAGATTAAAGGTACATCATCGGCTATGACATTTGAACCCCATCCCGTGAAGTTTTTCTCACCCGAGAAAGAGTTAAGGATACTTACCACATTCGAAGAAAAGGCAAAATTGCTTGAGGACATGGGCATAGATGTTTTGTTATGTATAAGCTTTAATAAAGAATTTTCAAACCTGCTTCCTGATGAATTTATTCAGGATATACTTGTAAAAAAAATTAATGTTAAGGAAGTAATCGTAGGAACTAATTATGCTTTTGGAAAGAATAAAAAAGGCACGATTGATTTATTAAGGCGAAGGGGAAAGAGATATGGATTTACAGTTAGAGCAATAAGTAATGTAAGACTTAAAGGGGATATTATTAGCAGTAGCAGGATAAGGAGCCTTCTCTCAAAAGGAGGGGTCTCAGAAGTATCATCAATCCTTGGGAGGGCGTATTCAATAGAAGGCCACGTGATTAAAGGTAAAGGCAGGGGCAAAAGTCTTTTAAATATCCCTACAGCAAATATAACAACGCCACTCGAAGTTGCACCAAAAGAAGGTGTATATGCTGTGAGAGTAGGCTTTAATAGTAGTATTTATGATGGAGTCTGCAATATCGGGAAGAATCCGACTTTTGGCAACACCGATGTAAGTTACGAGGTGCATTTATTCAACTTTTCTGGTGACCTTTTGGGGAAAGATATAAGGATATATTTTGTAGAGAGGCTCAGGGGTGAACGACATTTTTCTGATCCCTCAAGCCTTGAGAAACAGATAAGAGAAGATATTGAACATGCTAAGGAAATCCTGTTGGAAAAACATCCTAAATTAATATAGGGTCAATATCAGTCTTTATTTTCACATCTTTTGAGTCTTTGAATGCTTCTATGAAGGTCATGGCTACAGAATGAAGACTTCCACGAATAGGGGACTTCAGAAGCAATTTAAATTCATTTTTGCCCTGATTCTTCGATATGGAGGGGCCGAGTATTTCAACATTATCATCTATTCTTTTTATCTTTTTTGTCTTGTTTATAATTTCTGATAATTCTGGTGAGATGTCTCTTTTGCTTATAAATTTAATTAATAAAAGCTTGGAATAAGGAGGATATAAAAGGGACTTGCGCCTGTACAGTTCTTCCTTAAAGAAAGACAGATAATCATGATTCTTTATGTGCTTAAATAGATAATTCCGAGGCATTTTTGTCTGTATAAATATTTCGCCGTCAGGTGCGATTTTGTCTATTATGGATGAGATTTCCTGAAATGTCTTTTCAGCAGACCTGAAGTCAGGTATATTAAGGAAAAGGTCTGTATTTAAAATGGCTGCCATCGAGATTTGCCCGGAAATTCCCAACCCCCTCTTAATGAGTTTTGTCCCAATAATTATCTTGTTGCTGAGATTGGAAGCATCCCTGATTAAACCTTCTATCTCGGATTTCTTTCTTAACCTGTCACTGTCGATCCTGACAGTGCCTGTACCAATGAGTTCCTCAATATCTTCCTGAACCCTTTGTGTACCGGCACCAACCAGTTTTATGTTATAACCTTTGCATCTGCTGCATCTCTCGGATATATAAGGCAATGTATTTCCGCAGTAGTGGCATTTCATTGACATATCTTGTTTGTGGAATACAAAAGGGATTTTACATGCAGGGCATTTCTCAATGTGATTGCAGTCTGTGCATTGAAAAATTGAATATCCCCTCCTGTTTATGACAAATATCGCCTTTCTGTTATTCTTGATATATCTTGAAGAGGCATCGACAACTGTTTTTGATAAATATGGCCTCAGAAGTTTTTCGTTCCTCATGTCTATTAATCTGATTCCGGGTTTTTTGATACTGGGCACAGGTTTTAGTGGGATATATTTACCTGTTTTACAGTTATACAAAGATTCGATAGATGGGCAGATAGATGAAAGAAGGACAGTAGCATTTTCAAAATACCCCCTTTTTACTGCAATATCCCTGCTGTTGAAATAAAGACCACCTTCCTGTTTGTAGGAATTGCTGTGTTCATGAATCACCGCAATAAAAGAGACTTTTTTCAGAGGGGCGAATATAGCGGATCTCGTGCCGAGCACAATATCAGAATAACCTGTGATAATCTTTTCTAACGCCGCGGACCTATTGCCTCTGCTGATCCCGCTGTGGAAGATACACACCCTTTCTCCAAATATCTTGGTTAAAACTGGATAAAGGTTGTGAACCATGAATATCTCTGGAACAAGAATTATCACATTCTTTGCATCTTCGAGTATTTTTAGCAGGAAAGAATATTCATATAAAGTAGATGGGGCATGGAGGAGAAAGGTGTTGAAAGTATTTTTATTTATTGATTCTAAGATATTGGATTTTATCTTATCATTGATGTCGGTAATATTTATTGGGTAATCCTCCCTTGGTAAGGGGAGGGTGAGAGGTTTTTTACCCCTCTGCTTTACTTTTGTAAACGCCTCTTTTGGGAGTATATTTTTCAGGACAAGACCCTGTGCTGCCAGATAGTATTCTGACATCCATTTAAGAAGTTTGATCATATTATCGCTTAATGCAGGGGTATCACCATAGATATCGAGTATTTCTTTTAATTTACCTGATGGCTTTGTTAATGTCTTTCCCATAATAATTCCCTTTACGATTTTATTCTTAAGAGGCGCGCTCACGACCATCCCGGGCATTGCAAGGTCTAAAAGTTCATCACTGCATTTATAAGTCAACTGCCCGATTTTTAAAGGGAATAATATATCCAGAAATTCCATATGAAATATTACCACAATTTGTTATAAATCTAATCTTTGTGGCATAATTAAAAATAATGTTTAAATGGGCACAAATATTATTTTTGGTTATCTTTTTAATCTCATGCAATACAAAACAGGCGAGGGTGTGGGAAGATAAACCCCTTCCTACAGAAGAGGCTTATTATCAATATATCCTCGGTTATGTTGCAGAGAAGGAAGGCAAATGGGAAGACGCATTAAAATATTACAACTCTGCTCTCAGAGAAGATCCTTCATCTTCCTACGTAAAAACACAGATCGGTTATATGCTTCTGAGGAGCGGAAAGATAGATGAGGCTGTAACATCCGCTGAAGAGGTCGTAAAAGAAGACCCTGACTATGTCCCGGCATTAATGCTGCTCGGTGAGCTTTACAATGGTCAGAAGAGGGTAAAGGAATCAATAAAAATATATGAGAAGGTCCTAAAAATAAACCCTGATAGTCAGGACGCTGCTTTATTTGTTAGCATTCTTTACTCCTCAATAGGCAAGTATGATAAGGCTATAGATGTCCTTGAAAAACTCGTCAAAGAACATCCTGATAACATAATGGCAATATATTATCTTGGTTCAATAAGTATTGATAAAGGAGATATTGAAAGTGCCTCGAGATATTTCCAGAAAATCATAGAGCAGAGACCTGATTTTGATGTAGCATACTTTAATCTTGGACTGATTAATGAAAGTAAAAACAGACTGCGGGAAGCTGAAGAATATTACAGTAAAGCGATTGCTATAAACCCCTTCAACCTACGTGCGAGAGAAAGGCTTGCACAGATTTTTCTCAGACAGAAAGAAAACAATAAAGCAATTGAACAGTTTAAAGAGATAGTTGCTAAATTACCTGCAAGTATTGATGCGCGTATTAAACTCGGTATACTTTATTTTGAAGACAACCAGTTTGATAAAGCCATAGAAGAATTCAGGATTGTACTTGGCTCCAGTCCTGACGAAATAGCTATAAGATACTATCTTGCCATATCTCTGGAAGAGATGGGGCGGTATGAAGAGGCTATTGCAGAATTTAAAGAAATAATTTTGAAAGAACCGAAGAATCTCGCTGCCTTTTTACATCTTGGATATTTATATTCACAACTTAACAGGTACGATGAGGCGATTGCTATTTATAAAGAAATATTGACCTTTGAGAAAGGAAAGCCTGAGATTTATCAATATCTCGCTGCAATTTATGTCCAGAAAAAGGACTATATGGCTGCAGAGGAAATCCTGAAGGAGGGGATCAGTCGGTTTATTGATAATGATGAACTGAATTTTAATCTCGCAATAGTGTTTGAAAAGACAGATAGGTTTGATGAAATGGTAAGGTATCTAAGAAAGGTAATCGAGATTAATCCAGAACATGCAGATGCGCTTAATTACCTGGGGTATACTTATGTTGAAAAAAACATAAATCTTGAGGAGGCACAGTCACTTATAACCCGTGCAGTTGACCTTAAGCCGGATAGTGGCTATATCATAGATAGCCTCGGCTGGCTTTATTTTAGATTAGGAGAATACAACGAGGCACTGAAGAATCTATTAAAGGCTGCTGAAATAGAAAAGGATGACCCTGTTATATTTGAGCATATCGGAGATGTCTATAACTCAATGGGATTAAAAGAAAATGCCAGAGAATACTGGAAGAAGGCAATAGAGTTCCCTGAAAAAGAAGAAGGAGTTAAAGAAAGAATCGAGAAGAAGCTTCAGAATTTAAAATAAATGAAGATATCGCCGCTGTCCTTAAAAGCCCCTGCAAAAATAAACTGGTTCCTTAAAATATTCAGAAAAAGAGAAGATGGTTACCATGACATAATGAGTTTTATACAGTCTATCAGCCTTTACGATAATCTGATATTGGAATATGCAGATACTATAGAGATTATAAGTGATTTAGATATACCTCTTAATGATAATCTTATATATAAAGCTGCATATCTTCTCAAGCATTATACCTCTTATAAAAGAGGTGCAAAAATAGTTCTTCATAAGAATGTACCAGTCAGTGCCGGACTCGGGGGTGGAAGCAGTGACGCAGCATATACGCTTATGGGTCTCAATAAGCTCTGGGACCTCAGATTAAGCAATGAAGAATTAAGCGAGATAGGTGTAAAAATAGGTTCGGATATCCCCTTTTTTTTAAATGATTCGTGTGCATTGGTTGAAGGTAGAGGAGAAGTAATAACGCCGTTTAAAAGAGACATCTCCCACGAGGTTGTCCTTCTCCTTATTAAACCCCCTATATCTATTTCTACAGCATGGGCATACTCATCATTCGATGAGCTTGGGTTTGTTGAGTTGACAAAGAAAACCATTGATATTAAACTATTTTATAAGTTTTTTGTAAACCGGGATTTTGCCTCTCTTAGCATCATGCTTGAGAATGACCTTGAAAAAGTTGTTACGAGGAAGTTTCGTATAATTAGCGAGCTTAAAGAGAGACTGCAGGAAAACGGGGCGTTAAGCTCTTTAATGACTGGAAGCGGACCTACTGTTTTTGGTGTTTTTGAATCAGAAGAATTGGCAATTGATGCGTCTCGGAAGATTGGGGCGGATAACTGGTGCAGGGTTGTTAAAACACTTAGCCCAAAAATGCATTTGTGATGCAGACATTGTTTTAAAAATTTTTCACAACGCCTGCATTACTGGCTTTAATTCTTGGTTTAGTTTAAAAAAATAGGTTGAATATATTTTTTGGGGCGTCGACAAACGGCAAGTCAGGAGACTTTGGATCTCCCATCTGGAGGTTCGAATCCTCCCGCCCCAGCCAGAAAGCTTGTCCTGACCCTGAATAAATTCAGGGCAGGATTTATATCAGGAAAAGGGGGCTAAATGATGCACGACGGAATTAAACTTTTTACTGGTAATGCGCATAAAGAACTTGCTTCTGAGGTTGCAGTATCTCTTAACATACCTCTTAGCGAAGCTGTTGTTGCGAAGTTCAGCGACGGCGAAATTAATGTACATATAACCGAAAATGCGAGAGGTTATGATGTTTTTATATTGCAACCCACGTGTACTCCGGTAAATGATAACCTTATGGAACTGCTTTTAATGATAGATGCACTTAAAAGGGCGTCAGCAAAAAGGATAACTGCTGTTATGCCATACTATGGTTATGCAAGACAGGATAGGAAGGTCCAGCCGAGGGTTCCTATATCTGCAAAACTTGTTGCTGATTTGATAACAGCAGCAGGTACGAGCAGGATTCTTACAATGGATCTTCACGCAGCCCAGATTCAAGGTTTTTTTAATATTCCTGTTGACAATCTATATGCATCTCCTGTCCTTCTGGACTATGTAAAGAAGAAATATGCTAATCGAAATCTTATAATCGTATCGCCTGACGCAGGCGGTGTAGAGCGAGCAAGGGCATTTGCAAAAAAGCTTCAGAGTTCTATAGCAATTGTTGATAAAAGGCGTGAGGCAGCGAATATTTCACAGATTATGAATGTAATAGGTGAAGTGAAGGGAAAGGATGCTATAATACTTGATGACATGATTGATACAGGTGGCACAATAATTCAGGCTGCTGATGCCCTGAAGGATAAAGGGGCAAACCATGTTGTTGCAGCATGCACGCATTCTGTGCTGTCAGGTTCTGCAGTTGAGAAGATAAATAAGTCGGTTCTTGAAGAACTTATTGTCACAAATACAATACCTTTTGACAACAAAAAAGAGAAGTGTAAAAAGCTTAGTATATTAAGCATAGCGCCTCTTCTTGGAGAGGCTATCAGGAGAATTCACGAAGAATCTTCTATAAGTTCGCTTTTTGAATAAAGGAGGAAAATAAGGAAAATGGAAAGGATAATTCTTAATGTCGAAAAAAGAGATGAAATGGGAAAGGGTGCGGCTCGCAGTCTCAGGAGAAATAATATGATCCCTGCTATTCTTTACAGAGGAGGAGGGTCTATTCCTATAAAATTTTCTAAAAAAGAGCTTGTAAATTTTATCAATACAGCAGCAGGTGAGCAGGTGATGGTTAATCTTCAATTTGCAGATGGTGAGAAGAAGTTTGCACTTATGAAGGACTACGAGGTTGAGCCCACCAGAGGGGATTTGCTCCATGTAGATTTTTTCGAACTGGTGCTTACAGAAAAGGTAAAGGTTAATGTGCCTGTAAGTACGGTTGGGGAACCAATAGGAGTTAAGAGAGATAAGGGTATATTGCAGCATTTACTCAGGGAAATAGAGATCGAATGCCTGCCTGATAAAATACCGGGTCATGTCCAAATAGATATATCAAGGTTAGAAATAGGCCAGTCCCTTCATGTAAGTGATCTGAAATTGGGAGAAGATATAAAGGTCATTACCAGTCCTGATGAAGTAATAGTTAATGTTATAGCACCAGCTATTGAAGAGGCGGCTGCACCTGCTGAGGCAGAGGTAGCCCCTTCTCCTGAGGCAGCAGAGCCTGAGGTAATAAAGAAAGGCAAGAAAGAAGAAGCAGCAGCAGCAGAGCATGAGGTAATAAAGAAAGGCAAGAAACAAGAGGGGGAGGCTAAATAGTAGTTATTGAGTATCAGTTTATTTTTTACTGATGACTATTCATTGGGTTATAGCGGGGCTCGGGAATCCAGGTAAAAAATATGCCATGACCAGACATAATATTGGTTTTATGGTTATAGAGGAAGTTGCTTATAGGTATGAGATAGATTTTGTAGATAAAAAAGAATGCAGGATTGGAAGGGGTTCTATAGAGGACCAGAAAATTTTGCTCTTAGAACCCCTTTTATATATGAATAATAGCGGGATTGTTATTAAAAGCATTATGAATAAATTTAATACATCCCCTGAAAATTTTATAGTTATCCATGATGATATTGATATAGAATTGGGTAAATTGAGGATTAAGGAAAAAGGGTCATCAGGCGGACATAAGGGCGTTGAATCAATAATGCAGAATATTAATTCCCAGAACTTCATAAGGATAAAAGTTGGTATAGGAAGAGATGATAAAATACCTGTTGAAGATTATGTTCTGAGTAAATTCAGGAAACAGGAGATTCCATTGGTTAAAGACATGATACATAAATCAGCAGATGCAATTTACTCTATTGTTTTCGAAGGTGTTAAAAATGCTATGAACAGGTTCAACTAAATGTTATGCGAGATATGCTTGACAGAGAAGAGCTTATTCCTGTTGAAAAGGCACTCGAGATCCTTCTAAAACACACACCTTTTGAAAAGCTATCTGAAGTTAAACTCCCTATTGAGGACTCTTATAGTAAGATAATCTCAAGGGATATAATCTCACCTGAAGATATTCCTTCTTTCAGCAGATCAACCGTAGACGGATTTGCATTAAACTCATCAGATACATTTGGCGCTACAGAAAGTATGCCGGCATATCTTCTCATAAAGGCTGAAATATTCATGGGTGAAGAACCTGTTTTTAGACTTAAAAAGGGCGAGGTTGCAAAGATTTCAACAGGAGGCATGCTTCCAGAGGGTGCAGATTCAGTTGTTATGTTCGAACATACACAACAGATAGACGAGA
The DNA here is from genome assembly GCA_040753615.1 of Nitrospirota bacterium. GTDB lineage: Bacteria > Nitrospirota > Thermodesulfovibrionia > Thermodesulfovibrionales > SM23-35 > JBFMDO01. The sequence continues at coordinate 21,494 of JBFMDO010000060.1, read as the reverse complement.
AAATGGTTGAGGTTGTAAAACCTATTGCACCTGGTGAAAATGTAGTACAGGCAGGAGAGGATATAAGGGGAAGCGAGTGCATACTTAAGAAAGGTCACAGATTAAGACCACAGGATATAGGAGCGCTTGCCAGCATTGGTATAACCGATGTTTGGGCATATGAAAATCCGAGGGTTTCGATCATATCAACAGGCGATGAAATAGTACCTATTGATAAACCTGTAAAAGTAGGTCAGGTACGAGATATAAATTCTTACACCCTTTCAGGACTAACCTTAAATGCGGGTGGGATTCCAATTAGAAGAGGGATAGTTCATGATAAATACGATGTCCTAAAAGGCGTTGTTGAAGAATCAATAAAGGATTCAGATATGGTTTTGATTTCAGGGGGTAGTTCAGTAGGCACAAAAGATATGACAGAGAAGGTAATAAATGATATGGGGAAACCCGGAGTATTATTCCATGGTGTATCTATAAAACCAGGCAAACCACTGATCGGCGGCATTGTAAATAATATCCCTATTTTTGGATTGCCAGGACATCCATCTGCTGTCATTGTTTGTTTTAATGTATTTGTTAAACCGGTTTTAGAGAAACTCTCGGGTCTAAGAGAAGATGCAGAAAAAAATAAAAGGACTGTCAGGGCAAAAATTTCAAAGAACATATCTTCAAGCCCGGGCAGAGAAGAACACGTAGGAGTCTTTTTTGAGCAGAGAAATGGAGAAACATGGGCTGTGCCGTTACTCGGCAAATCAGGGCTTATAACCACACTGGTAAAAGCAGACGGAGTAGCTGTAATTCCTTTGAGGAAACTCGGAGTAAAAGAGGGTGAAATTGTTGAAGTCAGGCTTTTTTAAAAGGAGGTAGGTGTGAGTTTTAATAGGGATTTAATAAGATTTCCAGAGGCGATTGATAATGAAAGTTATGTCATAGCAACATATTATCTTGAAACCCCGATGGATATGTATGAAGCTGCCAATGCCTTTGCTGCAGAGCAGTCATCAGGCACGTGGAAAAGGGTTGGAGATGAGACAGATGAACTCAGAGAAAGACATGGCATTAAAGTAATAGGAGTTTATCCAACACCCGGTGATTTTAAACAGAATCTGCCGACAGGTGTTCCTATATCCGAGTTTGGAAGACCTATAAAAGCTGCTGTATTAAGGCTTGCCTTTCCACATATAAATTTCGGACCGAAGATGCCAAATCTTCTTACTGCTGTTGCAGGGAACCTTTATGAAATGGGTGCATTTACTGCAATAAGATTAATGGATCTGGAATTCCCGAAATCTTTCCTAAAGGATTTTACAGGACCAAAATTCGGTATTAAAGGATGCAGGGATATCCTGAATATATACAACAGGCCTATTGTAGGAGCTATTATCAAGCCGTGTGTGGGGCTTTCTGCTGACCGTCTTGCAGAGTTAGCATATAGAGGCGCAAAAGGAGGACTGGATTTCATAAAGGATGACGAATTGCTTGCTGATACAGCATATAATTCAATAAAAGAACGTGTTAAAAAGGTAGTGGCTGCACTAAAACGCGCTGAAAAAGAGACAGGAGAGAGAAAGATGTATGCATTCAATATTACTGACAGGATGGACAGGATAAAGGAACTTCATGATATAGTTGTGGAAGAAGGCGGGAACTGCGTAATGATAAATGTTGCAACAGCAGGACTTGAGGCGATGAGAGAGCTTGCTGAATATACAAAAGTCCCTATTCATTGCCACAGGGATTTTGCGCCAATGTGGTCAAGAAGTCCGTATATAGGCATTAGTTTTCCTGCACTCACGAAATTATTCCGCCTCTGCGGCGCAGACCAGATTCACTGCGGCGCTATACAGGGTAAGCTTTATGAACCTGATGAAGAAGTCTTATGGAATATGCGTTCATGTACCCTCGAACTTGGAAATATTAAAGATGCATTACCTGTAAGCTCTGGTGGTCAGTGGGCAGGCAAGTCACCTGTTAATGCAAGGAAGATCGGACACTATGATTTTATACATCTCTCAGGGGCAGGCACATATGCCCACCCTGATGGACCTGAGGCAGGCGCAAGGAGTATAAGACAGGCATGGGATGCTGTCCTGAAAAATATACCCTTAGAGGAATATGCAAAGGATCATAAGGAACTCTCAAGGGCTATAGAGTATTTCGGGAAGATAAGTTATTAAGTCGTATCTCCTCATGAATTATTGCCCATAAAGGTTTATTATGGAAGAGGAAAAACAGGAAAAACTTCCGATTGATGCTCGGCTACTTTCAGAGGCGGTTATAGAACTTAATATTTCAAGAAGGAGTGTAGGACTATATCCGTCAGATCATTCGATTACAAAAGAATCAATCAACAGGGCATATGAACTCCTTAAAAAACTTTTCGAATTGAGGAATAGTATAACACTCGGTATTGCAAAGGATATCTTAGTTATTGATGAATATACCCTCGATAAAAAAAATCCTGTCTTTTTAGAATTTGCCCTAAGCCTTCATGAAAAAGGTATAGCATCCATTACGTTCTATAGCGGACTCGAGACTGAAGAACTTATTTCTTTACATGAATTGATAACAATGCGTGATGGACCAACCGGCAAAGCGTTTCTTGAACGTGCAGAAAAGAAAGGTCTAAGACACATAAGATTAGATATCATAGATTTATCAAAATTTAACTTTATGCAGGAAGTTTTTAAACCAGCGGGCTTAGAGACAAAACTCTGGGAAGACTATATATATGGTCTTTTTGAGGGAAAACTCGCTGATGCTGAAGCTGATGCTGTAATCATCAACATCCCTCCCGAAGAGGTCGCCATGTTTATAAATAGCCATGTAACCGAGGATACTACCGGCGAAGCTTATGATAGGGTTATCTCTACATATCTGCGAAGAAAAGGAGGAATCAGATCAAACAAGGAAATATTCGAAAAATTCATGTCATTAATATCCAGTCTCACCCCAGAACTTAAATCAGAATTTCTCAAAAGGGCTTTCTGTCAGCCGCGTTTAGACGTAGAAGAGATCGAGAGGACATTCGCGGAGCTAAAAGAGGAAGATATTCATAAACTATTCGAGGCTTTTAAAGAACGTTCCTTATCAATACCTGAAGGGCTTCTGAATGTTGTTGCCAAGTTAACAGAGATAAGGGCAGATAGCAGAGTATCATCATATTTAACAGGGAAGGGTAGCTCTGTGATAGATGATATAGAATTTGATGAAAGCATTTTGAAACTCTTAGGAGAAAATTATGATGCCTTTGTTGGTGAGCAGTACAAAAAAGACCTTGAAACAATGCTCAAAGGCATCAAGGTAGCGGATGTCCTAATGGCAGAATCCCTCAGGCAGGAATGTCAAGAAAAAACAGTGGATTCAACCTTTTCTGACACAATGCTTGAGCTTCTTGAATCAGATTGTGTAAACGATGAAGCTTATTTAAATTTGCTCACGAAATTTTCAGAGCTTTCGAATATCTTTCTTGAAACCGGCAGGTTCAGTGAACTCTGTGATATTTACAATACCCTTTACTCTCATTCTCTTACAGGAAGGTTCAAGGTTCAGGCCTCGGGCATGATAGATTACTTTTATCGTTCAGAGCAATTTATCTCGAGACTTATAGATTCATTCAAACTCTGGGGCAGATATGACAGAGAAGGCAGTGTGAAACTCGCGAGGCTTTTAAAACAACATCTTATTAACCCCTTGCTGAATACCCTCTCAGAAGAGAAAGATTCTTCTATAAGAAAGTATCTGCTATATTTGTTTTCTACTATTGGCAGCGATGTAGTCCCTGAGGCTGTTAGAAGATTAAGCGACAATAGATGGTATGTGGTAAGAAATATGCTGTATATTTTGAGGGAAGCCGGCGGGAGAAAATACCTGAAACAACATTTGATTCAGATTAAAAGGTTAGCAGAGGACAAAAATGAAAAAATATGCGTAGAAGCAGTTAAAACCCTTCTCGAAATTGATAGTCGCATTGCCTCATCGTATCTGAAGCAATATCTGAGAAGCAAGAATCCTGAACTGAGACAGCAGGCTGTAATGCTTTCCAGTGTTTATAAAGTTAGGGATGTAGTCCCTTATCTTATCGATCTGCTCGAAAAGAAGGATTTATTTGGTACAGAATCATATTATAAGATTCCAGTTGTGAGGGCGCTCGGAGACATAGGCGATTCAAGTGCAATAGATCACCTTATAAAGCTATACAATTCAAAGTCTCTGCTTTACAAAGGTGTGCTTGATGAACTTAAATTGGAAATTTTTAGAAACCTTCAAAATTATCCACAAGATGCAATAATGCCCCTTCTTGAACTCGGCATCAAATCAAAAAATGGAGAAATAAAGTCTATCAGTGAGAGTCTACTTAGTAAGATTATTGCACATAGGGATAAAGGAAATGCCTGATAAGATTTTTGATTTTATATCCTGTGTAGTAACCGCTATGTCTGAGGTTTCACTCTATTCAAAAGATCACCCGGCTATTGCTGAAATTTCAGAAAAGGCTGCTAACATCATAGATGGTCTTTTTGTTGAAGATTCATTCAACATTACCCTTCTCGGGAAAAATTTCATGATTAATGATACCCCTGTTATTGAAAAAGGTATGCATATAGAAACCTTTAGAAAAAAACTAAAGGCAAAGGGAATTGAGAAGGTAATAATTAAAAAAGGTGTTCTCGCGGAAGAAATCCAGAGATTCATATATGAAATAGCATTAAAGAATATGACGCCGAGCAGCAGCGAACACATATTGGTCGGGACTGTTCAGGTCAGATTTAAGTCTCCTGAAGCAGACACCCTTGCGATTATGAGCGAAAACATCTCCCTTGTAAGAAATGCCTATGATGGTATTTCGAGATTCAAAAAATTGGATATTTTTGGACTGGAAGATGCAGTTATGGGGTTTGTCTCTGCTTTAAAGAGCGAAGCAAACGTGCTACATGTTATAAGTCCTGTAAAATCTTATAGTGAATATACTTATGTACATGCTGCAAATGTTTCGACACTGACAATTTTTCAGGCAGAAAGTCTCAGCTTAAAAGGAGAAGATCTTTATGAGGCAGGGCTTGCAGGTCTGCTTCATGATATTGGAAAGCTATTTGTATCAAAAGAGGTGCTTGAAAAGGAAAAAGGACTTGATGGCTCAGAATGGACTGAGATGAAGAAACACCCAATACATGGTGCATTATACCTAAGCACATTGGAGGAAGTGCCTAAACTCGCTGTGATTGCTGCATTCGAGCATCATATGAAATTTGATGGCACTGGATATCCTGATACAAAAAGGCGAGGAAGAAAGCAGCACCTGATAAGCCAGCTTGTTGCTATATCTGATGTCTTTGATGCCATGAGGACTGAAAGGCCATATCAAAAGGCACGCGAATTGCCAGTTATCGTCGCGGTTTTTAAAGAAATGGCGGGAAAGGATTTTAATCCTGTTCTCGTTGATAATTTTCTCAATGCATTGAAAAAGGTCGGATGTTTTTAAAGACTTTCTGTTATCATAAAAACATGACTAACTTGCTTTTACGCATAATGATAAATGCCCTCTCGATTACTATAGCCATGAAACTTATAGATGGGATAACATTTACAGGCGAATGGTGGAAGATGATAATTATCGGGGCAGTCTTTGGGATTGTGAATTCATTTTTAAAGCCTCTCATGATGCTTTTTACATTTCCCTTGATAATATTTACTCTGGGCCTTTTTACCCTTGTTGTAAATGCACTGATGTTAATAATCACTGCAAAACTTTCAGGACCTTTTAATCTTGGCTTACAGATAGAAGGGTTCTGGCCAGCATTATGGGGTGCTTTGATTGTGAGTATAGTAAGTATGCTTCTTTCATGGCTTACAGGTCTTAAAGATATTAAAGTTAAATATCATAATAATGGATATAATGGATAAAGATGATAGATATTTTGAAAGCATTACCTAATACCTTTATCCCACTTTTTGTGGCGATTGATGTTCTGGTCCCACTTTCGATATTCATTTCTATGACAGAGAAAATGTCTTTATCAGAAAGAAGGCCTATTATAAGGGATTCTGTAATTACTGCTTTAATAGTAAGCCTTTTATTTATAGCTCTCGGAAAGGTAATTTTTGGCATATTAGGCATATCTTCTGATGATTTCAAGATTGCAGGCGGGATTATCCTTCTTATCTTTGCAATCAATGATCTTATAAAACACAAGGAGGAAAGGCGGAAACCTGAAGGCAGGATAGGTGTGGTTCCAATAGGGGTTCCTTTAATTGTAGGTCCTGCTGTACTTACTACTATCCTTGTAATTGTGGATAATTACGGTGTTACACCAACACTTATATCTCTTATTATTAATTTGATTATTGTCTGGATTTCATTCATAAATGCCGAGCGCATTGTAAGTTTGTTTGGCAAGGGAGGCATTGCTGCAATATCGAGGATTATGTCTCTTCTTCTTGCAGCAATTGCAATAATGATGATACGTCTTGGGATTGAAAATATCATCAGGCAGAATATAAAGGTTTAAAAGGAGGGTGCGTGCTTATTGGAATTATCTCGGACACTCATGATAATTTAGTTTTCACAAAAAAGGCTGTAGAATTTTTTAATAATAAAAAGGTCGAATATGTGATTCATGCAGGTGATTATACGTCGCCTTTTACATTAAAACTTTTTAAAGAACTAAATTGTAAATATCTCGGGGTGTTTGGCAATAATGACGGTGATAAGCTTCTCCTTCTGGAAAGATCTGCTGGTAATATCCATAACCAGCCTTATATATTCAGACTGCATAACAGAAAGATTATTGTAATGCACGAGCATCATATTATTGATGCTCTTGCTGACAGTAGCCATTATGACCTTATTATCTATGGACATACGCACAAACCTGATATCAGAAAAGTTAAAGACACCCTGATTATTAACCCAGGAGAAGTTGGCGCATGGCTTTACGGAAAATCAACAGTTGTCCTGATGGACTTAGAAAAAATGGAAGCAGAGATTGTAGAGCTTTAATAAAAAGAATTCCTTTATAAACTGTTCATATCTTTATTTGACTTCACAGGAATTTAATCATTATAATTTTCAGATTATTAAGGAGCAATAATGGAAGAAATCAACGAGCTTATTGAACAGAGAATAAAGAAACTTGAAGATCTGCAGAAATCAGGGATTGAGGCTTTTGGCGGGGCATTTTATGCAGAAGACCATGCAGCAGATTTGCAGAATAAATATGGAACTATAGCGAAAGATGCGTTTGAGGCGAATCCTGCTTCCTGTTCGCTTGCAGGCAGGCTTGTTTCCTTGAGAGATTTTGGAAAGGCTGCATTTGCGCATATACAGGATACCACGGGTAAGATGCAGATATATTTCAGAAAGGATATACTCGGTGAAAAATATGGGGTTCTTAAAAAGATTGATATAGGAGATATTGTTGGATTAAAAGGCACGCTATTCAGGACAAAGACCAATGAACTCACTGTTGAAGTCGAAGATTTTGTTATTCTTACAAAATCCCTGAGACCGCTTCCGGAAAAGTGGCATGGCTTAAAGGATATTGAGACAAGGTACAGACAGAGATATGTGGACCTGATCGTTAACCCTGAAGTTCGAGGGACTTTTATTAAAAGAGGCATGATCATAAAGGCTATCAGGGATTTTCTGGAATCAAAAGATTTTATAGAGGTTGAAACACCAATGATGCAGCCGATTCCCGGGGGTGCAACAGCAAAGCCGTTTAAGACTCACCATAATGCACTCGATATAGATTTATATCTCAGGATTGCTCCTGAGCTTTATTTAAAGAGGCTTCTTGTGGGGGGTTATGAGCGTGTATATGAACTCAACAGGAATTTCAGGAATGAGGGGATATCAACAAAACATAATCCTGAATTTACAATGCTTGAATTTTATATTGCATACAGAGACTATAACTTCCTCATGTCTTTTACTGAGGAATTAATCACATATGTAGCTAATAAGACACTCGGCTCATTAAAATTTCCTTACGGAGATATAATTATAGATATGACTCCTCCCTGGCCGAGGGTGCCAATGCTTGATATACTGGTGCGGAAAGGAGTTCCACAAGAAATATTCAATGATAAAGAAAAGGCAATTGCATGGGCAAAGGCAAATAATGTAGAAATACAAATTAGTGCATCTCTCGGGAAAATCATTGATGAGATATTTAAAGAAAAAGTAGAGTCTGAATTAATTCAGCCAATATTTATTATTGATCATCCTGTTGAACTTTCTCCTCTTGCTAAAAGAAAACATAATAATCCTGCTCTTGTTGAGAGGTTTGAACTTTTTATTGCAGGGAGGGAAATCGCTAATGCATTTTCTGAACTTAATGACCCGATGGACCAGAGGCAGAGGTTTCTTTCGCAGGTGGAGGCAAAGGCTCAGGGCGATGAAGAGGCGCACTTTATGGATGAGGACTTTATAAGGGCGCTTGAATATGGCATGCCTCCTGCTGCAGGAGAAGGCATAGGAATAGATAGGCTTGTGATGTTACTCGCCAATTTGCAATCTATAAGGGACGTGATACTGTTTCCGCAATTAAAGCCAGAACAATGAGGATAAAAAAGTTCCAAATTTTAGTCACCAATAATCAAACAATGACCAATGATCAAATCACAATAACCAAGCAGTTTGGATTTTGGGAATTGATTATTGGGATTTATTTGGAACTTGGGATTTGGAATTTGGGATTTTCCCGATGAACCTTCCATATCAATTATTCATAGCCTTTAGATATCTAAGAAGCAAGAAGAAACTTAAAGGTATCTCAATTAACACATTGATATCTATAGGTGGTGTTGCGGTCGGAGTAATGGCCCTTCTTGTAGTCCTATCGGTTATGAGTGGATTCCACGAAGACGTTCAGAAGAAGATACTCGGTGTAAATGCACATGTAATCGTGCTTGATTATAAAGGGGCGATATCAGACTATAAATCTGTGATAGAAAAATTAAAGGGTGAAGAACATGTCCTCTCCTCGGCACCGTTTGTGATGGGACAGACAATGGTATCGTATGGCAAAAAGGCTCACGGAGTCTTTTTGAGGGGCATAATACCTGAAATGGAGATAAAGACAACAGAAATATTAAAATTCATTAAGTATGGCAGCATCGAGGAACTTGCGCCAAAGGATGGGATCCCTGGAATCATAATCGGCAAAGAGCTTGCAAGTAGCATTGGTGCATTTAAGGGAGACGTGATTAACATTATATCTCCTGTTGGAGATATAGGACCTCTTGGGATGCTTCCAAAATTTAAGAAGTTCAGGGTGGCAGCAATATTTGAGATCGGGATGTTTGAATATGATTTAAACCTTGTACTTACAGACATCAAATCTGCTCAGGAATTCTTCGGCATGAATGAGGATATAACAGGTATTGAACTAAGACTTAGTGATATATACAAGGCACCTGTTGTAAGGGATAGAGTGCAGGAAAAGCTCGGATTTCCTTTATATGCGAGGGACTGGATGCAGATGAACAAAAATCTTTTTTCAGCGCTGAAGCTGGAGAAGTTTGCCATGTTCATAATACTCGTGCTCATAATCCTTGTGGCATCATTTAATATCGTGAGCAATTTAATTATGAATGTGATCGAGAAAAAAAGGGAAATAGCAATCTTAAAAGCAATGGGTGCAACCGACAAAGGCATTATGACAATTTTTACGCTACAGGGTTTATTAATAGGTCTTTTTGGCACAATTATCGGAGTGACAGGAGGATATCTGTTGAGTTATGTATTAAATACATATCAGATCATCAAACTTCCGGCTGATGTTTATTATCTGAGCCATCTGCCTGTTAAGATGAAATTATTTGATTTTATAGTTGTTTCTGTATCTGCGATTACAATAAGTTTCCTTGCAACTATTTATCCTGCATGGCAGGCGGCAAAACTTGACCCTGTAGAACCTCTGAGGTATGAGTGATAATGACCAATAACCAAATTATAATAACCAACGACCAAATTCCATGTTTCAGATCTGTTTGGTTAATTGGTTATTGGAATTTACTTGATGTTTGGGATTTGGTGATTGGTTATTTGAGGAGATTAAGGACATGATCGAGGTACAAAATCTAAGAAAGTCCTTTACTACAGAGGCAGGAGAGATTCAGGTGCTCAAGGGTATCAATCTTTCTGTTGAGGAAGGAGAAATGGTTGGCATTGTCGGCGCATCAGGTGTGGGGAAAAGCACACTGCTTCATATCCTCGGAGCGCTGGACAGTCCAACACATGGCAAGGTTTTATATGAGGCAACAGATATCTTTTCATTTGATAAAAACACCCTTGCGTCCTTCAGGAATAAAACAGTGGGGTTTGTGTTTCAGTTCCATCATCTTCTTCCTGAATTTACTGCAATCGAAAATGTAATGATGCCCGGGCTGATAAACAGGAGTCAATATAAAGATATATATGAGAAAGCAGAAAAACTTTTTGATGATATGGGCTTATCAGAAAGGAAGAAACACAGGCCGGGAGAGTTATCAGGTGGAGAGCAGCAGAGGGTAGCTGTTGCGAGGGCGCTTATACTTAATCCCAATGTAGTTCTCGCAGATGAACCCACGGGTAACCTTGATACAAAAACGGGTGAAGATATTTTTAATATCTTCATTGACCTTAATAAAGAAAAGAAGATAACATTTGTTATAGTTACTCATAATGAGACCCTCTCGAACCGCTGTCACAGGGTCTTTAAAATGGCAGATGGAAGAATAGTTTAAAATTTAAGCGATCTGGATTACACCAACAGGTTCTTTTAAGACTTCCCCAATTATACTTGCAGCAGGTGTATTTCTCTCGAGGAGTTTTTCGACAAGAAGGGTTGCTGATTTCTCTGGAACAGATATAAGAAGTCCACCTGATGTCTGTGCGTCTGATAAGATGTCTAAGAAGATCGAGTCTATAGAATGATCAATATCTAAATATTTAGAACAGAATTTCCGGTTTGAAAAACTGCCTCCCGGAACCATCCCCATAGAGGCAAATGTAACAGCCTCGGGGATGATAGGAACTTTTTCAGCATAGATCCGCAACCCTACTTTGCTTGCTTTTGCCATCTCCAGTGCGTGTCCCAATAACCCAAAACCAGTGATATCAGTGCATGCATTAACACCAACCTCAACCATGACTTCAGCAGCGTCTTTATTCAGGGTAGCCATCAACTCAGTAATCTTAGTTATGGTCTTAGTGTCGAGTTTATTCCCCTTAAGGGCTGTTGCCAGTATCCCAATGCCCAGTGGTTTAGTTAAAACAAGAATATCTCCCGGCTTAGCATCAGCATTCGTTAAAAATTTTTCAGGATGAACAATTCCTGTTACTGAAAGTCCATATTTAAGTTCTTTATCATCTACACTGTGACCACCTATTATGATAGCTTCTGCCTTATGTACGATTTCCAGCCCGCCTTCGAGAATAGAACGCAAAATAGCCTTTTCCATCTCTCTTATAGGAAAGCAAACAATATTCATGGCAGTTAAAGGTCTACCACCCATTGCATAAACATCACTCAACGAGTTTGCAGCAGCAATCCGTCCAAAGTCATAAGGATTGTCAACTATAGGGGTAAAGAAGTCGAGAGTCTGGATAAGTGCCAAATCATCGGTGAGGCGATATATTCCAGCATCGTCGCATGTCTCGATTCCCACAAGGACGTCAGGGTTTTTTTTGATATCAAGACTACTCAGAATTTCTGTTAAGTCGCCCGGACTTATTTTTGAAGCTCAACCTGCAGCCCGAACTTTTTCTGTAAGTTTGAAGGATTTTTGTACTTTATCCATTTAGATAATTATAATCTTGCTATGATACGGACTTCAAGAAAGGGATAAACTATCTGGCAATTCAATAACTTCCTTTCTGCTCTTTATACTTTAATAATAAATTTTATAGAAGTCTAAAAAAGGACTCATAATTATCCTCGTTCCGCAAACAGTGCTGCTCCATAAGCCACATGAATATAGGGATTATCATGAACATAGACTTTTCTTTGTAAGCGTTTCTCAAGAATATTTCTAAGGCAGGGGTTTTTTGCACAACCACCTGCAAAGACGATTTCGTCTTTAAATTCAACCCGTTTTATTAGTGAGATCACTTTGCTTACTATAGATTCATGAATAGCATGAGCTATTACCTCTCTTTTTTCTCCTTTGGCAATCAGGCTGATAACCTCTGACTCGGCAAAAACAGTACACAAACTATTTATCTTTACAATTCTATTTTCCCCATTGGTAAGGGGGGAATAAAAGGGGGGTGAGGGGGGATTATTTTTATTATAATTTGTGTCGCTATGTGACATGATTGTTTCATTGTTACAATTGCTACCGAAATTCTCTATATCATAATTAAGCGCCCTTGCCATGATTTCAAGAAATCTTCCGGTTCCTGCAGCACATCGATCATTCATCTCAAAGTTTATGACAGTCCCATTTTCACTCAGACTTATTATCTTTGTGTCTTGTCCACCTATATCTATAATGGTTCTACATCGTGGAAATATCTCTTTAACTCCTCTTGCCACTGCTTTTATCTCAGTAACTGTTTTGACGCTACCATGAACTTCAAGCAGATGCCTTCCATAGCCAGTCGCTACAAGTTTGTCAGGTTTATTATGAGCGAGTAATTCTCTACACACTGAAAGGGGATTATGACCTGTTTCCCTTTTCTGGAATTTACAGAGATGTTTATTCTCTATGAGGACATATTTAATATACCGTGAGCCAATGTCAATGCCGCCAAGCTTCAAGCCTTTACACCTTCTTTTCCTATCATTTCAAAAAATGCTTCAATTCTGGTTTTTAGTTGGCCCATATCTTCCATGCTATAGTCTGTCTCAATACGTAAAAAAGGTATGCCGATGTTTCCAGCAAGCTCTTTTGCCTTGTAAGCTTCCATCATATAGGGTGTGCAGAACTGTATAGCATAGTGGATAATACCGTCTGCTCTTAAGGACTTAGCCATATCCTCAATATCCTTTAGTCGTTCATTATTTGGCGTGAAACAGGCACAATTTATTGACATATAACGATCCGCTATCTTTTGGAATCCTTCATCAAGAGATGAAAAGTTTTCATCGAGAAGAGCTTTAAAGTTTCGCTCTCCAACACAGGATTCTTCTCCGACTACGGTTGCGCCACTGCCTTCAATAATTGCATGAAGTTTCCAGTTTGGGATTGCCATGGGGGAGCCTGAAACAAGAATTCTCGGACTGCCTTTCTCTAATACCCCTTTATTTGATTTCACTCTGTCAGCGAGTTCATCACAGAGTTCATTTACTTTAATAGTGAATCTGACAGGGTCATCATAGAATGATACCTGATTAACAAGAAGGGCATCGAGACCAGAAATAGGTGAAGGATCGGATGCCCTTAAATTTGATAATCTCTGAAGAGCCTTTCTCTTCTGATTGACAATCCTTGTACCCTCTTTTAATTTTTCAAGGCTTATTGTTTTTCCGCTCAGCTCCTCGATTTTTTTTGCAAAACCTTTTACCTCATTCCTCCAGAGTGCGATTCCGTCAGCGCTTTTTTTATTAGGAACCTCCATAACAAATACTTTTTTCGTAATTTTATCAAAGATCTCATAAGCCTTTTTCTTGCCGTCACACGTAGTTTCTCCAACTATGAGGTCAGTTGTCTGGACATAGGGGCAGAGACCTGCGAGTTTGAACCCCATGAAAGCCTTTATAAGGGCACATGTATTCATGGGAATATACTTTTCTGCTTCTTCTGATCCGATTTCTGCTCCTGCGCAAAGACCGATACAAACACCATCAACAGCTAAAATAAGTTCTTCAGGTACATATACGCAGAATGTTCCTATGACTTTTCTTCCTTCCTTCTTCGCCTGAACTATCTCTGCAATCCTTAACCCGTGGACTTCTGAGATCACAAAATCAAAATACTTCATACCTTCAGGACGGTTTTTCTGTGAGATATAAATATTGGTATATGCATCTGAAAGCACAGAGAGCAAGCCGTCGTGGGCATCGAGATTAATCTCTAAATCACTCCACATCTTTTTATAGTCTTTTGACATGTAAACCTCCTAATAATTTTATTGACTAAGCTATAGTATTTATTAAAAGTCTCATAATTGAATAAACATTATTAGGAAAATCTCCTCTCGCCCCTCTTTGCCATCCTTCGATAAGCTCAGGATGACAAATGTCATGGTGAGCCTGTCGAACCATTCCCTCCCGGAGACTGCCTTGAGCGTAGTCGAAGGGGCAAAGGGATGCTTCGGCGTGATCTCAGCCGAACAACGGTTAGGAGGGATTTTACAAATCAATGTATTCATTATCTTGAGATTGTTAATATATTCTTTTTCATTACCTTAGAAAGAGCCCTTGGTATGTGTATTATGATCTCTGAAACCTGTGTGTTTGGCGTAGGGCTGGCAAGCTCGCCTGCAATGCGGTTAATTTTTGCAGCCATGATAGCTGATTCCTCAATTGTATACCCCCCATAAACTAAAGCCGAGACAATACCTGTTAAGGTGTCACCAGTGCCTCCAATTGCCTCAAGTGGTTCAATAAACGGCTCTTCGATCACAGCCATAATCTTTCCATGTCTACAGATATAGTCTTTTTCCCCTTTTACAATCATTACCCTTGAAGCATTCTCATTCTGATAAGCCATGGAGATCAATGTTGGAACATTGCTTTCCTCATGGCAGATAAATCCTCTTGTATAAAAGGGATGAGGTGCCATATCATCAGCAAGAAAGGCAAGCTCCCCGATGTCAGGTGTAAAGAGGTCATAAGAAGATGCATGCCCGCTCATCTTTGCCACATACATAAATCCGGCATCTGCAATAAGTATGGGACGCTCTGACTTGTTTTCAATAGCCCAGAAGACCTGATTATGCCAGTTTATATCGGGCATAAGATAATGAAAGGTGATTACCTTAGCTGGAAGGTCAGTAAATCTGTTTTTTAAATACTCATACAGCCTTCGACTTCCATCACCTAAACCAGTGTCACCTACAGTAAATGCTGTTGGTGGAGAAAGTCCTAACTCTGCACAAACAATGGCTGCAGCCCCTGCCATTGACGGAAAACCGCGGCGAAGAGGAAAAGTCTCCTTTCCGATGATGAGATTACCATCCTTTATTAAGACCTCTCCTGAAATAACAGGAAGGTTCTGATACGGGACTGTTCCAATCAAAGCGAGCATTTCTTTTTCAGCTCCTCATAAGCCATATGCAAGGCATAGGCGCAGAGTGTATGTCCGATCTCCTTTGGAGAAGGGACATCCATCAAGGTTTTTCCAACCAGCTTATCAGACACGTAAGGGACATCAGGACAGCCGCCTCCAGAGATATTTACGATCTTTAAGGTATTTTTCTCCACAGTCATCTTCATATTAGCAGCCCGTACCATGATGTAATCACCGTAATTTTTGGTCCTGAGTAGGTCTACAGGTTTCATGAGGGGATTATTCACTGGAACTATCTCGATTGGAGGAATCTTTTTCTCCTCAAGAACCCTGAGGATATTTAGCTGTTCAACAAGCGGGAATTCGATAACCAGATCACAGCCCTTTCGAATTTCTGGAGGTGGACCCATAACCCTGATCTTCCAGCCTTTTGCTTTCAGAGTATCCTCTGCTCGAATTACCTCGCTGGTGTTTTCAAACACAAGGATCCCTCGATCCGATGTCTTGCCATCCTCGGTTTTTGAAGTCTTCTTTTTTGAAAAGCCAAAGGGAAACATTCTTAATCCTTTTTATTCATGAATTTGTCTCAAATATAGACAGGACATAGTATTTAAGCGGTTTTATCCCGAAAGCTTTCGGGATACCTCGCAGTCCCGATTTATCGGGACGAGAATGAGCGAAAATACTATGTCCTGTCTGGTAACCATAGTTTATGAATAATCTGGGCTAATCCTTTGTGATGTTGATACGATACGCTGTCCCTTCTGGTTGTATGTCCGACACCTTCCATCCATGGGTCTTTGCCGCACGCATCACATTCTCTTTAGATGTGTCTGTATCCACGAGGATTACAATCTGACCTTTCTTCATTATATTGATCTCTTCCAGAGTTATCAAAACAGGATGGGGACAAGAAAGACCTCGTGTATCTACAATTTTAGCCATTTTTATTCCTCCTTAAGCAGTTCTTTTTCTCATAGTAAACCCAATAAATAAACAGACTATAAGTCCTATAATTACTGCAGCAATTCCGTTAGGACCAACTCCTTTTGGTGAGCTGGCTAATCCAAAATTGTGAGAAAATGCAGCCCCGACAATCATTCCCAAAACAAAGACAGCAGCATCACCATCTCCCTCGCCTGCTAAAAAGAGCTGGCGTCCTGGACATCCTCCGGCAAGAGTAAAAGCTAATCCTGCGAGCACCATGCCGCTGAAGTTCCAGAAACTCATTGTGTGTGCTACTGGCTGATTTTCAAAGCCTGCGTGAAACTGCCCGAGGATAAGATTTGTAATGAATGCAGAGACTGCAAGGCTAAGAATACCTAAGAAAAGATGAGGCTGGCGGAACAGAATCAGATCTCGAAATGCCCCCATTGTACAAAAACGGCTTTGCTGAGCTAAAAAACCTATAGCAAGACCAACTGCCAATGCTATAACAATGGGTGCATGCATGGACCCCGGCCCATTTACGCTGTAAAAGAGAATCCCGCTTTTCCCTTCTCCTTGAACCTGTGGGTATATTAGCATCAATACAAAGAAACCCAACATAACCAAAGGCAACAACCACCCTACTGATGTATATGTTGTCTGAGTCCGCCCCAGATTATATCCTGCTTTTAGGAAGCGAGTGCCTATCCATATACCAAAAATAAGACCGAGCAGACCAAAAATTGCGTTTCCGTCTCCACCAATAAGACGCAGCAATGCACGCCACGGACACCCGAGGAATACTAAAGCGCCAATCATGGCAAAAACTCCTAATAAAAATCTGGCAATAGGTGCAGAACCCACTCTGGGACGAAATTCCCTGAAAATGTAAGCAGCGATTAATGATCCGAGGACAAATCCTATAATCTCAGGGCGCATGTACTGCACTACTTCTGCACGGTGTAGACCAATTGCACCTGCGATATCTCTCTGGAAACAGGCTACACATACGCCCATATTTCCAGGATTGCCCCATTTCTGCAAAAGAGGAGCAAAGATGCCAATGAATATTCCAACACTTATAATTCCCCACTTGGTAGCAAAGAAATTTTTGAATGTAGCCATTTTCTCTCCTTTATTTCGAAATATAATCTATCTATGAAATATCCATATAAATGCTATTCCCTGCATTTAAAATAAATAAATCCACTATGCATAAAATAAACAATAAATATTATCAATAAGTCAAATAGATAATTTCGATAATAATAGGAATATATATAAATATTTCCTATTTGGGTTCTTTTCGATACATAAGAGTTATCGAAAAATTAGGCATAATTATTGCATCTAAAATATAAAAAGGAGGAAAAAATGTTAAATACTCAGGAAGCAAGGTCAGCCAATGAAAGGGCAGAGGATATTATGCAGAAGATCAACGAAGCCGTGATTCAGTACGGGCCCCATGAATGGACGCTCATCATGTTTGACAGTAAAAATGGCTCTAATTTTGAAGTTATTTCTAATTTTCACGACGAGCTGTCATTGGCATCATTCAAACAAATTCTGACAGCAATGGTAAAAATGTGTGAGCGTTTTGAGAGCAATGAGAGATGGGATAACTGAAATATGTTTCCTTCCTCTTTACTAAGCGGTCATATGCTTTGTTTTATGTAATCATATGGTGATGTGCAAGACTTTTTCTACAGGTTCAACGACTGAGATCAACGGCGCGGTTTACCGCGTCCGATGGAACGAGTTGATAGGCGAGATTGACGTTGCTTTAGCCATTTTTTAAAAGATGATTGACTCTCCCCCGATGGTTTGCCGGCCAACAGTCCTTCAACACTGATGTCCTCGTCAAGGTCTTCCCAGTGGATACCGTAACCTCTACCTATTAATCTCCAGTTATTTCGTTCCTCTGCAGTAGCTTGTACTAAACGAGGAAACCATTCAAGAGGAACTGAAATTGTTCTTCCATCGCTTAAGTCTACGCTTAGAGTATCCTCTGTTACTCTTACATCCTCAGCATTTGGGAGCTTTTTCTCAACTGCCAAAATACTCATCCCATGCCTCCAATAATTTTGAATGATTTTCAATAATAATTTTGTGGATTTTACTAATTTCTATCCGGCTAAACCCTCCACTACTTTGTAACCTTACAGGATCAAGCCAGAACCTTGCAATTTTATCCTCACGTTCAATGTGGATATGCTCAGGTTCATTTTTCCTCTTGACACAAGGGGGCATTATAAGTGTTAGAAACTTTTATATTCAAATTTTGTTTTGCATTTAGGACAAATTAAAAGCACCTTCTTTTTGCTTATCGGAACCTTCAATTTCTGAGAACATTGATCACAAATGACAAGAGTTTTAATGTCTTTATTTTTCCCAGACAGATATTCGGATTTCCATAAATTATAAGATTTGCAAATCATGTCACTTGTCAAATAGCCAGTATCAAAAGATTCGTTTCTATCCGAGGGAGTACACATTAATTCGCCCATTCCCAATACAATCCCTAATAAATCAGTCATCTGTTCACTGTATGCTTTATTGCCCCTCTCATTGTCTTGTGATGTAAATTGAATGTTATTATGATTTGCATAGATATGTGAAAGTTCATGCGCTATTGTAGCAATCAATATTTCACTACTTGAGATAAACGGATTTAAATAAATCGTATAAAACAAAAGGGATTTTAATGGCAAGGGATATGTTGTCCCTATTACATTAGTTTCCTTTTCAATAGAACTTAATGTATTTTGGTTGCTTAGTGGTTCCCAAACTATATTCAATGGTACAGACTCTAAATCACAGAACTTTTGTAAATATTTTGATATTTTTTCATAACCCTCTTTATTATCTACTCCATTAAGTAGACCAATGCATTCTTTATATCGTGCTTGCTTCGTTATATCACGCTTCGTAGTAATGATATTGCAGAGAAATGTTAAGTCTGAATTGATGTGTTTATCGAATACTTCTACTCGACGATGCTCATCTATTCTATCTCTTTCATCTTTGGTAAGGGCGCGGCATTCCTCAGGTTTTTTTGTATCACTCTTGAAATGGATGTTTTCCCCAGTATAAACGTCTGCCGCATGACCACATTTGCACAATATGCGCAGTTTTCCATATCCTTTGTGGCCGATTAATTCTGAACCACATTTAAGGCATCTATAATGAATCACGTCATTTGAGTCGCTGATTTCCTTTATCCCCTTGGGGGCGTGAACAAAAATATTTTTTAAACTTCTAAGTATATTTTGCATTTTATCTATTTCTAACGAGGCGGATGAGCAGCCCCCGAAGGGGGACTGTTCGATTCGCTTGTTGGCGCGTCTCTATTTATTATTATATACGATTTCATAAGCGAATCGAGTTGCTCATCCGCCTCGTTGGCGCAGAAACAGCCGTTTTTTTATTCTTTTATTTTTTGAAAGATGATACGATGATGTTATGTGGAATGTATTTGCAATGAAATCCATTTTAACTCTTAACTTCGTCTCTAATTTTTATTAATCTATCTGCGCTCTGGCGGCAAAGCCGCCCTGCGCCTGTCTGCGCTAACGCCATGATGTCTGACGAGTACCTGTAATACGTTTACAAGCAGAAAACTGATTTGCATATCCAAAGCCAATCAAGTGCAAATCGACACCGATGGTACTCGTTCAAGACCATCAAATTGTTAGCCGTTGTTTTAGTTCAAAAAAGGTAACAATTTTATTAACAAGTTCAATAGCAACGTCAGCTTCTTTTTGGGCTATGCGAAAAGTATCACTGTTTATGAATGCTTTTTCATGGATAACTTCCTTGCGTGCCTCTCTGAACTGACTACATAGATCAAGTATTTGCTGGTCATCACAACCTAATAGCTGTAGTTTGTCTTCATATGATTTCCAATCATATTTATTAAAGACATCAAGTCCTTTTTCTTTTACTATCAGGAGGTGAAGAACAGATTCAATGAAAATACCACAAAATACAATAGTTATAAATGCATGTTTAAAGCTCTTCTGTTCCGGATCAATAATATTAATATTGCCGGGCGTTCCGTTTCGTTTAGGTTTTGTATACTGGTCTTCAAACTTTTTCATTGCAGCATGAGATTCTTGGGCAATACTGTAGAAAACTCTATAATTGGTCTGCACAAAGCTGCTCTGATTAGAATCACTCATTTATATATGCTTAGTCTTTTTTGTAATAACGTAAAAACCAATAAATAATAATGCAAAGATGACAAATTGCAGAGGACCAATTGTATATCCGACAATTAACGCGACTGTTTTTATGTCTTCTATTTTGATTATGTCTTTTAATACATATATCTCAAAATCTCTTATTGAACTCTTATTTTCAACATAAATCATGTTTATAAAAAGCCAGCCAAATATCCATAGTATATATAGTGCTGTTCTGATTAATACTTTCTTTATTTTTGATTTTCTTTCAGTTTTCTTAACATCTTGATTTATATTAGATGTTCTTGAGATGTCTGTAATTCCTCTTTTCTGTAGTTCACTCTTGGCAATGTTGAGGGCTTCTTCTTGATAGTCTGAGAAATCGACAGTAACTATGCGCTTGAGATCCTCATCGGATAAGCTTGAGTAACGCTCACGAAGTTCTTCTAAATTATTGGCCATATATAATGCCTTTTATCTTTATTCTGTTTACGGCTAAACGACAGAATTAAGGCGTGGCTATTAGCCATCGCCTTGAATGTATTGTTGTGTGGTCTTATTAATCTTTATTTGCAAAGGATAAAAGATGTTCAACTATATTTTTAAATTGTTCTCTGGGATTTTTTCTTGGTTTAGGGAAATTAGGCCAAAAAGAATACGAAGCTATATTATTCCATGTTATTTCATTGCAGTATTTACAATAGTCCTTCAATGCCTTATTGTAAGCCCACTTACGGTAAAAGGGGACGAAATATCTAAATTCGGTGGTAATAGACTCAATTTCAGGAATGGATTGACGGAATCGGAGGAATATACTTTGCTCCCAACATTGAGTAACTGGATACAAGCCTTTCAATTCAGTCAATATCTTGTTTCTGAATTTTACGGAGGCTTCTGCCACTCTGTTTTTTCTGTAGATACGATAAGTAACATACCATCCGAAAGCAATAGTCAAGATGCCTCCAGCAATAGTGATAAAGTTATCAATAATAAGTTGAATCATAGATTTATCTGGTTTTGTGTCTGTATCATGATTTGGTTTATGTTTGTATTATCTTTCACACAACATTTACTATACGAAATGTCTTATTTCTCTGAAATTACCTAAAATATACCACATCAGAAAGATTTTTGAAATAAAAAGATCACGTAAAATCAATCGGAGTTATTTCCACTATTTCGCATTTTATGATATTATGGACAAAAAAAGAAATGGCGGAA
>JBFMDO010000059.1:0-28378 GCA_040753615.1 Nitrospirota bacterium | reverse complement strand
TTTTCGCCTTCTTTGATAAACTTTCTCTCATGGGTATAGTTCTCCTTTCTCCCTTTTAGGGAGTTGTTTAAACCATTGAGAATTATACCCTAAATGAAATTTGCATAATTGATGTTACAGCATCGATTGAGGGAAATATTTCAAGAGATAGCAGAGCGATATGAATTTGAGATAGACACAATGGAAGTAATGGATAATCATGTACATTTGTTTTTGTCTATACCACCGAAGTACGCACCTGCGGTGGTAGTTCAACGGATAAAGAGTATATCTGCGAAGATAATATTTCAGGAATTTCCGGAGATAAAGAAGAGTCTTTGGGGCGGTGAACTCTGGAATGACGGATACTTTGTCCGTTCTGTTGGTGACAAAGTAACAGCTGAAGTAATCAGAAAATATATTAGGTATCAGCATAATGAACAAATTGGTTTTGACTTTAATGCCCCGTAGCTCTGCTACGGGGTTCTTTACTCGATGAGTTATTGAGATTATCTTGAATGGCTATATGGATAAATATATGTGTAATAATCATTCAATGTTAGGTACACTAAGGTATCGTCCCGATAAATCGGGATTCATAACATCTGCATTTCTTTTAATCGCAATTTTTGGGTTAACGTTTTGTAGTGGGATAGCCATTCCACATGGAGAAGAGATTTGATTGTAATAACAGCGGCTGTGCCCTTTGAAACAACATGGATTTCCAGCCAGGTGACCTCCCCTCGACATATTCCCGTAGGTAAATTTACAGGTCTTAATGGCCAACTTTGTAAATCAAAAGTACTTATTTTTCATTTAGGCGTTGGGAAGGCTAATGCAGCCCATGGCGCCACCTTACTGCTGGAAAATTTTTCTCCGACCCTTATGCTCCTTATCGGGTGTGGGGGCGCTTACCAGAAATCAGGGCTAATCCCCGGTGACCTGGCTATGGCAAGTGAGGAAATATTTGGGGATGAGGGTGTGATTACTCCACAGGGATGGAGATCAACAAGATTTCTGAAATTCCCTCTACTCCGCAAGGGGAATCAAACTTACTACAACACCTTTAAAACAGATAAAAAAGTTTTGAACAAAGCTCAAAAAATTTTAAAGAGATTTAACCCTAAGATAGGCCCTTTTGTTACCATTTCTGAAGTAAGCGGTACACAGGAAAGGGCGGATGAGATAGAAAATCGTTTCCATGGTATTTGTGAAAATATGGAAGGAGCATCTGTATCGCAATTGTGTACCCTTTATGATACACCTTTTCTCGAAATTCGGGGCATAAGTAATTTAGTGAAAGAGAGAAACAAAAAAGAATGGGATCTGTCTGCTGCTGTCCGGGTCAGCCAGCAAGCAGCATTGGAAATCATAACTCATTGGCAGGAAAAACAATGACCACTCTGTCTCTTGGTTATTCTCCATGTCCAAATGATACCTTCATCTTCTATGCCCTTGTCCATAAGAGAATTCCCTTTGAGGGTTTCTCTCTCAGAGAACAGTTAGAAGATGTTGAGACATTGAACCGGATGGCTTTTGAAGGTCAGTTGGATATTACAAAAATATCCTTTCATGCCTATGCCTATTTGCGAGATAAATATGCTCTGCTTCGCTCCGGGGGCGCATTAGGGAAGGGCTGTGGTCCTCTTTTGGTTACTCGGCAAGGGCATACATCCATTGATTTAGCCAGTCAACGCATTGCTATCCCTGGAGAATTTACGACTGCCTTCTTATTGCTCCGCCTCTATGAACCCATGGTCAAGAATATTGTTGTTCTCCCTTTTCATCAAATTCTCCATGCTGTTCAGCAAGGGGTGGCAGAGGTAGGGCTTATTATCCATGAGAGTCGGTTTACCTATCAGCACTTTGGGCTTCGAAAGGTTTTGGATTTAGGTGAGTGGTGGGAGCATCTCAGTGGCTATCCAATTCCCCTTGGAGGTATTATCATGAAACGGAGCTTTAATAAAGAACTCATTAATCTAATGGAAGATAAAATTCGTCAAAGTATTCGTTATGCCCAAATGTATCCTGAAGAACCCCAAGCTTACATTCGCAAGCACGCGCAGGAGATGGAAGATTCGGTTACCCGTTTGCACATTGATTTATACGTAAATGAATACTCTCTGGACATCGGTCCAGAGGGTGAGAAATCTATTCGCTTTCTCTTTTCTGAGGCTGAGCAGAAAGGAATTATCCCTCACTCTCCTTATGATATTTTTTAATCCTTCAAAGGAAAAAGATAGGGATCTCCCCTTTACATGAGGGAAAAACAGAGGCAGTTTTTGACTCAAAATCCGGTGGGGGTTCGACTTCTACCACCGACACCAGAAAAATTATTCTTTATCGGCAAGAAAACCTATCCGCTTTTTAGGCTTTTTAGGAGGCTCTAATAGCTGCTTTATAGCATCAAAAACAATTTTAAATTGATAGTCATATTTCTTTTCCATCTCCTCGATTTTTCGTTTCAGGTCCTTATGCGTCATGAGCATTTCTCTTAACTTCGTGAACGTTCGCATGATTTGAATATTTACTTGTATAGCCCTCTCGCTGTTTAAGACACTTGAAAGCATTGCAATACCATTCTCTGTAAAAGCATAAGGAAGGTATCGCCGACCACCCCATGAACTTGAGGTCACAAATTGTGACCTCAAGTTATTAAACTCTTCTTTTTTAAGCTGGAACATAAAATCAGATGGGAACCGTTTAATATTGCGTTTTACTGCCTGTAAAAGCACCTTTGTTGGTACACCATAAAGCTCAGATAGAACCGAATCCAACATTACCTTTTTTCCACGGATAAAAAGTATTTTATCTTCAATTATCCCCTGTGGAACAATGTCGCTTGTCTTTTTAGATATGTCTTTCACCTGTTTTAGCTTTATACTATCCCCTGTTTTAATATATCGTGCAGGTGAATAAGACCGATGGGCTTTCCATCCTTGTCAGGAACTGCAAGGGCTGTTATTGAATATTTTTCCATAACAGATAACGCCTTTGCAGCGAGATCATCTTCGAATATCATCTTAGGATTTCTTGTCATCACATCTACTGTGGTCATATCAAAGAGTTTTCCTCCCCATTTTTCCAATCCCCTTCTAACATCTCCATCTGTTATTACCCCTGTAATTTCCCCCTCATTATTCACCACAATGGCATGTCCGAGTCTCTTTGATGACATTTCTATTACTGCTCTGGACATGGGTATATCACCTGATATAACAGGCAGACTATCACCAGTATGCATCAGATCTTTTACTTTAATAAAAAGCTTCCTGCCGATGCTTCCCTTTGGATGAAAGAATGCGAATTCCTCTTCTTTAAATCCTTTTTTTAAAAGAAGGGCTACTGCAAGTGCATCGCCCATTGCCATAGTTGCAGTAGTTGAAGCAGTAGGCACAATGCCCATAGGACATGCCTCTTCTTTAACAGATATATCGAGGATCACATCAGAGGCTCTTGCAAGTGTTGAGCCGGGATTTCCTGTCAGTGAGATCAGTTTAATATTGAATCTTTTCAAAAAAGGTATGAGACTGATAAGTTCATCTGTTTCTCCACTATTTGATATGGCTACTATAATGTCTCTGTCTGTTACCATACCAAGGTCTCCATGGCTTGCCTCAGCAGGATGGAGAAAAAACGCAGGAGTGCCTGTTGATGCGAGGGTGGCTGCTATCTTTTTGCCAACAAGTCCTGACTTTCCCATACCTGTTACAACAATTCTGCCTTTGCTTGAACAAATTATATCTACAGCCTTCTCGAAATTGCTGTTAAGCTTTTCGATTAAGGCAAATACTGCATCTGCTTCTGTCTTTAAGACTTTTTTTGCTATATCAAGAATGTTTTCCATTGTTCCACCATTTATTCAAACTGACACCTTAACCAGCCAGGAGGAATTCCTTTTCTGTGAGCTGTGTCTTCAAGTTCAGCGAGGTCTCTCTCAGCATATCCGAGATCTCTTTTTGCGCGTTCAAGTTTTTTTTCAAGCGTTCTTTTCTTTTTATGCGATAACTCCTTGTTATCTTCTCCGAAAAGTTCTTTTTCTATAACAGCAATTGCATTCTTTTTCTTGTCTACTTTCTTTTTATGCTCCATTGACTTTTTGCACCAGTAATCTTTCTCTTTTTGTTCTTTTTTGCCTTGCGTCTTTTTATTTTTTTCTGCCTTTTTTCCTGTTTGTTCAATTACAGTTTCATGGTCGGATTTTTTGTATTTTTCTATATCTTTATTTGTAAAATACGGAACTTCATCCTGCGAAGTACTATCCTCGCCCATAGCATCAACCGAAAATAGCCCAAGTACTAAAACGACTATTGAAACAACTAAAACTTTATATGGCATCAATTACTCCTATTATGTGTACTCACTATTGGATTATTTAAAAATTTCCTTAAATATCCGAAATAAATTTTGATCAGTGTCATTATTGAAATCTTGATAAGGAATGTTCAGATGTCTTAATACATCAGCAAATCTTTTAAATCCATTTTCACTTCTTAACTCAACCCATTCAACCCCTAAACTATCCAATTGTCTTTTATTTGTGTCTGATAGTTTGTCTGCAATAAAAACCTTGCTGTCTCTTGCTATCACAGCATCAGCACTTTCAGGATTCCCCCTGCCCATTAATTTAACCTCGCATTTGTAGTTGCTGTTATCATTTCCTATTAGATAAAAATCAGTTTCTCGTTCAAACGCAGGTTTCTTTTTTGATTTTCCTCTAAATCTGCTTGCATAGTTTGTATCTCTGACACCAAAAAGTTTGCATAATGTCAACATGAGAGGTTTTTCTACTCTCTTGCCAGCAGTGCTCCATAAGCCGCCCCTCAATTCTGCTCTTTTGACGGCTAATGTGTTTATAACGATGAGGCTTTCACTTATATTTAAATCAACACTAACTCCTTTGAATTTAATAGTGAGGGTCAGTTCTAAGTCATGCTCTGTTTCAACCAAATTTTTTATGGCTTCAAACAATGTATCATAATTTTCGTTGGAGGCATCTATTATTATTTCTTTCGTCGAGGAATTGAACATATTATGTATTGTCTTTTTGTTTAATCCAGAATGAATAGCAATTTCCTGAGCAGGGAGATTAGGATTTAAAAACTCCTGCTTATACCAATCAACTGTGATATTCTGACTTCTGAGTTTTGCATCTATTACTTTTTTGAAGAAGTCAATAGCATACTGTAAAAACTCTGCATTAATCAGGGTTACAATCTCTATCCTGTAATCCTGTCCTTTAATGAGTTTCTGTATGATGTTTTTTGCGACAGATTCAGTCAGCGTCATTTTCGATTAACTCCTTAAATTGTTCCAACGAGAAAAAGCGAGGCGAATTGTTGGAAAAAAGATTTCCGTTGTCTAAGTTTTTTCTTATTTCATGAAAATATTTAATATCCTTCTCAGTTAGAAAAAATAATCTCTCCAAATTTTTCGCTGCTCTGCCTAAAGTCCCGCTGCCTGCAAACGGGTCAAAAACTAAATCGCCTTTAAAAGAATAAAATTTGATAACCCTATTACACAATTCTAATGGAAAGACAGCCGTATGGACTTTATTAAATGTTGGGTCAATTTTCCAGACATTAGAAGTCTCGTATTCTTCCATAACTTTACTCTTTTTTACGACATCCCAACTATACTGACGGATATTCCAATCTATAAGTTTCTCTGTTTTTTTACGATAAACCATTAGATACTCGGTTACTGGATTAGGCTTATAACCAAGCGGCTTTCTATGTTGTAAAAATCCGGCATTGCGATTTTTAACGCTTGATTCAGGTTTTAACCAGATAATATCATCTATAAATTCCCATCCCATATTGACCAAGTGAGGATGAATATCAAAAGGAATCGGATAACGCTTGCTTGAATGTTGACGGCTTACTCTTGGAATTATTATTGGGGATGTATTCAGAACAAAAAATCTTCCTTCTTTGGTAACTCTACAAACTTCTTTAAAAACATCAGCTAAAAAATCTAAATATTCTTGATAACTTTGATAGATCGAGTAATCCCTTGCATTGTAATAGGGAGGGGAGGTAAACGTTAGATGAATTGATTCATCTGGCATAATCTTTAAAATATCTCTTACATCACCATTAACAACAACATTTTTTAAAAACCCATAGGTTTCAGAATGTGGTTGCCCTATTTCACTTGTAACTTGTGAAAAATATTCTTTGTGAATAACAGTCTGAATCATTTCATTGGGATGTTTATGCAATTGCTTTAAATATTTTTCAACAGATCTATCACTCTTGAATACAAGCAATCCTCTGATTGCTTGTAATACAATTTTGGGGTCGGAGTCAGTTAACATCTCAAGGAGAATTGCTTTGTTTTGTGGATGTCTCATCCTACCAATAGAAGAGACTGCTTCTCTCCTGACCATAGAATCAGCATCTTGTTTTGCAATTAGAGACAAGGGCTGTAGATACCTTACATCTTCCAATTTTCCTATGTTTTTTACTGCCCATAGTCTTACCTGATGGCTTTCATGATTCAATAATGGGGTCAACAAATTACCATCAAAATTTTTGGGCAGGTGCCCTAATTTTTCGAGAAAGAAAGTTAAGCTGCCATTATCTTTAAATTCACTAATAGCTTTTGATAACGCACCGTTGCCTTTAATTTTCAGTTCATTTATATATTCTTTAGTTATCATGTCAAAACATTCATTTAAGCAAATATAAAAGTTACTTATTTTTTTTCAGTACATTTTTAAGTAAATTATCAATAGTTTTAATGGTTGTCAACATTCTTTCTACACTATCCAGTCTTATCATATTCGGGCCATCGCATAATGCCTTATCTGGCTCTGGATGGACTTCAATAAAAAGACCATCAACACCAACTGCCACCGCAGCCCTTGCCAGTGGTTCTGCAAACTCCCGTTGACCTCCTGAACAACTTCCCTGCCCTCCGGGAAGTTGAAGACTATGGGTGACATCAAAAACAACAGGATATCCAAAAGAACGCATTATAGGAATTGCCCTGAAGTCCACAACAAGATTATTATATCCGAAAGAGGTTCCCCTTTCAGTTAATAGGAGATTGTGATTGCCTGTAGATATGAACTTATCTATTATATTTTTTACATCCCATGGGGCAAGGAACTGTCCTTTCTTTACATTAACGGGTTTGCCTGTTTTTGATGCTGCGAGGATTAAATCAGTCTGTCTGCATAAAAAGGCAGGTACCTGAAGCACATCTAAGACATCAGAAGCGGGTTTCACTTCTTCTACTGAATGGACATCAGATAAAACAGGTATTTCAAGTTTCTTTTTTATATCTGAAAGTATCCTGAGTCCTTTGTCAGCCCCAGGACCTCTGTAAGAACTAACTGACGTCCGATTTGCCTTATCGTAGGAACTCTTGAATATAAACGGAAGACTAAGTTTTTTGCAAATATCTTTCAGCCTTTCAGCAGTATGAAACATAATAGCCTCATCTTCGATCACGCAAGGACCCGCGACAATTAAAAGAGGGTTGT
Organism: Nitrospirota bacterium; assembly: GCA_040753615.1. Classification (GTDB taxonomy): domain Bacteria; phylum Nitrospirota; class Thermodesulfovibrionia; order Thermodesulfovibrionales; family SM23-35; genus JBFMDO01. The sequence goes on along the minus strand of JBFMDO010000059.1, from coordinate 20,907 downwards.
TGCTGCCGACGTTGATATTATTAATTATGACTTCCATATGTGGCTCTTTTTTCCTGTTATTATAGCATCAAATGCTGATTCCTTATCTCAGGTTTTTAAACCTTTTTCCTCAGCCATATATGGAAATAAAGACCGTTTTTCTTTAAGCGAGGCTCCTATAAAAGCCTTAAATAGCGGATGTGGATCAGTTGGCCTTGATTTGAATTCAGGGTGGAACTGGCATCCGAGAAACCACGGATGATCTTCAACCTCTATAATCTCTACCAGTTCTCCATCTGGGCTCAAACCGCTAATTTTTAATCCATGCCTTGTGAGTATATCCCTGTATCCATTGTTGAATTCATATCTATGTCTGTGTCTCTCGAAAATCTCTTTTATGCCATATGCCGTGTGGGCAAAAGAATCTTCTTCAAGGACACAAGGATAAGCGCCGAGTCTCATAGTTCCACCTTTATGCGATTTTTCTGTCCGTTCTTCGATTCTTCCTTTTCTGAAATCATACCATCTTTCCATGAGATAAATAACAGGGTCTTTAATATTTAAATCAAACTCTGTGCTATTAGCAGAAAGTCCGCAGACATTCCTCGCAAATTCAATAACCGCGCACTGCATGCCAAGACATATGCCAAAATAAGGTATCTTTTTTTCACGTGCATATTTTATTGCCTTTACTTTTCCTTCAATCCCTCTGTGTCCAAATCCTCCGGGCACAAGAACTCCGTCACATTCACTTAAAAACCTATCAGGCATATGAACCTCGATTTCCTCTGAATCAACCCACTGCAGGTTTACACGCGCATCATTGGCTATACCGCCGTGAATGAGCGCTTCTATAAGGCTTTTGTATGAGTCCTTCAGCCCTGTATATTTCCCGACTATTGCAATATTAACCTCGTTTTTAGGTTCTTTTAACCTTCTCACTATATCCTTCCAGACAGAAAGATTCGGCTCATCTGAAATTATGTTAAGTTTTTTGCTTATAATACGATCGAGTCCCTCATTGTGCAAAACAAGAGGAACTTCGTATGTTGTCTCAACATCCTGCGCAGAGATCACCGCATCAATATCAAGGTTGCAGTGAATTGCTATCTTCTTCTTAACTTCTGGGGGAAGCGGCTTTTCAGTTCTGCATAGAAGTATGTCAGGCTGAATGCCTATTTCCCTGAATTCCTTAACACTGTGCTGGGTGGGTTTTGTCTTAATTTCGCCTGCTGACTTTACATAAGGGATAAGGGTAAGATGAACATAGAGAACGTTTTCCCTGCCAACATCATAACGGAATTGTCTTATTGCTTCAAGGAAGGGCAGACTCTCGATGTCGCCTATAGTGCCGCCTATTTCGACTATGACCACATCATAGTCATTGTTTGCAGATTTTATTGCGCTCTTAATTTCATCCGTTATATGCGGAACAACCTGAACTGTTTCACCGAGATAATTTCCAAGTCTTTCTTTTTTGATCACAGTATAATAAATTTTTCCTGTTGTATAATTGTTTTTCTGCGAAGTCCTTATTGATGTGAATCTTTCATAATGACCAAGGTCAAGGTCAGTCTCTGCGCCGTCATCTGTAACAAATACCTCTCCATGTTGAAATGGGCTCAGTGTGCCTGGGTCAACATTTATATACGGGTCTAATTTCTGGAGGGTAACCTTCAGCCCTTTTGCCTCAAGCAATGCGCCAATAGCAGAAGCTGCTATGCCCTTGCCGAGCGCAGAAACAACACCGCCTGTTACAAAGATATATTTAGGCATTTTTCCACCTTTTCCAAGTCTTCAGGGGTATCTACCCCATGGGTTTCAAAAAATATCTCCTTTACCTTAATCCTCATTCCATTTTCAATAGCCCGTAATTGCTCAAGCTTTTCAATTTGTTCAAGCTTTGTGGGTTTAATTCTGGAGAGAGAAAGAAGAACCTCTTTCCTATAACTATAAATGCCAATATGTTTATAAAAATTGCGAGTTGTAAGTTGCGAATTGCAAATTGCAGAAATATTTTTCCATTCATCTCTATAAAAAGGTATTGGCGCCCTCGAAAAATAAAGTGCAAACCACTCAGCATCAAAAACAACCTTAACTACATTAGGGTCTATAATTTCTTTTGAATCTTCTATTTGTTTAACCAGTGTGCCTATAGAGGCTCTTTTATCGTCAAGGATGGATATAACATCATCAATCATTTCAGGACGTATCAGGGGTTCGTCAGCCTGCACATTAACAATTATATCATAATCAATTGAAGAAGCAACTTCTGCTATCCTGTCTGTTCCTGATGGATGTTTTTTGTCTGTCATTACAGCCTTGCCGCCAAAATCAACTACTGTTTTAAATATAGCATCATTGTCTGTTGCAACTATTACATCATCTGCAAGACTGGAGAGTTTTGAGTTTTCATAAGTATGCTGTATAAGGGGTCTTCCGTTAAGGGGTGCGAGGGGCTTTCCCGGAAAACGGGTCGAATCATAACGGGCAGGAATAATAACTATTGAAGGCATTTTAAAGATTAATTATATAACTTTTCGAATCTCTTGACAATAGTTTTCCATACAAAGTATAGTTTTTTACTACTTCTGTCAGCCCGGGACTAACCCGGAACCCAGGGATTGCCGTAAATTTGATAGCTTTGAAGTCATAAATAACGCTAACTTATAGAAAGGATATATAATCTTGGATTTCTCAAACATTGTAAGGCAGATAATCGTATCAGCATTTCCTATCCTGATAGCCATAACCTTTCATGAGGTTGCCCATGGTTTTGTAGCAAACAGATTGGGCGACCATACAGCCAAAATGATGGGCAGGCTCACATTGAATCCCTTAGCACATATTGACTTATTCGGAACCATACTGCTGCCTTTTATGCTTCTAATATTCACAAATGGCCAGTTTGTCTTCGGATATGCAAAACCTGTTCCCATAAACCCCATGAACTTCAAAAATCCTAAAAAAGATATGGCTATTTCAGCAGCAGCAGGACCGATAACAAATATTATTCTGGCAATCTTAAGCATATTAATCCTGAAGTTTGTACTCGTTCCGTTAGTGCTTTTTTTGCCCCCATCTCTCGGCGAAACTATTATTACACCCTTGATATTGATATTTAAATCAAGTGTAATCATCAATGTTATTCTTGCTGCATTTAATATGATACCCATTCCTCCGCTTGACGGCGGCAGGGTATTAACAGGTCTTTTACCTTATAAACAGGCTATTACATTCAGTAAGATTGAGCCATATGGTTTTATAATTGTTCTTTTCCTTATCATAACCGGTATAGCGAATTATTTTGTTATTCCCCTTGTAAACCTGTTTTTGAAGGTGTTACAGGTATTTTAGAGAACAATGGAACATCTAAAAATTATAAATCCTAAGCACGAAATACTAAACAATATCAAATGACAGAAATGGCACTTCAGTGTCACCCTGAGCCAAAGGCGAAGGGTCTGGACAAGCAGATTCTGAGTCCCGAAAGCATTCGGGACTCAGAATGACAGTCTGACTGTCAGTTTTTGACATCAGGATTTGGATTTTGAATTTGCTTAGAATTTAGACTTTGTCGTGAGCTCAGTCGAACGATATTAGGATTTAGGGTTTTACTAAAAAGTATTTTCAGGTGAGATGGTTCAAGGTAGTTTCAATTTTATTTGGTGAGGTAATGGATAAGTGAAAAAGGAAAGAGTTCTCAGCGGAATGCAGGCAAGCGGCAAGCTGCACATTGGAAATCTTGTTGGGGCATTGAGCAACTGGGTAAAACTTCAAGACAGGTATGACTGTTATTATTTTGTTGCAGACTGGCATGCCCTTACTACAGGATATGCAGATCCATCATCTATAAAAGACTCTACAAAAGATATCCTTATTAATTTTTTAGCAGCCGGACTCGATCCTGAAAAATGCACAATATTTATACAGTCGAGAATCCTTGAACACGCAGAATTACACCTGCTCCTCTCTATGGTAACCCCGCTCGGCTGGCTCGAAAGAGTACCAACATACAAAGAAAAACAACAGGAATTAAAAGACAGGGATTTATCTACATATGGTTTTCTCGGATATCCCCTTCTCCAGACTGCTGATATCATCATATACCGAGCAAAATATGTTCCTGTGGGCATTGACCAGGTACCACATCTTGAGATAAGTCGGGAAATCGCAAGGCGATTTAATTTTCTTTATAAAGAAGTATTCCCTGAACCCGAGGCATTACTTACAGAATTTCCCAAGGTGGTTGGAATAGATGGAAGAAAGATGTCTAAGAGTTATGACAATGCGATATACCTTTCTGATACCCCCGAAGTCGTTGACCAGAAAATAAGGACAATGGTTACTGACCCTGCCAGAGTAAAAAGGACAGATAAAGGAAACCCCGAATTATCTCCTGTATATCAGCTTCATAAGATATTCTCTTCAAAACAAGAACAGGAAGAAATAGCAGAGGGATGTAAGACAGCAGGCATTGGGTGTATTGATTGCAAAAAGATTCTGATCAAAAACGTCTTTATGGTTATGGAACCGATCTGGGCAAAACGGAAAGAATTGATTGATAGTCCGGATTCACTTCGTGATATTGTTGATAAAGGGACAGAAAAGGCAACTAAGGTTGCAAGAGAGACCATGCAACTTGTTCGTGAGGCAATGGGGTTGTATTAAGATAATTACAGGTTCAAAATAAAAAATTTTTCTTCTTAAAACTTTATCCCAAAATCAGGCAAGAATCTTCCGAGTGGCCGAATCTGATCAGCAAGAAGCAGAATGCCAAATATAATTAAAAGCAATCCGCTTATAATCTTAATCGCTTGCATATATTTTACAAGCTTTTTCGAGTAGCTTAAAAAACTATTTATTGCGAGTGCTGAGAGAAAAAATGGCAGAGCAAGTCCGAGTGAATATACTGCAAGTAATAAAAATCCATAGATAGCAGATCCTTTTGAGCCTGCATAAAGAAGGATCGTACCGAGGATCGGTCCTATGCAGGGACTCCAGCCAGCAGCAAATGTCATGCCTGCAACAAAGGTCCCGATATAGCCTGCAGGTTTACCGCTCAAGTGTATCCTTTTTTCTTTCATTAGAAAGTCGAGCTTGAGAAAGCCGGATATAAATAGGCCGAAGATGACAACGACTACGCCACCTATTATTCTTATTATGTCGAGGTATTCTAATAAAAGTCTGCCTATCACAGAAGATGACACACCGAGGGCTATAAATACTGCGGAAAAACCAGATATAAAACTAAGGGAGTTTGTTATAGTTAAATATTTAACCCTTTTTTTGTCCACACCACCTGCAAGGTCTTCAAATGATATGCCTGTTATAAATGAGATATAGGAGGGAATAATTGGAAGAACGCATGGAGAAAGAAACGATATTATACCTGCAAGAAATGCGAGTGGAAATGTTATGTCTTTCATTTTGTTATTCTAACCTAAAAATGCAATTCATTATTTGTCAGGCATATGTGCAGAAAAAGCTTTACCAGCAGCACCGTTGTAAGCGGTTTATTATCAAATAACCATCACGTTTCCATTCTTGCAATATGATACATTAATACCCAAATTCTGCTTTGTAAAGGTTTTTATGCATATGTGCCTGACTTAATTATTATTCAAATGCATTTTTCAGGTTAACGAGCACATTCCGAGGTATCCCCTTTAATCTTCTTTATCGCATGTGGAATGACATCTAAAATAGCCTCAAGACTTTCTTCTACTGCCTTTGGGCTTCCTGGAAGATTAATAATTAAGGTCTTTCCTCTAATACCAGCAACTGCCCGCGAAAGCATTGCCCTGCTCGTCTTTTTGAAACCCTCTGCACGCATTGCCTCAGCAATTCCCTGTACTTGTCTATCTATAACTTCAAGGGTTGCCTCTGGGGTAACATCTCTCGGTGAAAGACCTGTCCCACCAGTTGTGAGTATCAGATCAGCCTCGCTGCTATACCTTATAAGTTTTTCTTTTATCAGGTCTTTTTCATCAGGCAGGACTTCGTAGTGCTTTACTTCAGCATCTATTTTTTTCAGCATATCTTCAATCAGTGGCCCGCTCAAATCTTTGCGATCACCTACTGATCCCTTATCACTCAAGGTCAAAACAGCAACGGCTATCATTATTTAATCTTTATGTCCCAAGTTCCCAGCTTTTTAAATATCTTTTTTGTTCAGCAGTTAAAATATCTATCCTTATGCCCATTGCTTTAAGCTTCAGAGATGCTATCTTTTTATCAATCTCTTCTGGGACACTATAGACCTTCTTATCGAGTCTTTTATAATTCTTTGATATATATTCTGCACAGAGCGCCTGGTTTGCAAAACTCATATCCATAACAGCAGATGGATGTCCTTCTGCTGCTGCCAGATTAATCAGCCTTCCATCTCCGAGAAGATATATCCGCCTGTTATTCTTAAGTGTATATTCCTCTACAAAATCTCTTATAATCCTTTTTTTCTTAGAAATCTTTTTAAGGGCATCAATGTCTATCTCGACATTAAAGTGACCCGAGTTACAGAGTATTGCACCATCTTTCATTAATGTAAAGCATTTCTTTGAGATTACATTTACATCTCCTGTAGCTGTAACAAAGATATCTCCTATCCTCGCTGCTTCCTCAACAGGCAAAATCTCAAATCCATCCATTGTTGCCTCGAGTGCCCTTATGGGATTTATCTCTGTGATGATAACCCTCGCCCCCATGCCTTTTGCGCGCATAGCTATGCCTTTACTGCACCATCCATAACCAGCGATTACAAAAATAGAGCCAGCGATCAATCTGTTTGTTGCCCTCATTATTCCGTCAATAGTGCTTTGTCCTGTTCCATAACGGTTATCAAACAGATATTTTGTATAGGCATCATTTACAGCCACTATTGGATATTTTAGAATACCCTTTTCTGCCATAGCCCTGAGTCTAATAACTCCTGTAGTGGTCTCTTCTGTACCTCCCAACACATTGTTCAGCAAACTTGTTTTTGTCTTGTGGAGTGTTGATACAAGATCTGCTCCGTCATCCATAGTAATATGAGGTTTTAATGAAAGGGCATCATTTATATGTTTGTAGTAGGTTTTATTGTCTTCTCCTTTTATTGCAAAAACCGGGATATTCGAAAATCTTACGAGAGAGGCTGCAACATCATCCTGCGTGCTGAGTGGATTAGAAGCACAAAGGGCAATTTCTGCTCCACCTGACTTCAGGGTTTCCATAAGATGGGCTGTCTCTGTTGTAACGTGAAGACATGCAGACAATCTAATCCCTTTGAGTGGTTTTTCTTTTTCAAACCGTTCTGCAATACTTTTAAGCACAGGCATCTCCTGAGCAGCCCATTCTATTCGCAACTTACCTTTATTGGCAAGTTTTATATCTCTTATATCATGCTTTACCATTTACCCTCCATTGAATAAGTATCAAAAAATTAGAGTCCTGCTTCTTTTTTAAGAGTCTCTGCCTTATCTGTCTTTTCCCATGTAAAATCCGGGTCATTTCTTCCAAAATGTCCATATGCCGCAGTCTTTTTATATATAGGTCTTCTAAGCTGAAGGGTGTCAATCATACCTTTTGGAGTAAGATCAAAGTTGTTCTTAATAATCTTTACTATTTTCTCCCCTGGTATTTTGCCGGTCCCGAATGTCTCAGCAAGCACAGAAACAGGCTCAGGTACACCAATAGCATACGCTATCTGGACTTGAACCTTGTCAGCCAATCCAGCAGCAACAATATTCTTTGCTATATACCTCGCCATGTACGAACCTGACCTGTCAACCTTTGAGGGATCCTTACCAGAAAAACAACCGCCGCCATGACTTCCAACTCCGCCATAACTATCAACAATAATCTTTCTTCCAGTAAGTCCTGTGTCGCCCATTGGTCCACCAACAACAAATCGGCCGGTAGGATTAACGTGATATGTAACATGTTCTTCATCGAGAATATCATGAGGTACTACATGTTTAATTACCTTCTCAATCATGTCTTCTCTTATCTCCTTAAGGGTAACATCAGGGCTGTGCTGAGTTGAAATAATAATGCTGTCAACCCTGACAGGTGTGCCATTTTTGTACTCAATGGTTACCTGTGTCTTGCCATCAGGCCTCAAATAGCCGAGGATGTCCTTTTTCCTTGTCTCTGCCAATCTCATAGCAAGTTTATGTGCAAGCATGATTGGAAGAGGCATGAGCTCTTCAGTCTCGTTACAAGCATATCCGAACATCAACCCTTGATCCCCAGCACCTCCAATATCAACTCCAAGTGCGATATCTGAGGATTGTCCATGAATTGAGGTAATCACAGCACATGTCTCATAATCAAAGCCATATTTCGCCCTTGTGTAACCAATTTCTCTTATTGTCGCTCTGATAATGTCCGGGATTTCGACATAACAGCTTGTCGTAACCTCTCCGGCAACGAATGCCAACCCTGTTGTCACAAGGGTTTCACATGCAACTCTTGCAACAGGATCCCTGCCGATTATAGCATCGAGTATAGAATCTGAAATTTGATCTGCTATTTTATCAGGATGACCCTCTGTTACAGACTCTGATGTGAAAAAATAATTCTTTCCTAACATGCTTTACCCCCTAAAATCTTGCGGATAAAAATTAAGGATAAATTTTAACATAAATAGTTGTTAAATTGCATAAAAGTATAAGGACATTTGGTAAAGCTGCTTTCTTAGACAGATAATCTCTTATAAAGCATCTGCATTGTGATAACAAGGCTTACAATAGTTAGGATCACAAAAGGGTATTTTATACCATAGACAAAAGGTGTGAGTGCGAGTCTTGTCAATAACCTAAGTGCTTCATGTCTTGAAATATATCTTGCGATTGGAGGTGATGCTTTATAATAAAATCCCACGAATGCCCTGCCAATAGAATTTGTTACAAGGTAATTATCCCTGAACTGCTGTAATGTTTTTACCTCAGGGGCAAGATAACTTCCATATGCTGCTGTTGCTATGAAACAACCTCCCCCGCCTCCATCATCATCTCCATCATCTCCTCCGTCTCCATAGGAAACTGCTTGTGTTGTTGCACTCGCCTCATTAGAATAAGAGGATTTGCCATAGGAATTATATGCCCTTATCTTGTAATAGTAAGTCGTAGACGCGCTCAGTCCTATTGTGTCACTATAAGTAGTTACATCTGCACCTGTTGTTGCAATCTCTGTGTATATGCCGTTTGCACCAAGTTTCCTCTCTATCTTAAAACCTGTTTCATTAGCTGAATTTGTCCAGCTAAGATTTATCTGATAGCTCGATATTGCTGCTGCTGTCAGCCCTGAAGGTGTGGTCGGCAGACTGCTATAATTAACCGCAGCATAAACTGCATTATACGCATTCAGTCTGCCTCCTGTGTAAGTCTTTCCTGACAGAAAAATTTTCTGGTCAACATTGTTTAATATAACGTCTTTCACCTCCTGGTATGAGAGAGATGAATTAGCAGAAAGGACTAATCCTGCCACACCTGAAACATGAGGCGAAGCCATTGATGTGCCGTCATAACTGTCATAGGTGTAAGTGTCTATAATTATAGGCTGTCTGACAAAAGATACATCATCAATGTAAGCTCCGTCATAATTGCCAAAAATATCAGACTCTAAGCCAAAGCCAAAATAGAAACTACCAAGGAGATCTGCTGCTGCTGTAATTTCAGTTGTAGTAAAGTTGGTCCAAGTACTATAGTTCCCATCTGTCCAGTCTATCCAGTCCCATGTTATTCCGTCTGTTGAATAATTAATATCCAGATAATCATAGGTTGTGGGATCAATATAGCCTTTCCATTGAAATGAAAGTGTGTAAAGATTATTTTTTTCAGAGGTAATAGGAGTCATATATCCTGCCCATGAATCTGTATTGCTCACATAGTTGCCTGATGGGCTGTCTGTAAGACTATTTGGAACACTATTTGCTGTTGTATCAGTTACAGCCCACGTGGAACTTGTCCCTCCGCTTGACCATCCTGTTGGCAAGCTCCCTGCTGTATCTGTATCAAAATTACTGTTATACACTGAAACTGCGGTATCATAGGTAAATGTTGGAATGGAGCTATATATGCTGACCCCTGGCGATCCGATGTCTACAGATGTTGAGCCATAATTAGAAAAAGAAGCAAGGCGATCATCATCATCAGTTGCGGCAACTGATATGATATTATCAAGATTATAACTCGCAGGATACAAAGGGTAAATATCATTGTTGTTTGTTTCATTCCCTGCTGCTGCAACAAAAAGCACATTCATCTGGCGGGCATAGGCGATTGCATCATAGAGACTCTGGGAATAAGCATATTCTCCCCAGCTTGCATTTATTATTTTTGCGCCATTGTCTGCTGCATATATTATCGCTGACACAGCATTAGCTGTGTCACCAGCGCCGCTAACGCCTAAGAACCTGAGAGGCATTATCTTGGCTTGCCACATAACACCTGTGATGCCTGTGGAATTATCCCCGACTGCTGCAATAGTTCCGGCAACATGTGTTCCATGTGAATAATAATCTTCTGGATAACCATCATTATCTATAAAATCCCATCCATAGATATCATCTGCATAGCCATTCCCATCATCATCAACTCCGTCTCCTGCTGTTTCTCCTGTATTTATCCAGATATTCCCTGCTAAGTCAGGATGAGTATAAGCAACACCTGTATCAACAATAGCAATAATTACACTGCTTGAACCTGTCGTTACATCCCATGCATCAGGTGCATCTATATCTGCATCCACTGTGCCGCCTGTCTGCCCTGTGTTATCGAGTCCCCACAGGCTGCTAAAAGACGGGTCAGTTGGTGTTGTTGCAAATGCTCTGACAATATAATTCGGCTCAGCGAATTCAACATCCGGATGTGATTTAAGCCTTTCTATTGCATCTTCAACAGCCATGTCTGGCTCTGTTATCTTAAGATGATGAATATTAAGAGGAGAAATGCTGCGCTTCAATTTTGTCTTTACACCTGTCTCAGAGCCTTTTCTTTCTATGTCAGCAGCGCTGGTTCTGGCATAAGATTTAAATTTCACTAAAATTTCACCCGGCACATAGGCTATCTTTGTACGCTTTTTAAAACTATCTTCTGCGATTACATCTTTTTTTTGAGAGTTAACAGAGGAAATAGCGATATTGGATTCGCTTTTTATATCTGGCGTTGTACTGTCACCACAACCTGTAATAATCCATAAAATTCCAATTAAAAAAATGAGACCACTTGTCTGTTTTAGTTTCATATCCTGCCTCCGCTGTAATTATTCTAACTTTTCTGATGTAAAAAAGAATTTTTTGAACAATGTCTGCATTATTTGGGTTAAAGGAGTATGGGGATTTGGGTTACATAGGCTTTTTCCCTGTCTGGTAAGCACGGATGATGCTGGCAGACACCTCCTCGATTGCCTTGTTCGAAACATCAATAATTCTCCATCTGGGGTACTGCTTAAAAAACTCTTTACTCCATTCAATTTCTTCTGCCACCTGCACAGGGTCTGCGTATTTAGCATAAGGTGTAAGCCCTAATTGTTCCAGCCTCGATTCTCTTAGTTTCACAAGACTTTCAACACAGATTACCAGACCAAAAACCTTGCGCTGATCTACCTGAAATAGCTCTTGTGGTGGAACCATCCCTGTGTGAATTGGCACATTGGCAACCTTCCATCCCTGATTGGCAAGATACGTTGAAATAGGCGTCTTTCCTGTTCGTGAAAGTCCTACAAGAATAATATCAGCGAATCTTAAACCATTGGGAATTTTTCCATCATCATGCTTTACTGCAAAATTAATCGCATCAATCCGTTTAAAATAATTTTCATCAAGTATGTATTGTCTACCCGGAATCTCCGATGGTTTTTCTCCTAAGAAAATGGAAAGTTGCATGATGAAATCACCAATAACATCAATCGCTTTTATGCCTCTGCGCTCTGCCTCCTGTATCAAGAAATCTCTTAGAGATGGCTGGACTATACTAAAGGCTATCAATGCCTTGTTTTCTGCTGCAATCTTTGTAATGTAGGAGATTCGCTGCTTATCTACAACCATAAAAAAAGTTTTTATCTCAATTTTTTGGGTATCGAACTGTGCCAGAGATGCTGTCGCAATCTTTTTTATAGTCTCGCCTGTGCCTTCTCCCACGAGATAAATAGTCTTTTTTCTGGAAGAATGCTGCTTCATTCGCTCACTTTCTTTTTCTGGTAATTGACCCACTAATACCCCTCTTTAGCAAAGAGGGGTTAGGGGAGATTTGCTGATTAATAAATGGTATTTTCATCATCCTTTGTGCACATAGCTCGTGTTGACTCCAGAGGAAAAAGTTGCTGTTTTCATAACAGACTCTTTTGCCGTTTAAATACTCAGAACTCAAAGGTTTTACAATCAAATCTGCTGAAATTGCCTTTGCAAGCTTTATCATATATGGGACAAGCTCAGGAGGCGTCCTCATAGAATAAAGAAGCTCCAAATTTATATATAAAGAACAATCAGGTTCTACAATATCATCCACTATAACCTTAAGCCCCTTATAGCGAAATGGTTTAATATCAGTTGCAAAAATCTTTAGACCTCTCCGAAGTAATGACAGCGCCACATCTGGAAAATGACCAATACCAATCTCTGCAACTGCATCATATCTTCCAGCAATATAATCTACCAGTCCTTCTACTCTTCTATATGTCTCCAAAAAAATACCTCTTCAATCGGGATTTTAGCTATCTTTGGTTTAGTTGCCATACCCAGTGCTTTTTCCATCTGGATTTTTTGCTCTATCATGGCTACACTCCTTCTTGCTGAGACAACAGTATCAGGATTTACTGATATTGATGTGGAGCCGCAACGGATCATGAATTCAAGGTAATCAGGATATACACTCGGGGCCTGTCCACAGATAGAGGTAGTCACCCCATATTTTTTGCATATAGCCATAGTGTAAGCAATTGCCCTGAGCACCCCTAAATTTCTCTCATCATAAATTTCCTGTACAGATGTGTCATTTCTGTCCACACCAAGAATAAGCATGGTCAGGTCATTTGTCCCAAAACTAACCCCGTCTATGCCTTCTTTGCAAAACTCCTCGATCATAAAGACCGCACTTGGAACCTCCACCATGATCCATAACTGAAAGCCCTGATCATTCCTGTGGTCTAAACCTTCCTCCTGCATGATAGCAACTGTCTTTCTGAAAACCTCGAGTGTCCTGACAAAAGGAACCATAACCCATATATTTGTAAAACCCATTTTCTCCCTCGCCTGCCTGATTGCCCTCAGTTCAAGCCTGAAGATATCATCTTCCTTTGTGTACCTGTACTCTCCCCTGTACCCAATCATGGGATTAGGACCCACATGTCCTTTTTCATATTTTTCTCCACCGGGTAATTCAAGAAATTCATCAGGTTTAAAATCAAGAAATCTGTAAACTACAGGCCTCGGGAAAAAAGCCTCAGCAACCTGAGCAACTCCCTTAGAAAAAATATCTACCATTACCTGGTCGCCGCCTTCTTCTATCAGGAGTCTGGGATGTTTGCCTATGCTGAGCATCAAGTGTTCAGCTCTTAAAAGTCCCACGCCGTCAGCATTAGTTTCCTGTGCTATCTTCTTTGCAATCTCAGGGATGGACAGGTTTACATATACCTTAGTAGCTGTAATTATCTGAGATGAGATGTCTGATGTTGCTGCTGCTACCTTAACCCCCTCTTTTTCTGACTCTGCAATAGCACCTTTAAATACCAGTCCACGCTGTCCATCAACAGTTATCACCACTTCATCTGTAAGAACTTTTGTTGCATTTTCAGTACCTACAATACATGGTATCCCCAGCTCCCTGCTTACAATAGCAGCATGGCAGGTCTTTCCGCCAAGGTTAGTAACTATAGCAGCAGACTTTTTCATGGCTGGAACCCAGTCAGGGGTTGTCATTTCTGTAACTAAAACATCACCCTGATTAAAACCCGATATATTCTTAACATTCAGCATGATTTTTGCCTTGCCTGCCCCTATGCCAGGGCTTACGCCTATCCCTCTTACAAGTATCTCTTTTTCCACAAACTCCTTCCTTTCTGTGGTTGTTGGTTTTTCACCGCCTGTGTGAACTGTTTCAGGTCTTGCCTGAAGGATGAAGATACGCCCATCTTCATCTACAGCCCATTCAATGTCCTGCGGAACTCCATAATGATTTTCTATTTGTATCCCGTATTTTGCCAGACGGATAATGGTTTCATCAGTGACTGACGGCTGTTCCTGTAATTTCTGTTGTACAGCAACCCATTTTGTACTTCCCCGTTTGTCTGACACTATCTGCCTATCTTTTTTCGAAACTCGTTTGTCCAGAATCTGAAGAGTCTTTTTTTCTACAGCATATTCATCCGGGGTTATCTGACCGCTTACAATAGCCTCCCCAAGTCCCCATGAAGCATTAATTACTACTCTGTCTTTGGCTCCGCTAACAGGTTCTATTGTGAACATAACACCGGATGCCTGTGAAAAGACCATCTCCTGCACAGCCACGCTGATAAGCACCTCTTTATGCGAAAAGCCCTTTTCCTTTCTATAAACAATAGCCCTCGGCGTAAACAGAGAGCTCCAGCACCTCTTTACACTATACAAGAGGTTTTCCCTATTTATATTCAGGAAGGTGTCCTGCTGTCCAGCAAAGCTCGCACCAGGCAGATCCTCGGCTGTTGCTGAAGACCTTACAGCCACTGCAACATTCTTTTTGCCTGTCTGTTCACAAAGTTTATCGTACGCCTTAAAAATCGCTTTTTCCATCTTTTGAGGTACAGGCAATTCTTCTATAATCTTCCTGATCTGCATGGAGACACTTTGCAGGGACTCCATATTATCTACATCCAGCCCAGAAAGGAGTTCTTCGATTCTCTTGTCCGCACCTGTATCTTCTATGAAAAACCGATATGTAGATGCCGATACTGCAAAACCCTGTGGAACCGGCACGCCAATCTTACCAGAGAGTTCACCGAGGTTTGCGCATTTACCGCCTACACGTGGAATATCTTCTTTTCCCAGGTCTTTGAACCAGATTACAAAATCAAGTTCTTTCATGAAAATCCCCCCTTTTCTGAACCTATATTTCAACTGCTACTTGTCTTTTATTTGGCTTGTGTTTCATAATTTCCTCTCTTTTCTCCACCAACTTATTAGCAATCTCCTCAATAGAGCTGTTTGTAACATCAATAACCTGTAATTCTTTTATCTGGCTGAATACCCTGTGACTGTATTCCAGTTCTTTTTTTATCTGCATTATATCTATATAATCAGGAGACTCTGCATATTTAAATCTCTTCTGTCTTATAAAGGCGAGCCTCTCTGGCGATATGGTGAATCCTACCTTTTGGACCTTAACTTTGAATATCTTATCTGGCAGTTTTATACCCAGAATAATAGGAACATTAGCTACCTTCAAATTATGGTTGCAAGAAAGATAAAGACTTGTGGGTGTCTTAGATGTCCTTGAAACCCCGAATAGAATAACATCTGCCTCTTCTATAGTCTCCACGCCCTGCCCATCATCATGTTTCAGGGTAAAGTCAATGGATTCAGCCAGCCGAATCGATTCTTCTCCAATATTTCTCAATAAACCCGCTTTAAACTGAGGGATTAGATCCCAGAGTTTTCCTATTCGCTCCATGATAGGACCGAGAAGATCTATTGTATAGACATTTACATTCCTTTTTTCTATGCGGATCCAGTTCCTGAGTTCTTGCATAACTAAGGAATAAATCACGATGCCCTGTACTTCTTCAGCCTTTGTAAGAATCGTTTTGATTTGTTCCCTTGTCTTAATATACGGGAACTTTTTAAAGATTGGTTTTATGTCTTTAAATTGAACCAGAACAGCATTAATCACTATCTCTGCTGTCATCCCTGTAGCATCAGAGACAATAAAAACATAAACCTCTTTTTGTGGCTGGCTCATCAGGTTTTATACCCCTTGATATTTGAGGGTTATAATTACTGACCTTTCAATATTTGTCTTTATATTGAAAGCCTATTGCCTGCATTTACAAATATTTACTGATATCTTACGGTTTTAATAAAATTCTATCGAACAAATTCCTTCCTGTCAACTTTGCGAATTGCGTTGACAGTGTAAACCCTTTCTTCTCTCGATTGGGTAAGTCACCTTCATCATGCCGTGAGTTTCTTTGCAATTTTTGCAACATGCTCGCCAAGATACCGCGCTCCTGCTACCTCATTCTCAGTAGGTACTCGACTGCCATCAGCACCAGCGATTGTAGACGCACCATATGGTGAACAGCCGCTAACCTCATCTGTCAGCAGTTGGCCTTGAAACGCATAGGGCAACCCGACAATCACCATGCCATGATGCAATAGAGTGACGTGGAAAGTTAAAATTGTTGATTCCTGACCTCCGTGTTGGGTATTTGAGCTTGTGATTACACTGCCAACCTTTCCGATTAATGCTCCTTTCATCCACAGTTTTCCTGTCGCATCAAGAAACTGTCGCATTTGTCCGCACATATTGCCAAAGCGGGTCGGTGTTCCGAAGATAATTGCATCAGCTTCGCCCAGTTCATCTATAGTACACACAGTTACATGGGACTGCTGCTTTTGAGCTTCAATAGCACCCATCTTTTCCAATACATTTTGAGGCAGAGTCTCTGGAACCCGGCGCATTATAGCTTCCACGTCTGCCACAGACCGCGCTCCTTCAGCAGCAGCTTCTGCAAGTCTGTAAACATGTCCATACATGGAGTAATAAACAACCAATACCTTCATAAAAATCTCCTTTCTTTTGCTCTAAGGATTCTTATTAATGCCTCCTTTAAATATACCGCAAGGCGGAAGAAACTGACGCATTACTTTTTCCATAAGGTAAATATTCCAGTACGTCCAACGTGGGGGCGTGTAGCAACCCGCCAACGCTGCGAATGAGGAGTGCCCGAAGGGCGTCTGTTCGATTCGCATGGTTGTGAGGTGCTTCGCACCGAGCAACCATGCGAATCGAACAGACGCACGAGTGCTTTGTTAGCAGCTAATTCTTTGCCTCTACCAGTTTTCCACTTACAAATTTATGAATTATACTGGAAACATATGTCTGATAAGGCAATCCCTCGCTCACTGCCTTCTTTTGCAATTCGGTTAAGTCTCTTTCAGAAATTCTTATGTTCAGTCTTTTATCTTTCTTTAGAGTGTTTCTTGCATACCTCATCAGTTCCGCTTTCCTCCTTGAAAGGTTTTTTACCGGAACCCATTCGCCTTTTTCAAAACTGTCCAATATCTCCTGTTCTTCTTTGCTCAATTTAACTTTCATTTTTTCCTCCAAAATAAATGTCTGTTGCCTTTCTGCTGGGAATAATGGTTTTCAGAAATATTTCTTCCGCATCCTCGACATAAGGAACAAGGTATGCATAATTATTTATTCCGATTACCATTATCCGCTGCTCTGGATACCTTTTCTGATTCGGATGCAGATAATCATCCAAAATATCGCCTTTTTCAATATAAAAAACGACATCCTCAAAGCAAATTCCCCTTGATTCTTTGAGCTTCAGGCTTTTATCAGTATTCCAATTTATATGTTTCATTTATTTATAAGGTAACACATTGTGTGCTTTTTGGCAACAGAAAAAACATTGTGCCTTTATATTATTCTCGCGGCTCAGAAGCCCAAATCAGTGAATCAATTACTTTTATATCTGTAAAATATTGCGGGTGAAAATGTTGCCGGAATGCATGGATTGATACAGTCAGTAACCCTTCCTGCAACACCCGATTATATTCATTGACAAGATATTGATGGAACTCTATAAAGCAGGCAATTCTTTGTTGAACAGGCAAATTACTATTAGGTGCGGTAAAACCATAGAAATCTCGAATCTTCGAGTCATATATTGGTAGCTGACGATTTAGCATATGGCATAACTTTGTGCAGAACGAGAATTGAAGTGCGTGCCTATTTTGTCTTATTGGTATTTGATAAAGTTCGTTAACAAGTGTGTTGAGTTGAGGAATATTATTATTTAACCCTGCTTGAAGATACTGAAAATACATCTGACAAAAATTTTGGGATAGCCCAGATCCATTCAGTCGCCAATAATTTTTGTATCTTCTTTGATATTCTGCCGTTGTTACTTGATGAATGTTATGAGTTAACCAGTCATACTCTGTAATGTGGACAGGGCTGATTGATTGGAGAATTTGGTCTATGTTGTCATTAATTTCCTCGTATGGTGGCATATTTATATTCTCCTGCCAACGCTGCGAATGAAGCGGAGCGTAATGAGCATCGGTGTTGAGCGATTTGTTGGGCGGGTATTTATTTCTTCAGTCGCTTTATTTCCTGTCGAATCTGTTCAATTATTTCTTTATTCCCGATTTCTCCATCCAAGCTGAAGACTATAAATACCTTGCCACCGTATTGTTCTTCAAAGTCTGCAAAACTGGCTTTCATTCTTTCTGAGGGAGAATAATTACCGAAGTTTGCTTTTGCAGTTACAGGTTTGATTTGAATACCGAATGCTTTATCGCCAATTTTGGCCAGATAGTCAATATCTCCTGCATGGTCAAGTTCTGAGTCTGATTCTTCAAAAATAATGTCTGGAAATATTTTGGCTAAGCCGTCATTAACAACAGACTTCTCCCGAAGAAACCCGTCAAATGTTCTATTGATAGTGAGATTATAAATGTAATCAATACAATCCTGAAGCGTCAGTTGGCTGAAAGCTGCTTGCCATTCAGGAATAACAACTTCTGTAATCTTCTCGTAAAGGCGTTCGCCAAGTTCTCTCAAGCATTCTTGAGTAATTTTAGTCGGCGTCTTCGCGGCTGTATATGCATTTGCAAAATACCATTGTTCCCATTCCTCAATTGTTTTTGGCTGACATTCCCTGATAAGGGTCATCACAGCACCAACTTTGTTAGGTCTTGATAACTGATAAGTTTGACAGGCATAGTTCAGGACTTTTTCTTTTTTCCCGAATTCCATAGAAAAACGCTGACTTTTTGCCATTTAATGCCTCTGCAGGTCTATAAATTTCTTTTTGTATTTAAAATCACTTAACCCGTCAACGTTCGCTAACCCTTCTTTGATTATATGGGCATTGATAAAGGTCTTGTTTCTCAGGTAGAGATAACAAAGAAGGTTGTTCGCCTCATCATATTTTTGATTGTCGAATTTCATAAATACTTTTTGGCCCTTTGTTTTTTCTGTCAGAAACTGGATTGCTTGTCCATTGGCAGACTCTTTTTCTTTTACGCCAATAAGACGCACAACCAAGTCGTTATCTAATTTCACCAACTCTGGACTGATGACCTCTTTTACGGAGTAATAAATTTCTCTATCACCGATGTCTTTATCAATTTTGGAGCCGAATTGAAGTTTTTTAGGGTCAATCTTCTTATCGAGTTTATGAGGGTCTTTGAAGATATAGGGCAAATTTTCTATTTCTTTATTCAGATCATACTTAACGCTGTCATTTTGAAAAATATATTCTGTAGGCACAGGGTCGTCTTGACCGACATGCAGTTTGTCTTTAATCGTCTGAATAAAGTCATCATTAATTTCATAGCCAACTGAATTACGGCCTAAATTGCGGGCTGATAGGGAAGTTGTCCCACTGCCGAGAAAAGGGTCTAAAACCGTTTCGCCGGAAAATGAAAACATTTTAATCAAGCGCGCCGGCAATTCTTCCGGGAACATAGCAATGTGGCCGTCCTGCTTTACACCGGCAAAATACCAATGTCCTGAAAAATAAGTATTCCAGTCTTCTTTTGTCATTCTTGAAAGTTCTTTTTGTTCCTTGGTCGGCAACGGTGGTGTGCCTTGTTTCTTGAAAAGCAAAATAAACTCATAATCAAGCTTCAAAATGCCATTTCGAGGATAGGGGAAACTGCCCATTATTGTTGCGCCACCGGTTGTATTGCAGGTGGTAACTTTCTGCCAGATTACTGCCCCCATATAGTCAAAACCTATAGTTTCACAAAATTTAATAATTTCTGTTCTGATCGGAATTACTTTGTACCGTCCGTAATAAACCGAACGGGCAAACTGGTCTCCGATATTAATGCAGAGTCGGCACCCAGGATGTAATACCCTATAACATTCTTTCCAAACAAGATTCAAGTTATTTATATAACTTTCATAGCTTTCATGAAAGCCGATTTGTTTTTCTGCCCCATAGTCTTTAAGTTGCCAGTAAGGAGGCGATGTAATGACCAGATGAATTGATTTGTCAGCCAAAAGATTCATTTGCCTGCTATCGCCGTGTATTATTTTATGGATAGTTTTCAACGAGGTTTTCATACGATATAGTTTACCATTTTCTGATTATATCTTGCGCCCAACTATGCGAATGAGCCACCGAGCGAAGCGAGGATGGCTCGACTGCCTCGTTAGATAATTCATTTGCTTTGTTCCAGAATGCGCTCTTTCACCTTTATAGCTCTTGCCTTGATTTCCTTTGGTTTCGGGTTGGCAATAACCTCTTCAATGAAGGGCAACGATTCAGCTGAAGCTAAATGATATAATGCATTTAGAAAAGTCATTTTTTGACTGTGACTTTGTATTGGGTTTTTTCGGTATTTATTGTCAAGTTTCTTATATTGCTCAATTATCCACGGTATCGCTCGTTTGTCGCCTAATATCGCATATACGATAGCCTTTCTACCTGGACGATCGTTGTCACAGTCGGTCAAATAATCATAACTATTCTCCCACCGATAATAAGCCAAAGCTTCAGCAGTAAAACACCTGTTCATTGATGAATTGGATTTAAGGAATTTTGGCAGCACTTCAAAGGCTTGCTTCTTTGATGGTTCAGTTTCTTTTGTTATTTTCTTGATTACGATGCTGTAACATCAATTATGCAAATTTCATTTAGGGTATAATTCTCAATGGTTTAAACAACTCCCTAAAAGGGAGAAAGGAGAACTATACCCATGAGAGAAAGTTTATCAAAGAAGGCGAA
>JBFMDO010000058.1:0-54237 GCA_040753615.1 Nitrospirota bacterium | reverse complement strand
TTTTCGCCTTCTTTGATAAACTTTCTCTCATGGGTATAGTTCTCCTTTCTCCCTTTTAGGGAGTTGTTTAAACCATTGAGAATTATACCCTAAATGAAATTTGCATAATTGATGTTACAGCATCTTAAGATAAGCCCTGCAAATTTTTTTTTATTTTCTATATCCATGCTGGCCAACTCACTTTTTTCAAGAAGCTGTTTTGCAAAAAAGTCACCTCCTGAAGCCTGTTTAACGCCAATACAAAAATCATGAAACCCAGCAGTTTGATCTTGATCAATAAATATGTCATTCTGCTGTGACTTAGACAAGTCTTCTTTTATCACTGCCCCTGTATTTTTTAAAACCAATACTTGCTCTGGATAATCAGAAACAATTTCCAGAGAATTTTTTATATTTGTTAACGATCGTCCTTTATAGCATTCCATACAAGCGAAATCAGTAAATATGATAAAATTGCTTTTGTCTTCTTTGAAGTATCCTCTTAACCGAGGATCTCTTAAATAATTTACATCAACTACTTTTCTCATTTAGTATGTATAACAAGGTTATTAACTGGTTTTTTATTATTATACAGGAAGCGACAGATAATGCGAGGAAAATTATTATTTAGATAGCTGGCTTTCATCTCCAACTGAAAGTCGGATGTTCAGCCAGCATCCATACAAACTGTATAGCCAGAATAGAGATTTTCATCCACATGGAAAAGCGAAATGCTATTTATTGTATAGTATATAATGTTTATGTTATTAATCTCCCAATATCTTAAAAGTTGTTTAAGTTTTTCAATCCTGTCATTCTGGCTTGTCCAGAATCTTTCTTTATTTAAAGAGGGATTCCCGACAAGCGGGAATGACTGCCATTGGAACAGAGTTCGCTATGAAATAAACGGAGGTTTATATGATTGAGCAATGGATTGCTGATATAAAAAAAATCTCAGATTTTAATGACCTCGGCATGATTCTCGTGCATAACGGGATTGTGAGAGCAACTTCAAAAGACGGGAAGTTTGTAAAAGGCATGAACCTTTCATACAATAAAGAAAAATTAAGTGCATTGATAAACGAGTTCAGAGAGAGGGATGGTATTGTATCTATTAAGGCATGGATAAATGAAGGGCGACTTAAGGTCGGTGATGATATAATGTATATATTGGTTGCTGGTAAATTAAGAAAATATGTCATTCCAGTATTAGAAGAGCTTGTATCTAAGATAAAAAGCGAAGTGGTCTCTGAAGAGGAATTTTAGGAGAGATAAATTATGAGATTGATTTTAAAAGATACTGAAAGATGCGTTGGCTGTCAGATATGCATGTTTGCATGTGTAAGAAGACAGGGTGAGGCAGGACTTGCCAGGGCATGTATAGGTGTTAGATCTGCTGGCGGTCTGGAAAGAGGTTTTATTGTGATAGTTTGCAGGGCATGTGAAGATCCGCCATGCGCAAAGGTCTGTCCTGTGGATGCGCTTACGCCCCGAAAGGACGGAGGGGTGCGCCTGGACATAACAAAATGCATTGGATGCGGACTTTGCCGTGATGCCTGTTTGTTAGGCGCAATCTTCTGGGATGACGAGATTAACAAGCCCATGATCTGCATACACTGCGGTTATTGTGCTAAATATTGTCCTCACGGGATATTGAAACAGGAGAAGAAGGAGGAGGAGGAGGAGACTGAAGATGCTCAAAAATGATCCACTATCAAATGTTCTTTATGTTGATCTGTCGAGGAAAAAATTCTGGGTAGAGAAAAGAGAAGATCTCTTTGAGAAATATCTGGGCGGGACTGGCGTTGCAACACAGCTTCTTCTTGAAGAATGCCCTGAAGGCATTGACCCCTTTGATCCGGCAAATCCCATAATATTTGCGGTTGGGCCGCTTACAGCATTGTTTCCTCTGGCATCAAAAACCGTTGCCATGTTTAAATCTCCTCTATCTCATAATTTAGGAGAGAGCCACTGTGGCGGCAGGAGCGCTGTTGCTATCCGTCAGGCAGGATACGGAGCTATTGTAATAAAGGGTGCGAGCGATTTTCCTGTTTACCTTGCTGTTCATGATAATGTTGTCCATTTCAGAAATGCCACTACATTATGGGGAATGGACAGCAGTTTTACAGTGGGTCGTATCATCAGGGAAAATGAACCAGGAACAGGACTTAGAACAATTATGCGTATTGGAAAAGCTGGAGAAAGATTGATTTCATATGCAAATGTTATCACAGAGACCTATCGTCATTTCGGGAGATTGGGATTAGGAGCAGTATTTGGGAGCAAAAAGCTTAAGGGCATAGCAATCTCTGGCAAGAGATCACTGCCTATAAATGATAAAACACTCTATCGCAAAAGCTATGATGAAATCTTTCAGACAGCCGTAAAATCTGCAAAAATGAAAAAATATCATGACCTTGGAACTGCTGAAAATGTTATGCCACTGAACCATCTCGGCGGGCTTCCTACCCGAAACCTGAAGGATGCGAAATTTGAGGGGGCATCCATGATTTCAGGAGAACATTTTGCCAAAGAGTATCTGGGCAGGCGTCTTGCCTGTTCTCATTGTCCTATAGCATGCATTCACATTGCTGCTTTAAAGGTTCCTTCTGAGGTTGAACCTTATTTCTATAAAACCTCTATGATCTCGTATGATTATGAACCTATCTATGCTATAGGTTCTATGCTGGGTGGGTCAGATACTGCTGGTTTATTAAGCTTGATGGATATTATAGAAAAGTTAGGGCTTGATGTAATGAGCACAGGCGTAATCCTCGCATGGGCAACAGAAGCTCAAGAGCAGGGGATTATATCTGAAAAGGAAACAATGGGCATTAAACTTAACTGGGGGGATTATACTGCTTATAAGGAAGCAGTTCGGCAAATAGTCGAACAACCGAACGAGTTCTATAAATCACTTTCACGCGGGGTCGAGTATGCATCTTCACAGTATGGCGGGAAAGATTTTGCATTGGCATTTGGCGGAAATGAAATGCCAGGATATCATACAGGTTATGCTGCACATATAGGTTCACTTATTGGCGCCAGACATAGCCATCTGGATAATGCTGGCTATAGAATAGATCAATTGACCCTATCTAAGGAACAGCCTGATCCTGAAGGTATTGTAAATGATTTATTAAAGGAAGAAAGATGGCGGCAGATCCTGTCGAGTCTTGTAATCTGTTTCTTTGCCAGAGAAATATATCAGCCGGAGATTGTTTCAAAAGCACTCGCTACAGCAGGTTTTATTCTCAATATAGATGACTTATGTCGCATCGGAGAAAAAATACACAGAGATAAGTATAAATTTAAGATTCGCGAAGGCTTTTCTTTGGATAATCTTCGTATCCCAAAACGAATTCTGGAGACCAAATCACCTCATGGCAAATTAGATGAGAAGTTTATTCGTGATGCCATCGAATATCTCAAAAAAGAGATAATAGTGGATATAAACCCGAAAAATAATAATTAAGGCAGGCATATATGCATAAAAACCTTTACAAAGCAGAATTTGGGTGTTAAGGGTAATCATATTGTAAGAATAAAAACGTCATGGTTATTTGATAATCAAACCGCCTACAAATGTGCTGCTGGTAAAGCTTTTTCCACACATATGCCTGCCTTTGAATAAATGAATTTTTTGGAAAAAGCAAAATTTATAATGCAGCCTGAAGAAATAATTGTTCAAACATCAGGGGCAGGGGAAAGGCTGGACACTTTTCTTGCTAAAAAGACAGGTATTACAAGATCACAAATACAAAAACTCATAGCAGAAGGCAATGTTTTAGTCAATAGCAAAGATGCCACACAAAATTACAGGTTGAAGGCATATGACCGAATCACTGTTAATCTCCCTGAAGAAAAACCAGAGGGGCTTATTGCCGAACCAATACCCATCAATATTCTCTATAAGGATGACTATCTTGTTATAGTAAACAAACCCCCTGGCATGGTCGTATATCCTGCTGCAGGACATTCTCATGGTACGCTTATGAATGCACTTCTATACCATTGTAAAAAACTTTCTGCACCAGGCGGACCATTAAGACCTGGCGTTGTGCACAGGCTCGATAAGGATACATCAGGAGTGATGATTATAGCCCTGAATAATGAGGCTTATTACAGCCTTATTGAGCAGTTCAGGCATAGGACTATTAAAAGAAAATATGCTGCATTAATTTATGGTAATCCCAATGAAGACGAAGGCGAGATAACATTAAAAATAGGACGTTCAGAGTCTGACAGGAAAAAGATGTCAACCCGTGTTAAGAAGGGTAAAGATGCTGTTACAAGATGGAAGGTGCTTCAGAGATTTAGTAATGCTACTTTAATTGAAGCTGTACTCGGCACAGGAAGAACGCACCAGATAAGGGTACATCTGGCATTTAGAGGATATCCTGTGCTTGGAGATAAGACATACGGGAAAAAGGTAGAAATCACGATTAGGGATAAAAAGATTTTTTTCCCAAGGCAGATGCTTCACGCAGAATTATTGGGTTTTATTCATCCATCAACTCGTGAATATCTTGAATTCTCAAGCCCTCTGCCAGAAGATATGGCTGAAAAAATAAAAGCACTTGTTCAATTAAGTTAATTAGGGTAATATTTAAAACAATAAGGAGTTTTCATTGCGAGTGAAACAAGACAATGTGAAATATTTATATAAATTTCAGGAGGGATATTTATGGCAGATATCAAGAAAATTGGCATTATAACAAGCGGCGGCGACTGTGGAGGACTTAATGCAGTTATAAAAGGTGTAGCGCGCAGGGCGTACCACTTAGGAATTGAGGCGGACGTAATACCCAATGGTTATGCAGGTTTATATAATCTTATTGAGTTAGATAGTCTTGTAGCCCTCACTCCCGAAAGGGTAAGCAGAATTCAGGCATCTATTGCTGGTTCAGAGGCAGGACATTCGAGGGTAAAAATCGATAAGATAAAAGACCCTGAAAAATATGAGAGGATTAAAAAGGGGCTTAAGAAGTTCGGGATAGACGGTCTGGTAATAAGCGGCGGCGACGATACAGGAAGCGTGGTTGTTGATCTTCTATCACAGGGAATCCCTTGCGTTCATGTTCCAAAGACAATGGATCTTGATCTCCAGTCATATAGTGTAGGCGGTGATTCAGCAGTAAACAGGATCACTGTTTTAACGAGGGAGCTGAAGACAACAGGACTGAGCCATAACCGTGTGCTTGTAATAGAGGTCTTTGGAAGATATGTGGGACACACTGCATTCAGGGGAGGGATAGGCGCTGAGGCTGATTGTATATTAATACCTGAGATACCTGTTGATTTTGATGTTGTTTATGAGGATATGAAGACAAGGTACTTTGCAAGGATCGAAAGGAGTGATGTAAAGGCAGGCACTTATATAATCGTTGTATCAGAAGGCATCAAGACAGCTTCAGGTGAATTATTATACGACGAGTCTGCGGGTGTGGATGCCTTTGGTCATAAGAAACTTGCAGGCGCTGGCAGGTATGTAAGACAGCAATTAGAAAAGAGGCTGAAAAACGACCCAGAGGTAAAGGAATTCATGAAGAAGGTTGGTATGTATGCACCGGGTGTTTACGAAATACCCGAGGTAAGGGAAGTAACTCCAGGACATATTGTCAGGTCAGGACATTCATCTGCATTTGATGTGAATTTTGGTGAAAAGGCAGGCGCTGCTGCTGTAATACTTCTTGCTGAGGGCAAGAACGGCAACACAATTGTAAATGTAACAGGCAATAAAATCTACTACCAGCCAACAGCAGAGATAATAAAACGGAGAGAGGTAGATATTGAAGAGGTAGCACTATTCGAAAGCCTCGGAACATGCTTTGGAAGAAAGCCACAGGAATATAAATATGAATTACTGCTCGATACGAGCAAGAAAATCGAGAGATATTTTTAATTACAAGACCATAAGTAAAACCACATACTATTAACTATTCTGTCATGCTGGCTTGTCCAGCATCTTTCTTTAAGAAGGATTCCAGACAAGCTGGAATGACAGTCAGTGTGGTTTTACTTATGAACTCCTTAATTATATCCCTCTAATCACCAAAACTTATTCCAAGAGCCTTTGCGGTGTGGACAATATCGCTTTCAGATGGCACCGTCTTCATCTGACCAATTGCATCCTCGATCGGCACATCACATATCTTTGTAGAATGAAGCGCTACCATTGAACCGAACTTTCCAGTCTCTACAAGCCTTATTGCCTCTGTCCCGAACCTCAGACAGAGCAATCTGTCAAAGGTTGTAGGCGCCCCTCCCCTTTGTAAATGCCCGAGGATAATTGACCTTGTTTCTTTACCTGTCCTCTTTTCGATCTCATCTGCTACTTTTTTACTTATGCCACCGAGCCTGACACCTTCTACGCCTCTTTCTGCTATTGTTATATCTCCTCCCAGAGGCTTTGCCCCCTCTGCCACCACAACAATAGCGTAATGCTGACCAATGAGTTCGAGTTGCTTTATCTTCATGCATACTTTTTGTATATCAAATGGTATCTCGGGTATCAGGATAACATCGGCTGAACCTGAAATACCGGAATAAAGCGCTATCCAGCCTGTATACCTTCCCATAACCTCTACAACCATAACCCTGTCATGAGATCTAGCAGTAGTATGGAGTTTGTCTATCGCCTCAGTTGCAATATTAACTGCTGTATCAAAGCCAAAGGTAACATCTGTTGCATTTATATCATTGTCAATAGTCTTTGGAATTCCTATAACAGGAATGCCCTTTTTACAAAATTTATTAGCTATGGCAAGGCTGCCATCTCCTCCGATAGCAATCAGGGCATCAAATCCGAGAAGCTTAAAATTTGAAACCACTATATCCGAAATATCCTCTTCAATCATGCTTCCATTAGGCCCTTGCCGGGTATATTTAAAGGGATTGCCTTTAACTGCGGAGCCGAGGATAGTGCCACCGAGATTTGTTATGTCCCAGACAGACTCAGGTGTGAGCCTCACAATTTGCTTTGTATCAATAAGACCCTGGTACCCATATTTTATACCAAAGACTTGCCAACCCTTCCTGTATGCAGCAAGGACAACCCCCCTTATAACCGCATTCAGACCAGGGGCATCCCCGCCGCCTGTATTAACAGCTATCTTCATTATTTTATTACCTCCACTGCCTCATTTTTTGATACCCTCGGAGGAGGATATGGAATCTTTGCTGGATAGCCAACAGGCACAATGGCTACCGGCCGCAGATTATTTGGCACATTAAGAATTCTGGCAACCTCATCTTCATGGAATGCACCGACCCATGTAGAGCCAAGTCCATTTTCATATGCAACAAGCATCATGCCCATAATACTGCATGCAACATCCTGTATTGAATATAAATAAACACCCCGCTCTCTATATCTATTATAAATATGATCATCAGTACATCCAACAATCACAAGTGGTGCCTCTGCAATAAAATACTGGTTTAATGCTGCTGATGCAATCTTCTTCTTGATTGCATTGTTCTTTATAAAATAAAACTTCCTTGCCTGAATATTTCCTGCACTGGGCGCCCATATTAGGGCTTCTATAAGTTTATCAATAATATCTTCGGGTATTTCTTTCTTCTGAAAATCGCGAATGCTTCTTCTATCTTTTACTGCCTTCAAAATATCCATAGCCTTAACACATCTTTTTATCCTCTTTTTTATCTTTTACTTTATTATCAAAAATTATACGATAAAAAGAATAGAAAAACAGACTGCCAACAAATCCCCAGACCATGAGCATAAAAATCCATCCCTGCCAGTTCATACTGTCGCCTTCCTTCCTCTCCATACCAGATAAACAATAAAACACATGCCTAAAAATATACCCATTAAAAAGATGCGGGTAACCCATACTGCCCATCCCATCTCAACACCCTCTATGGCTGTTTGAGATAAAGAACCTTTAATGAATGGTAATGCAATATTCTGATAAACCCATGTTATAAGGATTATTCCTAAAAATAGAGGGGTAATATACTTTGCAGTATAATAGAAAAAACGCGGGATTCTTATTACTGCCCCGCGATGCATCTCTTCCCATATCTTGTCACCACCAAATATCCACATCATTAATACAACTTCTAAGAAAGCCAGAAGGGGTGGCCCGAATGTGCCTGCCCAGAAATCCATGACCTGCCATCCACCGCGGAGATAAACGCACAGGTGGCTGCTTAAAAACCAGAATATCCCGAGGATTATCACTGCCTGACGCCGTGTAACGCCAATCTCATCTTCAAGAAATGCTATTAGGGGCTGTGCCATTGCTACTATTGAGGTTAAGGCAGCTAAAAAAAGAAGGAAAAACCACAAGAATCCTAAAAAATTACCTGCTGGTAGAAATCCAAATACAGCAGGTATGGATGTAAACCCGAGATAAAAAGACCCCTGCGATGCGATTACCTGTGCTGCAGCCACACCAAAGAAAGCAGATGCAGCAGGAATGGCTAATGAGCCACCAATGATAACCTCTGCAAATTCATTGGCAGAAGTAGTGGCTAATCCTGAAAGTGCAACATCTTCATCTTTGTTAAGATAGGATGCATAACACTGGATAGCACCAAAACCCAGGCTCAAGGTAAAGAATACCTGTCCCGCGGCTTCCAACCATATCTGGGGGTCTAATAGTACAAACACCTCCTTACCGCCTCGTTCAATAAACCATTTTGGTTCCCAGAGAAATGCAAATCCCTTCATCGGGCTATAATCTCCTGAGACAGGGTTCCCGAGAGTAAAAATACGGATAACAAGCGCTATAGCAATTATAAAAAGCATGGGCATTGCAATCTTTGCGAGGGTCTCGATACCCTTTGACACCCCGCGGGCAAGTAACCACAGACTCAACAATAAAACAGAGACAAATATGATATACGTGAAAAACTGCACCTGCAAAAATTCTCCAACTGCTTTGCCTGTATAATTGGTGCGAAACTCCTCAAAGGGTTTTAATACCAAACCTGAGATTTCATCAGGGGTCATGCCCGAATGTAAAAGGGAGTGGTCTACTTTTGGAAGTTGATCAAGAAGACTATATATACCATAGCCGATTGTCCAGCTACCTATATATGTGTAGTACACAACAATAATTGTTGGTATAAAAAGGCCAAGTACTCCAAGATATTTTGCAATGGGATTTTTCCACATAGATTGAAACATTCCTGGTGTTGTGCCATGTCCCCTCATGCCTCCGTATCTGCCCTGTGTCCACTCGAGCCACATGAGAGGAATCGCCATCAGTATTAATGAGATAATGTATGGAATCATAAAGGCACCACCGCCATTGCATGCAGCCTTGCCAGGAAAACGAAGGAAATTGCCGAGTCCTATAGCATTCCCTGCCATAGCAAGCACAAGCCCTATCTTGGTCTTCCACTGTTCACGATTTTGCATATTTTTCACCTGAAAATCCCTTTCTCAACTGTCATGCCCCGACCTGTCGGGGCATCTCTTGAGACCCTGAAATCGGAGACCCTGAACTTGATTCAGGGCATGGTTCAGGGTGACATTTTCATTCTTATTTGTGCCCCGAAAGCTTTTAGGGCATGTGTGTTTCATTTAAATACCAAAATATACCATAACTGTCCAAAAAAAGAGGCTGGGTCATGAAGAAACACAATGTTTGAAAATATACAATTATTCACTGCTTACAATAGCAATAGACGGATTTTGACAGCGATGTAAAACAGTGGTGCTTACTCCTCCTAATATAATATCTTTAAGGGCGGTTCGTCCTTTTCGCCCCATAATTATTAAATTATACTCACCTTCCTCAGCCTCTTTAATAATCTCCTCATGCGGACTTCCTAACCTTACCTTTGTTTCAATAAGTTTTTCGGGTATGCCTTCTTTGAAAAAAGCATCTCTTGCTACTTCAAGAATCCTCTTTGCCTCCTCGTCAGGGTCTATCCCTTGTTTAAGCCTCTTCTCATAAAATGTCAGATTAACAACCCTTAGCAGCATAACTTTATCCATACAATCTTTTAATTCGTGTGCAATGCATGCAGCATGTTCCACTCCCCTCATCGAATATGCTGAACCATCAACAGGAACGAGTATTTTAGGAACTGGACATTTTTTATCCTTAGGCATTCTTTGACCCACAATATAAACTGTCTGTCCAGTCGCTGAGTGTACAACCCTATCAGTAACACTGCCCAGAAGCAGTCCCATTATTTCAGAAAGTCCTCTTCTTGCCATTATAATTGTAGAAAAATTTCCTTCTTTAGCAACCCGAACAATTTCATGAGCAGGATCTCCATCTGCCACAAGTTTTTCAATCTGAGCTCCTATACCCATATCTCTTAGAATCTTTTCTCCCTCATCAAGAGAGGGCTTAACATTCGTATCAATATACCGCTGTTTAAACTTTGCAAATGCATCTGGTTGCCTAAGAATCTCTGTCCTTATGTCAAAATAAGGCACATGGTCATACATATATCTGCCGGTTATAACCCTGAGCAGAGAAATTCCCGTAAGACTTTTGCTGAAGGATGTCCCGATGTTTCCAGCAAACTCTATAGCACGTTTAGAATGTTCACTCCCATCTATAGGGAGCAGTATCTTTAAATCCTGACATTTTTTCATAAAAGCATCTCCTTCTAACATAAAAGATTACGGCCAAACAGGAGATAGAGTATTTTCGCTCATTTTCGTCCCGACATAAAGTCGGGACTGCGAGGCTTTTGCCTTTTTATTTTCTTATACTATTTTTATTTTAAGGAATATCGGCAAAAAAATCCGCTCAAATACTCTGCCCCCTGTTACTATCCCCATTTTTGTGAATAATCGTCAAATACTGTAATAGTCAAACCTGTCCATGATAGTTTTATATAAGAGGCTGGGTGCTGAAGAAACACAATGACGACACCTTAGAAAGAAAACATAATGCTTCCTGAATAACGTCATATGAGAGTTATCCATAAAAGAATTATATACAAAAAGAGGTTTGATAAATAAATTATCATGTCGATTCAGTGTATTTATGAGGCACCCAGCCTCTTTTCTGTTTCTGTTATTTTGGACAGCTATGTGTAACAGTATAATATACAGGACTTTTATAATAAAGTTATTTTAATGACAAAGATGCTATAACTTCCATAAAAATCTTTACATTGCTTTCTATGTCTCCACTCAGAATAGCTGATGCAACTGCAACAGCATCAACTCCTGTATCAAGGACAGATCTGATATTTTCAAGGTTTATTCCCCCTATGGCGACAACAGGAATGTGTGCCTGCCTTTTGACCTCTCGAAGTATCTCAGTCCCTCGCGGCATGCCTGCCTCTTTTGTTAAAGTCTGAAATACAGGGCCAAATCCAATATAATCAGCGCCTCCTTTTTCTGCCTCAATCGCCTCTTCCATGCTATGTGTTGAAATACCGATTATTTTATCCTTTCCCATTATCTTTCGCGCTTCTTTTATTGGCAGGTCTTTCTGTCCCAGGTGAACGCCATCTGCTTCAATGCTTAGGGCAATATCAGCATAGTCATTCACTATAAATACTGCATTAAAATCCTTTGTAAGTCTTCTAAGCCTCACAGCCTCCTCATAAACCTCCCACCTCGATTTTCTTTTTTCCCTGTATTGTATCCATTTCACACCTCCCTCAAGCACCTTAAGTGTCATCTCTTCATTCGAAAGATTACACGCCTTTCTATCAGTAATAAAACATAAACCGCCTAAATACATAATTTACTCTTTAATATTGACTCCAAATTTGTTAATTAAATTTTATCTCTTTTTAATATTTTTTGCATATTGGTGTCATCCGTAAGTGCCCATAATAATAGAACCAGAAAATGCAATTTATTGAATGTATCTTGCGGGTCAAGCGTTACACTCTTATATTGAACAGGAAGATTGGAATTTTACACAACTGGTAAGTTAATATTAAACTCTATGGAAAAGCGAATTCAGAAAATCCTTTCAGAGATGGGTGTTACATCGAGGAGAAAGGCTGAGGAATTGATATTGGAAGGCAGGGTGACTGTAAACGGAAAACCTGCAACTATTGGCATGAAGGCTGACCCCCTAAAAAACCATATAAAGGTTGATGGGAAACTGCTCATAAAACCTGAGCCAAAGGTTTATTTGATGTTTAATAAGCCGAGGGGTGTAGTAACATCTCTTCATGACCCTGAAGGAAGGCCTACTGTAAAAGATTTCCTTAAGGGTGTAAAATATAGGGTTTTCCCTGTGGGTAGACTTGATTATGACTCTGAAGGTCTGCTCTTATTAACGAATGATGGAGACTTTGCCCATGCAATAATCCATCCATCTAAGAAAATCCCGAAGACATATCTTATTAAGGTAAAGGGAATTCCTGAGGAAGAAGAGATTAAAAAACTCAGGATGGGCATAAAGCTCGAAGACAGGATGACAGCGGCTGCAATGGTAAAGCTGATCAGAAAGACAGAAAATAACTCATGGCTCGAAATTATAATACATGAGGGCAGAAAACGACAGGTCAGGCGAATGTTCGAAAAAATAGGGCATCCTGTTTTAAAACTAAAGAGAATAAAGATTGGTAGTATTAATCTGGGCAGTCTTGAGACAGGGTCTTACAGATATATAACAGGAGAGGAGATACATAAAATAAAATGGGGGTTATATGATTCGGGATAAAGGATGTGGAGAACTGAGAGAATCTGATATAGGCAAAAGCATGACTTTGTGCGGTTGGGTCTTCAGGAGAAGAGACCATGGCGGGCTTATTTTTATAGACCTTCGGGACAGGAGCGGAATTCTTCAGATTGTCTTCAGCCCTGATGTATCAGGAGATGCACATAAACTCGCACATGAGCTGAGGAGTGAATATGTAATATCTGTTGCAGGTGAAGTCAGGAGAAGACCTGAAGGCACTGAAAATCCGAATCTCCCAACAGGTCTGGTTGAGATGTATGCAAATAAACTTGATATGCTGAACGAATCAGCAGTTCTGCCATTCTCTATAGAAGATGCGGATACATCCGAAAATCTAAGACTCAAATACAGGTATCTTGATTTAAGAAGACCTGAGATGCAGAGGAATTTAATCATAAGACACAAGGTAACAAAGGTTATCAGAGATTATCTTGATGAAAAAGATTTCATCGAAATAGAAACGCCCATGCTTACAAAATCCACTCCTGAAGGTGCAAGAGATTATCTTGTTCCGAGCCGCCTGAACCCCGGGCAATTTTATGCCCTGCCTCAGTCCCCTCAGATTTTTAAGCAGATATTGATGGTTTCAGGGTTTGAAAAATATTTCCAGATCGTAAAGTGCTTCAGGGACGAAGACCTGCGCGCAGACCGCCAGCCTGAATTTACACAGGTAGATTTAGAAATGTCCTTTGTAGACAGAAAAGATGTAATAGAAACCATTGAGGACATGATGAAGATGGTCTTTAAGGATGTCCTCGATATAAAGCTTGAGACACCTTTCGAGAGATTAAGCTTTAAGGAATCCATGGAGAGATTTGGCAATGATAAACCTGATATGCGGTTTGGCATGGAACTAAAAGAGATGGCTGATCTTGCAGAAAAGGGTTCTTTTAAGGTATTTCTCGATGCGATTAAGTCCGGCGGAAGGGTGAAGGCTATTAATGGTAAGGGCATGGCAGGTCTTTCGAGAAAGGAGATAGACACGCTTACAGCAGAGGCGATATCTTATGGCGCAAAAGGGCTTGCATGGATAAAGGTCAAAAACGGTTTTGAATCGCCTATAACAAAATTCTTCCCTGAGGAAATCCTTAGACAGATGGCACATAGGCTTGAAGCAGAAGAAGGCGACCTCATGCTATTTGTCGCTGATAAGGGAAAAATTGTCCACGATGTCTTAAGCAGGATAAGGCTTGAACTCGGAAAGAGATTAAACCTGATAAAACCCGGTTATAAATTTGTATGGATTACAGATTTTCCGCTCCTCGAATGGAATGACGAGGAAGAAAGATTTGATGTAATGCACCACCCATTCACCTCACCGATGGATGAGGATATCGAGAAACTTCTTTCATTAAATATCTCTGAACACCATACCCCAGACTCTGAACTTTCCCGTATCAAGGCAAAGGCATATGATATTGTGTTGAATGGCTATGAGATAGGCGGCGGCAGCATCCGTATTCACAGGCGAGATGTGCAGAGAAAGATGTTCGAGATTTTACGGATATCAGAAAAAGATGCAAAAGTAAAATTTGGTTTTTTACTGGATGCACTTGAATATGGCGCGCCTCCACACGGAGGAATAGCGCTCGGTCTTGACAGATTTGTGATGATAATGGTTGGCGCTTCTTCAATCAGGGATGTAATCGCATTTCCGAAGACCCAGAAGGCATCGTGTCTTATGAGCGGCACTCCATCAACAGTCGAACCAAAACAACTAAGAGAACTTTATATTAAACTCAATCTGCCAGAGGTATAGAAAAGTTTTTTTGCAATCATCTCTGAAAAGTGATAAATAATGTAATTACATGGGGGATGTCATGGGAAAAGAACTTGTATTAGGGATAGACTAAAATGCCTAAAGAATCTTATACACTCGGTATTGATTTTGGAAGTCAAAATATAGGCATATCACTTGTTCGGCATACCGATAGCATTCCTAATCAGCCACTTTATCTCGGAACTATTCATGTTGATCTTTCAGGGCCGGAAGGACTTGCCTCAAAAGTTGATGAAAGAAAAACTATGAGGAGGGTGAGAAGAACTCAGGACTCTAAAAAGCGAAGATTAAAACATTTAAAAAATACTCTTAATTCGATAGGCATCCAGAAAGAGGCGATAAACCAGATTGTTTCTTTTTCGCGAAGGAGGGGATACAAATGGGAACAAAAAGAGAAGCGGTTCGACAGAAAAGCTAAGAAGGAATATTTCAATTTCAGCGGGAGCAGACAAGAGTTTCTGCAATCGCTCAATGATGAGATAACTAAACTTGTGCCTCAGGACAAAAGAGAGCAGGCATTTGAAAAATGCAAAGAGATATTGGACAAAGCCCCAACCGAAGATATAAGACCAAACCGCTTTAATAATAGAAATCCGAGTAAATGTAGATGGAAAGACTGCAAAAACAATGTCCCCGCTGCCCTTAATGCAATAGATTTAAGGTTAAATCAATCTCTTTATATAAAACTTATTCCAGCCTTTGACTTACTGAAAAAAAATGAGGCTAAGAAAAGAGAACTATGCGAAAAGATCGATTCATATATTTCAGAATTTGGTCAACTCGCTATTGAGTATCAAAAGTTCACCGAAGTTGAACATCCAGATAAAGAGGAAGAAAAAATACTAAACAAAAAATATTCAGGAAAGAAGGCAGATTTTAAAAAGTATCTTCTCTCTTTAGAGAGTACGATCAAGGAAGAAATTATAGAAAATCTCAAAAAGAACTTCCAGAATTATTATGGAAAGGAACTTGATGATATAGTGAAAAAGCAAAAATCAGGCAGAGTTAGCTTTTGTAGAGAACATTCACCTGTTTATATCCAATATATGCTTGCTCATAAGGAAATTCTTTATAAAGAAGACATCGAGGAAAAAGATATAAAGTCTCGGCAACAGCAAATACTTTTCAGTAAGATATGGCGATTTGTTGAGGCAAGACTATTCCCTCTTACCGAAGGACAAATTAACAAAATAGCGGTTGAAAGAAATGCCTTTGACTTATTGGCAATGCCCTTTGATGAAAAAATAGAATTAAGCGAGAAAAAGGCGAATGAGCTTTACTGGTATGGGCCGCAATATGGACATAAGAGCACAAAAGAAATGCTATTAAAGGAATTCGACGGTCATTGTTGTTACTGCCCTAAAGATAATCTTTCAGAAAACGAAGCCGTAGAAGTAGAGCATATTCTTCCGAGATCAAGGTTCAGATTTAATAATTATTTCAACCTGACGCTTGCGTGCAGAGATTGTAATAAAAGAAAAGGTAGTAATACGGCACTTGAGGCCAAAATGCCAATTACTGATAAGGCGTATGAAGCATATTGCAAATATATTGAAGAAAGAGAAAGCCAGAAATTAAAGCATGTGTTTCACGTCATCAAAAAAGGCATCCTATATGCTATGACAGAGTCCTTCTTGAAACAAACTGGCATAAAACCAAATGCTGAAACACAGCTTTACAGAATCGGGAAAAGTCTTCTCGAAAAAACTGCCACTCAGCGTGGGCCAAGACCTTTAGCGAGATACTTGAGAGGAAAGATAAAGGCTGCATATGGTATAACTCCTAATATTAAGTATGTAAATGGTCGTCATACCGCAGTTTACAGAGATTTGATCTTCCCAGAGTTTGACAAGCTTGCCGATAAACTTAGCAAGGAAGAAGGTATTAATCATGCTCTTGATGCTGCACTCATTGCATTTTATATGCCGGATTATGCTTGGCATGAAAAAAGGATGTATGATTATAAAACCTATGAATATTGGGCTGAAAGAGTAAAAGCTCGCGCTCCGAAGCTCGATGAAAATGGGCTGCCTATTGTTAGTCCACCTGAGCCTATTTCAGGTTTTGAGACATCTTCAAAACTAAACCCATCTTTTTATTCAATAGATATCCTCAGCACTTCATGGAACAGAAAACACCTTGCAACTCATAAACAGGAACCCTTTGGAATAACAAATGAGGGAATTCCAATCAAAAGAAAGACCGCATCTGACATCATAGGAGAGATACTTAAAAAAGAAAAAGGCAAATACAAAAAAGATAACCAGAAGCTAAAACTTTATATAAATTCGATCTCTCACAAAGCATTAAGAAACTACTTAATCGGCGTATTAAATGAAACATCCCCTCATGAGGCAGTTGTTACAAGACTGATTGAATGGCTGAAGAATTCAATAAGGGGCGCAATGAAAGGGAATAAGTTTTCGCCTCACCCAAGTTCTCAAAAAAGAAAAGAAAATCTTGAAAAATTTTTGAATGCAGATATAAATGAGATTCTTAAATCTCCAGAAAAATTTATCCCCCCTAATGTTGGAATAAAAATGCTTCAATCTGAGAATATAGCTGGATTACTTGACCTTAAAAGGGTCGACCTCAAAAACATATGTAAAAAAACAGGAAAGCCAGCTAAACATTATTACATGTGCCAACCTGGAATTAAAATGAAAATAGTAGCATATAAAGCTGACTCAAAAGGCACAATAGACAGAGATAAACCTTTTGTTTTTGATGTAAAACAG
Organism: Nitrospirota bacterium; assembly: GCA_040753615.1. GTDB lineage: Bacteria > Nitrospirota > Thermodesulfovibrionia > Thermodesulfovibrionales > SM23-35 > JBFMDO01. Next base: position 37,093 of record JBFMDO010000058.1, on the reverse strand, counting down.
AACTGGGCTGTTGTAGACAAAAGTAACAAGAAGAAAATTATTGTAGAAGATGAAAACCATGTTTTGAATGGAAGAGTTCTATCGAGTGGCGCAAAAGAAAAAGATTTTCTCAGGAATTGGCACGTAGCGCTAAATAAATACCTAAGCGATAATTTCGGTAGATGGTATTTTATAACTCAGGGCAATTACATTGAATATGAAAATGGCAAAGGCTTCTTTATCAAGAATTTTAAAGTTGGAGATGGCTACAAAAACAGCGACCTTCGAGGCATTATTAAAGTTTATAAATCGCCATATCGGTGGTTAAACAGTCAGAAAAACAATTCTTAGTCAAGATGCTAATACAAATTCTGGTTAACAATATCGAGAAATATGAGGGCAAATATGTTGCTACAAGGACATTTGCGGATAAAAATATAATTTGCTTCGGAGATGACCCTGCAATGGTATTTGAAGAAGCTCAAAGCAAAGGCGCTGACGATCCAGTAATCTTTTATGTACCCAAAAAAGATGTACCACTTATTTTAAAAGCTTCTTTTTAGCCCTTACTTCAAAATCTTTTAAAAATATTTTACCCTAACCTTATCCAGGTGACCCGAACGTCTTTCGAGAGGTTCAGGCTGGGTTGACCTGGGGCGCTTTACAGTTACAAGGCTCTCTTTATTTTCGCAAACCATTAGGGTTTATTTCAAAAAATTACTTTTCGAAAAATTTATGATTAGCCCACGAGAAACTATCTGAATTTACAGTAAAATAAAAGCAGTATCAGTCTTTATTTTCAAAGAGCCTTAACTGTAACTTACTCTACCTTATTTTTTCTATAAAATCCTTAGTTGCCTTAAGATAATCTTTTACCGCGTGGACATTATATATGCCGCCTCTGTAATAACCTTCAATATGCAGGGATTCATATAGAATATCGAATTCTCTTATTAACTTGCCGTTGCGAACAGCAAAATGCTTTTTTAATGCTTTTTTGTACTCCTCGATTTTTTTCGGCAAATCCTTTTTAGAGTATCCCCTTCGAATAAGGGCTTCATTAAGCGATTCAAGTATCGCAAGATATGCCGTTCCAAAGGCTTCCCTTACAGGCTTCTTATCCGTGTAAAAATTGCCCTCAATTGGAACACTCTTCAGAATCTCTTTTGCGTTATTTAGATATCTCAATGCCTCTTTCATAATCTTTTCCACTCATCTAATACTTATCTTCTTAATAAACTCTTTTGCTATCTTAAAGGCATCCTTAAGCATATTAACATCTTCTATCAGACCTCTGTAATAACCGGCTATATGTAGAGCTTTATATAATTTTTCAAATTCACGTGTAAGCTTGCCATTATAAGGCGTCAGGTATTTTCTAATCATCTCTCTGTAGCCCTCAACAGACTGTGGTAGGTCTTTTGGATTAACTCCCTTATTTATGAGATATTCGTCAATAGCTTTAAGAACAGCAAGATAAGCGGTTCCACATGCTTCCTGAACATACTTGATATCGGTATAAGTATTGTCCTCTATCGGAGACTTGCTTAACAGCTCTTTTGCATTTTCAAAATATCTAATAGACTCTTTCATAATTCTATTATTATGATTGCATTATAAGACGAAATTTTCAAGAAAATTTTAGGGTGGAGAAGCGTAAATGTGCTGATTGCGAATACCTTAATTTCTGCGGTGATATATTCTGAATCCGTTCTTAATATCTTAAAAAGCTAAAAAACAGTGCACCTTTAGGCTCTTCTGCAGTCTATATCTTTTTCTCAGGGGTATTAATATAAGCGAGCGCAGCATAAGGCATCACATCTCCAGTATCTTATTCCTTAAAATAATGATCTCAAAGGCGAGTGCAGCCATAGATGTCAGCTTTGACAAATAACTAATATTTGCGTTAAGGACAGAGGCGTTCCCATTGTCAACGTATATGAATGCCACTAACCTATCCCTCAAGGCAATAGGCATTAACAGAGCGTCCTGCGGTGTTCCTGAAAGTATTCTTATAAATGGTTCATTCCCTTTAATATTAAGAACCGGTCCTCTGTAATAATTTTTAGTCCTTAAAACCTCTGAAAAAAGTGGTATTTCTTCTCCTGTTACAGCAAACCCCTCCACAGTAATGCCTCTCGCCTTCCACCCCGCTATTTTGTTGCCTTTAACAATAAATAGAGCAACCCTGTTTGCTATCTTGTGTGTTTCATTAATAAGTATCCCTGCTATTTCTTCTCTATCCTTTATCTCAGCAAATGCTGCCTTTACCTTATCAACAGAAATCTCTACTTCTTCAACTGTCTCGGGGTTAAAGGGTGTTGTTAAGCTCACATATCTCAGCTCACGTTTTATCCCGTAATACTTTTCGAGTGCATAGAATAAACGTATCTCTGTTATAACGTAAGGGACGATTTCGTAACCTGTAATAAATCTCAGTTCATCTATCTGCATGATATCTGTTGGGTTCATCATTGCAACATATAACCTCTTTCGTTCCTTATCGAATGGAAGGATTTGATATTTTTCTATAAGTTTGACATCTATTAAGTTCAGTACATCCTCTGGTATTGAGGTTATCTTTTCAGCAGGTACAGCAGGAACCTTGTAAAATCTACTCAGGGATTTTAAGAGTTCTTCTTCAGGCAATACTCTAAGCTCTACTAAATTTGTGCCGATCTTGCCGCCAAGTCTCACCTGCCTATCAAGAGCCTCGGCAAGTTGTTCTTTTGTTATAAGACCTTCTCTGACTAATAATTCCCCAAGTTTCATAAGAATATTATCGCTATTCCTTTTAAAAAGGTAAAGTGGCGAAAAAAGACGTTATGGCGGTTATTGCCTCTTGTAATGAGCAATATACATTTTCACTTATAATTTTATCCAACGACTACTTCAACGCGATTCCTGCCTTTTCTCTTGGCAATATACGTGGCATCATCAGCCCTTTTCACAAAGGTGTCTTCAGTATCATCTTTAATAAATTGTGTTACACCAAAACTCACTGTTATCTTGCCAACATGATCAAATGTATGATCTTCAATAGCTTTTCTTGTCCTCTCTGCCAGCATTTCTGCTTTTCCTAAATCTGTCTCAGGGGTAATGATAATAAACTCCTCTCCTCCCCATCTAATAAGATAATCTGTTTCTCTGAGATTCTCTCTAACAACCTGCGTTAGAGCCTTTAGCACATAATCGCCAGACGTATGCCCATAGGTATCATTCACCTTTTTGAAATGGTCTATATCAAACATAATCATAGACAGTGGATGATTATATCTTCTTGCTCTCTCTATCTCTTTTTTAATCAATTCGTGAAATTTTGTCCTGTTAAATACTCCTGTTAGACTATCGGTTATAGCAAGTTTTTCAAGTTCGTGCTGCAGATGTTTCCTCTCGGTAATATCACGGATTACGCCTGAATAAAAAATCTTTCCCCCTACCTTCCACATGGAAACAGAAAGTTCTATAGGAAATTCACTACCATCTTTTCTCACGCCGTGCATTTCAGTCACTTTGCCAATATATCTCGACAGCCCTGTAAGACTCACCCTCTGCATCCCTTTAATATGACTGTCTTTGTAACGTTCAGGCATCAGAATAGTTAAAGGCCTTCCTAATATCTCTTCCTCCATATAGCCAAAGATAGTTTGAGCGCTTCTATTCCAGAAGATAATATTTCCGTCACTATCAGCAGAAATAATCGCATCTGCTGCTGTCTGCGCTATAGCGCGAATTTTTTCTTCGCTCTCCTTCATCGCCTCTTCTGCGTTTTTGCGTTCTGTAATGTCTTCAATGAGACCATCGTATCTAATCAGTGATCCTTCCTTATCATAATAAGGCACTATGGTGTTTCTAATCCAAATTACCGCACTGTCGCGGCGAATTATCCGATGCTCAATGGGAGAAACTCTATTACCTTTCAGAATCTCATTGATCGAGCTTTGAACTATTATCCTGTCGTCAGGATAAATCATCGAGTACCACAAATATGGATTAGATTCGTAGTCTTCAGGTTTATAGCCAGTGATTGGAATACATCCTGTACTATGCCATGTTGAGATCGCCCGACCATCACTGATTTCGACTGTATAAATATATGCAGTAACTGCATCCACCATGTTTTTATAGCGTAAATTACTTTCTCTGAGTGCCTCCTCAATTTGTTTCCTGTCGGCTACAGATTCCTCTAATTCATCAATTCGCTGATGAAGTTCTTTTAGTTCATTTATGAGCTGCTCTTTTGTTTTTTCTTCGTTTTCCATAGCCATTAAAAATAAAGACCTACTTAACCCATAAAATGCAATTCATTTATCCACAGGCAGGCATATGTGCAGAAAAAGCTTTACCAGCAGCACCGTTGAAGGCGGTTTGATTATCAAATAGACCATCACGTTTTCATCCTTGCAATATGATTACCCTTAACCTGAAAAATACAATTGAAAAAATGTCCCGATGAATATCGGGTTTGTGAATCCCGATATTCATCGGGACGATACCTTAGTGTACCTTACACTGATGATTACTACGCATATTTTTATCCATACAGCCATTCAAGATAATCTCAATAAATCATCGAGTTAACTAAATTTTTGAGCAATAGCTGCATTTTCTGGGTTAATACCCAATTTCTGCTTTGTAAAGGTTTTTATGCACATACGCCTGTCCTAATCATTATTTTTCGGGTTAATAGGATTTCAGGTAATTAAGATAAGAGTCATAATTACGTTTTGTTTCAACCATACTATCGCCACCGAACTTTTCAAGAAAGGCATCTGCAATGGTTAAAGCCACCATTGCCTCTCCTATCACTCCTGCAGCAGGCACAGCGCAGACATCAGAACGCTCATAAGTTGCTTTAACAGGCTTTTTTGTTCTGATATCAACAGACTGGAGCGGTCTTCTTAATGTAGGGATAGGTTTCATTGCTGCCTTTAGTATTATTGGCATCCCGTTTGTTATACCACCTTCTATACCACCTGCATAATTGGTTTTTCTATAGAAACCTTCTGACTTCTGACTTCTGTCTTCTGTCTTCTGTCTGTAGAATATCTCATCCATTACCTCTGAGCCGAATCTTCTGCTCATCTCAAATCCAAACCCTATCTCAACTCCCTTTATCGCCTGTATGCTCATCAATGCCTGTGCAAGCCGTCCATCGAGTCGCCTGTCCCACTGAATATGATTGCCAATGCCCAAAGGGACACCTGTTGCAAAAACCTCGAATACGCCGCCGATGGAATCTCCTAATTTGATAGCCCTGTCTATTAACTCAACCATCTTTTTTGATGCCCCCTCATCAGGACATCTGACAGGTGACTTTTCAGCCTTCTTAAATAATGCTATAAGTTCCTTTCCTTTTATTTTCTGAATTCTGAATTCTGATTTCTGATCTCCTATCTGAATAACATAACTCCCGATTTTGATATTAAATTCCGACAGAAATCTTTTTGCTATTGCACCGAGTGCCACTCGCATAGCAGTCTCTCTCGCACTTGACCGCTCGATGACATTTCTTATATCGTGGTGGGCGTATTTTATTGCACCTGAAAGGTCTGCATGCCCTGGACGGGGACGTGTTACGGCTTCCCCCCCCCTGCTCCCCCCTCTAACAAGGGAGGGTAGCTCTGAACTCATTATCTCCTGCCAGTTAAACCAGTCCCTGTTTTCAATCAATAAAGAGATAGGAGAACCAATGGTCTTTCCCCATCTAACCCCTGATAAGATTTCAGCATGGTCGGATTCTATCTTCATCCTCCCCCCTCTACCATAGCCTCCCTGCCTTCTCTTTAGGTCTGTATCTATATCATCTGACGAAAGAGAAAGTCCTGAAGGAATCCCTTCAATAATCCCGATCAATGCCCTTCCATGTGATTCACCTGCTGTTATATATCTAAGGGTTGTCATTGCTTAACTCCAAAAATGCATTGAAGATAATGTAGACATTATTTATTTTAAATAAAAGTATACCATAGTTGAAATTATAATAAATCACATAGTTGTCCAAAATAACAGAAACAGAAAAGAGGCATCCAGCCTCTTATATAAAATTATCTTAGACAGGTTTGAATAAATCACCTCTTACAGGAATTACATAATAGCCTGGTGAAACTTCATATCTTTTGAATCCAGAAATAAACAAGGGGTTTTCAATAAAAGACTTTCCTGGCATTAATTCCATATTGAGGTCTGCTGATTTATTCCTGATAGTGCCCTTTAACCTCGCATATATATCTTTTCCTTCAAGGGCGATAGAGGCAATGCTTATCATATTCCCTTTTACGTCTAAAGACCCCCTGATGACATGAAAAAAGTTCAGAGGCAGTATAAACCCTGAAAAACTCGCTGGCTCTAAGTTCATGTCTTCACTAACAAATTCAGCGTGCCCCTCGTCATCATTCAGGACGAACCTTCCTGAAATAGTTCCAGCACCTTTTATATTTATAAGTCTCAATAAAGGGATATTGATTATATTTGCATCTTTAACACCGAGTTCTATATCCGTACTATTCCGTGAAAGATTTGCTCTACCTGAAAAGTCTCCTCCTGCTACATTTCCATCAAGAGATAAATTTAATCGTAAAATTATTAGAAACAGTGGATTTATACGGCAATGAGTATTATCTAAAGAGATAACCTCTTTACCCGAATTTTTCAATATTATATTATCAATATGCAGATTATAAAATAAGCCCTTTTTAAATCCGCTAATATCTGCATTAAAATCTTTAGCACTGATAGACTTCTCGATAATCGAATGCAGTGAATTTCTGGGAAATATTAACCATATACCCCAGAAAATGATTATAATGACGATGAGGGTAATAAAGATTTTTTTCATATGAAAACTCCTCTAATCAAATAACTATCTCTGCTGCCCTTCAGGAAAAGGGGGTGGAGGGATTATTTTTACTGGCTTCTGCATTGGCATATGTGATTGCTCCACTTTTGACTGCTCTGTCTTGCCCTTAAAAAAAGAAAGTGTGAGGGAAATATTTAAAAGTTCAGGGTTTTCAAAAGATTTTTTTATTGTAGCCTTTTTAATGGTCAGAATCATCGGTGCATTTTCGATCCTGTAAAAAATATTAACCATTTCATTCATGTTTACTTTCTCTATATAAAGCTCTGCATCCTCTTCAAAACCATCTTTGACCTCTCTTTTGCCTGTGGATTTGACTGTCTTCAATCTGTCTCTTAAGCCAATCCATGAAAAAACCTCGTCAACAGCAGGAATAATACCCTCTGTTCTGGACAGATTCTTTTTGCCTTCTACAGCATCAATCCGTTTTTTGAGGGATAGATATTCATTTTTAATAATAAGGATTTCCCCTATTTTTTCTTTAAGCTGTTTCAGTTCTCTTTTCTCTGAGGAGTGCAGATTTATTCCAAGACTTGTGATAATCACAAAACCTGCCAGCACCGATGCCATACAGATAAATATCTTATCTTTGAAAAATTCCCTCAAGCCTTCTTCCCCGCTGCAGTTATTGTAAATAACACTTTGCCTTGTACAGAAGTTTTTGAATCTGATATTTTTACATCATTAAAAATATCTTCAAGTTTAATTTTTATCTGCTGGACATCTCCTAATGATTGTGCCTCGCCTTTAAGAGCCAGATTCCCATTTTGCATTATGATTTCATTGAATACAACCCCTTTTCTGTCAATTTTTGAAAGACCGAGTAACACGTTCAGGGGAGCAACTCCGATTAAAATCTGTTCTTTCTCTTTTAATTCCTTCATATGAGATTTAAGCTGGTAAAGCTCATTAATGACCTTTTTCTCATCAGGAAATATTTCTGTATACTCTTTTCTTATTTCCTTCTTCAAAGAAGCTGTTTCATGCCGCATATAGAGAATCTTTAACAATAAGCTGGCTGAGAGAACAACTACAACTAATATTGCAAGTGCAGTTGTTGCTTTAAGAGACCTTCGGGTCTTTTCGATATCGCGGGTATATGAGAATTCGTCCCTCCTTAAGTTTATTGATGGAGCTTTTACCTCTTCAATAGCAAGCGATAATCTCTCTTTATCCTCTACTAATGGAGGGGCAAGAAGTTTATCTAAAGAAAAGTCTTTAAGTATGTTTTTAAGCTCTATTGATGTTATAAACTCGGGGTCAATGTTGTATGATTTTAATTTTTCGAGTATCTCTTTAATAAAAATCCTATCAGCATAAGCAACGAGAACTTCATACTTATTGTCTGTTGAACCTGTAACAATGCTATCAAATATCACTTTATCTGCCCCGCCTAATATCATTCCATTAAGCTCAAAAGGAATCACCTCTTGTATCTTATTTTTATCAGAAAATGGCAGACTGATAATCCTGAAGTTAAGATGAGAAAGAGGCAGACTCAGATACGCATTTTCTATGTTTTTAGATAGCTCATCAAATGGAAAATTATACTTATCAGTGAGTGGATATTTTTTGCTGTCTGTTATCTCATATTTACCATATTTAGCTTCAAATATGTATATATTAACTTCTTCTTCTTTTATGTCAATAAAGATAGATTTACTCATCAATATTCCTTCCAGTATTTAATCGTTTTAGATGATGACTCAGGTATATAAAGAACCGCTTCGATTATCCTTATCACACCAGCAGATGTAGCAATGGATTTTATGCAAAAGTTTTCTCCCTTAACTGTTATCTGGTTTGAAGATAAACTCGTTCCTGCAAAACTATTAAACTCCTCTAAGCTCTGAAAAGGCATGCCTTCCCTGTATTTAACTATCCTTTCTGCAATGTCCTCTGTTATTGGAAATTCCCCCTTCCCTGTATCCAATATACTCATCAGAACCGGAACTTCTGCACCATTTACATTAATAAGTGGCAAATCTCTATTTCCATAAACAGTTATATACGGCAATAATTTATCATAATCTTCTCTTTTTATCCCATTTATTAACAATAATTCATCAACGCTAACAAGACCAGAGTTTTTTGCATCTGCCTCAGATTCAGGCAGTTCTGCAACGCTATCTGGATCTATCCAGTCTTTTATCCTGTCTGCAATCCTTTCGTCTAAGGAGAGTACATCAAGAAGTTTCTTGAAAGAATTAAGGGCATCCGTATTTTCTTCTCCATTAGAATAGACTATAGAATTTACATTAAACTTTGATGCCTCATCCTCCATCGTGACTGTTATAGTCCCCTCAAAATCTTCAAATGGGTTTTCTACAGAAAGTTCTTTTGAACCCGGGGTATAAGACTCGCTCTTAAGCCACTCCAATAACAACCTTGCTGATACATTTAATCCTGAATGTGCCATTATAGAAAGCCTCTGGGAATCCCGCCAGTTGTAAAGGCTGTTTGTACTTGTATAGACTCCATATGAAAATTCAACCACAAGGGCAGTAATTATAATAAGCACCAGCAGGGTTATAACCAGTGCCATGCCATTCTGATTTCTGAATCCTTTAATATAAGCAGCAAGATTAAACAACATTAAACTGTGTTCCCAACTTTTGGCTTTGATATATCAAAGATGATCATCCTGTTTTCTTTTATCATTATGGAAAGACTAATTCTGATTTCATCAGGAATATCCTTGGTTATATCAGTATCCCATGTCTTTACCCAGTTATCTTCGTATTTTACTTCAACCGAAAAGGAGTCAATACCTTCAATTATATCAACTCCCTCTGTTTCTTTATTAATATAAGGAGATTCTATCTTTTTGAAGAAGATTAACTTTCCATCCTCATCTTCAACATAATATGAAATCTTTGAGATGCCGGGCATTAAGTTTGAAAACGTTGTAAATACAATCTTTGTAGTTTGCTTGCCATGAATATCTTTGTCTTGTATCTTTAAAAACGTATTGTCATCATCCGCACTGTAAAAAACAGAATCCATTTCCCGCCTTAATATATCAATAGCTGTTCTCGTCTCCTGGAGTTTCAATAATGATTCATCCATACCTTCAACCGCCCTATGGCTCAGGAAAAACGTACTGTATATCGCAGTAAGGACTATAGAAAATATAGCAACAGCTACGAGGATCTCTATAAGAGTCAGACCCCCTTCCCATTTACCCCCCCATAGCCCCCTCGTGGGAAAGGGGAGTGAGTGGGGATTACTTGAAAATATATTCATTCAACCTCACCTCTTCTTTGCCAGATATGACTACAACAACAATCTCTGACACGCCGATATATGGCGAATCCTTAACAAGGGTCTCATAGGCATATCCTTCATACGGCTCTTGAAAAACCCCTTTTTTATTTTCAGGGCTTTTCTCTAATTCGAGCAATTTATCCTTTGCAAGAAGTGTTGCTACTGTAATGGTTTCGTGTCTTTCAACAAGACCAAGTTGATAATTCAGGGAATATATAAGGGTTATAAGCAGACTGCTAACAATAGCAAGGGCAATTATTATCTCAAGCAGGGTAAAAGCTCCCTGTCCTTCATCCTTCATACTTTATCTTCACTCTTCCACTCAGGTGATTTAATGTTATTGCCATCTCTTTCTCTCCACTGCCCATGTGGACACAAAGATTTTCTCTCGCGCCAAGTGGGGTAAAAAAGAATGTTATCTCGCCTTCTGAAACCCTCCCTCTTGACTGTAGAGTCACAGACGTCAGTTCCTCAAACTTTTTTGTCTTATCTCCATCAGGTCCTTGCCAGTAAACAATATCTCCGTTAAGGTCAAACCTCATTAAAAAGGTTTCTTTTCTTGATATTGCACTGTCATTCATATACCTTAATATTGATGCCATTTCCCTCGCCTCAAATTTTAACTTGTTTTCTCCGAAACTTGTAAAAGATGGGAGGGCAATAGCAGTAATAATCGAGATAATAAACAGCGATACTATAATCTCAAGAAGCGTCAAACCCCATCTATTGCATATCCCAGTTTTTAATGTCTGCATCTTTGCCTTCCCCGCCTTCAATGCCATCAGCGCCATAACTTAATATATCAAAATCACCATAGATGCCGGGGGATATATATACGTACAGATTACCCCACGGATCAAGTGGTATCTTTTTCTGCTCAAGATATCCCCCTTCTCTGTATCTCTGAGGTATCTGTCCCACTGTTGGTTTCTCTATGAGAGCATCAAGTCCCTGTTCTGTACTCGGATAAAAGCCGTTATCGAGCTTGAAAAGCTTGAGGGCTGTCTCGAAATTCCTTATCTGAACCTTAGCCTCAGTGATACGTGCATCATCAGTTCTTCCTATTATCCTCGGAGCAACAATAGCAGTCAGTAGGCTGAGTATAAACACAACCACGATTATCTCAAGGAGGGTAAACCCCCTCTGAGAGTTGGAAATTGTAGTTTTTTGACTACAGATTTTAAAATTTTTTAAGTTTGTTTTCATTTTACCCCCTTATTATTTTATTAACTGATTTAACTGGAATATTGGTAAAAGTACAGCGAGAACTATAAAACCAACAATTAATCCCATAAAAAGAATCACTGAAGGCTCAAGAAGTGAAAGAAGCCGTTGCACCCTTCTTGAAAATTCTTCCTCATATGCGTCTGCAGCATCTTTCAATATTGCAATCAGGTTGCCGCTTTTTTCCCCTGTTGCAATCAATTGAAGAAGTATGGGTGAAAATCCTTCAAGTGAAGCAGAAAGTCTTGCCCCCTCTGCAACCTTTTTCCCTGCGTCAATGACCTTTACCTCCATCACCTTGTTCCCTATAGATTTTGCAGCGAGTTCAATCGCCCTCAAAACTGGAAGCCCTCCTTCGAGTAAAAAACCGAGTGTTCTTGCAAACCTTCCTAAATAAAGACTCTGAAGTATATTCCATGGCAGATATAAAAAAAGTCTGTCAACGAATAATCTGTTCTTTTCTCTTAATTTCCTTATACCGATTAGTCCACATATTAGCATCGCTGATAAAACCCACCAGTAGTTCTGAAAGATATCACTGATAGTTATAAGAATAACCGTGATAAAAGGAAGGGCGCTCTCTGTATCCTTAAATATCTTTGTTATCTTTGGTATAACAAATGTAAATAAAAAAGACAGAACGATAAAGCCTATACAGATCATAAAGATAGGATAGATCATTGACGTTTTTACCTTTGATTTAAGGTCAGACTGGGACTCCAGAAAATCCGCAAGGCTTTTAAGAACCTTATCAAGATTACCTGCTGCCTCTCCTGCAGCAACCATGCTTATATAAAAATCAGGGAAAATTTTCTCATATCCTTCGAGTGCCTTTGAAAAGCTCGAACCAGATGCAATCCTTTCTTTTATGGTTACTATAACATTTCTCCAGAATCCCTTATTCTCTTCAGAGATTGAACTGAGCGCCTCTATTAGGGTAACACCTGATGAGAGGAGTATAGATAATTGTCTTGTTATTGAAGGAAGCAGGGATAAATCGTGTCTTTCAAATAAACTGAACCTTTTTTTGTAAATAGCTTCCTGTATCCTCTTTGGATAAAAACCTGAATCCTTAAGTCTTAAGGTTGCTTCCTTCAGGCTGTTTGCCTCGACCACACCTGTTACCTCAGAGCCATCTGCCCTGTATCCCTTATACTGAAATATCGGCATAATCTTTCTGTGTTACCCTGAGGACCTCTTCAATGGTCGTAATACCATTCATAACCTTTTCAATGCCGTCCTGACGCAGGGGCTTCATTCCCCTTGATATAGCAAAGTTTTTTATGGTTTGTGAATCGATCCTGTCACTAATCATCTGCCTTATTTCATTGTCTATCACAAGTATCTCAAAGATTCCTGTCCTGCCGAGATATCCACTATTCCTACATTTATCACATCCTGTACCGCGATATAAAACAAGCGATGGTATATCAGTGAAATATGATCTTTCAATATCAGACGGGTCATATGAGATTTTGCAATTAGCACATATTGTCCTTACAAGCCTCTGAGCAATTACAATTGTTAATGATGATGCAACGAGAAACGGTTCAATGCCCATGTCTATAAGTCTTATAAGGGAACTCGGCGCATCATTTGTATGAAGTGTGCTTAAAACAAGATGTCCTGTAAGAGATGCCTGCATTGCTATCTCAGCAGTCTCGAGGTCCCTTATCTCACCAACCATTATAATATCAGGATCCTGCCTGAGTATTGATCTCAGACCTGATGCAAACGTCAACCCTATTTTGGGATTAACATGGATCTGTCCAATGCCTTTTAGTTGGTATTCGATTGGGTCTTCGATCGTTATTATGTTTTTCTCTTCTGTGTGAACCCTGTTGAGACAGGCATAAAGCGTTGTAGTCTTGCCACAACCTGTAGGTCCTGTAACGAGTATTATTCCGTCAGGTCTCTGGAGATATGTTTGCAGTCTTTTTTCGTCGTCCTTGCTGAGACCAACCTCCCAGAGTCCAAGTATGCCTTGTTTTCTATCAAGAAGTCTGAGCACCGCCCTTTCACCGTGGGATGTAGGTATTACCGACACCCTTATATCTATATCCCTTCCGCCAAGCAGCAACCTTATCCTACCATCCTGTGGCAGTCTCTTCTCAGCAATATCGAGGTTTGACATTATCTTAATCCTGCTTATCAATGCGTCCTGAATTATCTTTGGCGGCATTAACACCCTGCGGAGCACGCCATCCACTCGAAATCTTACATCAAGCTCTTTTTCATAAGGCTCAATATGGATATCGCTTGCCCTTTCTTTCACTGCCTGAAGAAGAAGGGCATTGAGTAGCCTTATTATAGGAGCTTCTTCAGTCAACTCGAGCAAATCTCTCGGCGATTCAAATTCTGTAGCGACTGACGATAGGTCCTCTCCTGCTATAGTTCCCATCACTTCCTCTGCAGATCCCATCTGTCCATAAAATCTGTTAATAGCATCCAGTATGACACCTGCTGACGCCATTAATGGCCTCAGTTTTAATCCGAGAGTCTTGGATATTTCAGATAAGGCAAGTATTCCCTTATCTTCTGCAACAGCACCGATTAATTCAGAATCATTTGTCCTGATTGGGAATATCTGATTATTCTTTACAAAACTGACAGGAATGTTTCTTAGAATGGAAATATCTACATCTTCATCTCTTATTACATCAATAGTGTCCATAATTAATTAAATTACAATAACCAAAAATGATTGTTTGGTTATTGTAATTTGGTGATTGGTTATTATCATTTTATCTTCATTATATAGTTCGGCTCTGCGTACTCTACTTCCTCATATTTATTGAACACTTTTATTGCCTCTTTTACGGACTGCCCTTCCTTCAGTTTTATTAAATAGAGCCCTTTTGGTTGCAAATCTGCTTTAATAGACGCTCCTTCAGCAGACAATATCTCATTTATCCTTTCCTCTGTAACCTCATCTTCAAATTTTACAAGTAATTCTCCTTCTTCATGTCTTTTTTCCCTCCTCGCAAACTCTATTTTTTTATCCTCGGTCAATCTCGAAAGCTGAACCGCATCTTTAATTATATGAGGAGTTAAAAATACAAGCAGGTTTGTTTTTACCTTTTCCACACTTTTATATTTGAAGAGCCATCCAAGAAGAGGTATATCGCCTAATAATGGCACCTTTGTTATGGTTTCTTGTTCCTTCTCCTCCATAAGACCACCTATAACAACAGTCTGATTATCCTTAACAACCACTGATGTCTCTGTGGAGCGTTTTGTTGTTGATGGACCAACGTTTATAAGAATAGTCTCAGACGCATCTTTTACAGATGAGATCTCCTGATATATATCGAGTTTTACATAATCACCCTCTGTAATTTGGGGTGTAATTCTCAATGTAATGCCCACATCTTTTCTCTCGATTGAACTGAGGACAGTCTCATCAGTCGTAGCATCCACTTCCCTTTTCGATATAAATGGCACATTCTCACCCACGACAATCTCTGCTTCCTGATTATCTGATGTTAAAATCTGAGGTGTTGAAAGAACATTCACTGCACCTTTAAATTCGACGAGGCTAAAAAGTGCGGATAGACCGGGGATTGTCAAGGTTGATGTTGTAGCTGTCCCTTCTGAATCAACTGTTGTTAAAGGCACGTCAAGAAAGTTTCCCATCCCGCCAACTGTCACACCCGATAGTCCATAAATAACATCCTGCAATGACGAAGAGTCCATGGTTCCAAAACCGCCGATAGCTACAGGCTCTCCATCTTCTTCTCCCATAAGCCTCCATTCAGAGCCCAATTCCATCAGGTTCTCAATAGATGCCTCAACAATCATTGCTTCAACATAGACCTGTTTTCTCCTCTTGTCGAGTTGTTTTATTACCTGAAGGAGGTTCTGATAATCTGCCGGTGATGCCACGATAATAATTGAGTTTGTAGCTTTATCAGATGTAATTCCTATCTTCCCCCCCATCTCGAATGGGGTTTTTTGGGGTTGTGTCCCACCAGCAGCCGACTGTGTTGATATTCCCTTAATCATATTCTCTAACACCTTGGAAAGTTCTGTTGCATCTGCATATTCGAGGAAACAAACATTGATCTTGCTTGTTGCCTCAGGAAGTGGTATGTCGAGGAGTGCAACAATCCGTTTTATTGCCTCTCTCTCCTGTTTGTCCGTAAATAAGACCAGTGCATTCAGACGGGTATCAGCAAAGACTATAGTCCCCTTTTCCGCAATAGAAACTGTCTGCCCTCCAGGAGTTCTGGCAACAGATGGAGATGTTTGAATCTTCCCACCTATGCCCAGTGCTTCATTAATAATCTTTGCAACATCCTCTGCATTTGCATGTTTAAGAAGAATAATCTCTGGTTCTTCCACACCTGGCTTGTCAATGGTATCGAGTATCTCGATAATCTTTTCAATATTGGTAACAGAGTCAACGATCATGAGCATATTGCTCGGACCGAAAGAAGCAATATAGCCGTCTTTTGAGATAATGGGCTGGAGAAAATTCACTGCATTAGAAGAGGAAACGGATTTCAATTGTATAAGCCTTGTAATATAGGTATCACTTACAGGGGGTTTTATATCTTTTACAATTTCTGTACTTGATTGTTTTGCCTGGGAAGCAGGGACGATCTTGAATATTTTTCCTGAAGGGACTATAGTAAATCCTTTGAGTTCTAAAACAGAGGTGAAAAGACTGAATGCCTCATCCACCGAAAGCCTCGAAGGCGCAATAATAGTAATTGTCCCCTTTATCCTGTCATCAAAAATAAAATTCTTTCCGGTGACATCACTGATGAATTTGACCACAGTAGGAATATCAACACCGACAAAATTAAATGAGACCTTCTTTTCTCCTGTCTGAATATTTTCGATAGGAGGTGATTCTACTTTTTCACCAGTTACAATGGTCTCGGCTATTGATTCAGAAGGGAATAAAATTGAAAGGCATAACACAAGTGAGACAATCATCTCACATAGCGACACAAATGATAATGAAAAAAATCCCCCCTCACCCCCCTTTAGTAAAGGGGGGAAGGGGGGATTTTTAGATGAACTTAATATATTGCGTAGTAAAGTCTTCATTTAGATTTCTATATTACTTTATTTGATAAGTCATTGTCATCCTTGACCCAGCCCTTAAGAGATCAACCTGAACCCTGTCCAGCCCTTTGAGCGCTGTAAACGCCTGGAGTGCTTTCTCAGGATCAGATATATCGTATTCATTGATACGCAAAAGTATATCGTTGTTTCGCAGACCAAGACTATAATAAATGCCGCCGGGTTTAACCTCACTTAAAATAAAACCTTCCTTTTTACCATCACTGACATTAGGCCTCAGCCTTGCATCAGTCATCAATTGAGCTGGATTTGAGATAGCCTCTTGCACCTTTCTTTGATCAACTATGTAAGCATTGCCTCCTATTCCCTGTGCAAAGGCAGGAATACCTGTGGGAGCTGTCCCTTTTACCTCTGTTACCTTTACATCTTCGGCAAAAGGGATCTCGGTTAATCTTTCAGCCCGCTTTACAAGCACCTTATCTTTTTTAACACTATAGAGCATGCCAATATCAAATACAGCGTCCCCGATCTTAAAGACCTCCTGTTGCCCTGATTTATCCTTAAAAACTGCATAACTCAACTCTCTCGGTCCAACAACTGTTCCAATAAGCAGGATATCTACACGCTGAACATTATTTGCTATATTCGAAGAAGCATTTAGCAATTTTATCTCGCCCCCATCAAATCCAAAAGGATTATTCTTGAGTATTGAAGAATATTCTATAATCTGTTTCTTTTGCTCTATGCTATTAACATTTGTTGTTAGAGGCAAATACGTTTTTGATTTATCTTGTTTTTTGGAATAAACAGAAATAACATCTTGCAAAAGAAAAATGGTCAAAATGATAAGAGATATGCCTAATGCGATGTTTAAAAAAAAGACGTGAGGCTGTCCCAAAACTGCCCCATTACGCCTTTTTGTCATTCTGAACCCTTCGCTTGTCATTCCGAGCGGACAGACTGTGTCACAATGTCATTCTGAGTCCCGAAAGCATTCGGGACTCAGAATGACATTGTTGGACAGCCTACCGTTTCTTTTTGTGATTACACCTGATTTCAATAAATATCCTCTGAAAAATGCATTGCTTTAAAGTTAGTCTATTGGAATTTTTTCATGTCTGTCAAGTTTAACCATGGTTAGGTAGAAAAGTATTCGAAAAAGAAATATAACAAAAAGGGAAAAAGGGCTAATGTCTATAACCCCATTAGCCCTTTCGAGTTCAAAAGTTCAAAAATGTATGTCTCTCGTTAACAATTATCGTAATTCGCAAAAAGTGCATCAATATATACAACTATACTAAAATCATCCCCAAACTCACTTTCACCATAAAAAGTAACCTTTATTGAGTAATTGCCCTGACCATATGTAGAAAAATATGTTGAATTAGAATATTCAGTCTTTGTATTTGCTGGTATTAATACCACCGAGTCTTCCACTGTCGAGTCTGGAGGCAATACAATGCTTTTCTCAAAACTAAGCGAAGTTAGACTCGGAGGATACACTGTATTTCCAAGGGTGTCTGAAGTTGGTTGAGGAATATATTCAACTATATAGTCAGTTATATATAAGGTAGGCGCCTCCTGCGATGTTGTTACTGATGTCATAGTAAAAGTCACATCTCCAAATGCATCATAGAAGTCTTCATATGTATACTCATCATCAGCCGTACCAGGAATGCCATCTGTACCATAATCCCAGTCACAGAGACTTATCGCAACGTCAACCGTGCCTGCAGTCGGACCTCCAGTATCATTAACAACCATAGAGGCATCAACCCTCACACCCAACCACTCTGTACCCTCGCTTTCAGGCTGGCCTTCAGAACCACAACTAACTATAAAAACCACCAATGCTCCGAGTAAAGCGAATAAGAGTAATTTTTTAAATAACAATCTTTTTCTATGCATTAATTCCTCCATCATTTTTTAAGATTTCGGTACAATCCTCGGTGTAATAAATATCAGAAGTTCACTTATATCCTCACTGACATTTTTATTCTTAAACAACCACCCGATTAGCGGGATGTCCATGAGAAATGGCACGCCTGAAGAAGCCTCAGTCTCTTTTTTCTTATACACACCACCGATAACCAGTGTTTCTCCATCTCCAACAAGGACATTAGTTTTCCCTTCCACCTTTGTAGTACGCGGCGCATACCCTGAGCCAATCTGTACAAATTCACTAAAATCTTCTTTTGTCGTCACAATATTCATTATTACTGAATTGTCCGGTGTTACATGAGGGGTTACCTCAATGCTTATAGCCACTGGTTTAAAGGCTGCTGATACATTTCCTTCACCTGTTACCTGTGGATAAGGTATTTCTTCACCCTGCATTAATTTTGCGGTTACATTATCGAGGGTGAGAATCTTTGGATTGGAGACCATCCTGCTTTTTCCAATCTTCTGAAGGGCAGATAGTTGTAAATCGAGTCCAAAGGTTCTAGAAGGATTAAGAATTCCAAAGCTAAACCCTGAACCAGAACCCGCACCAGACGCACCTGATGGAAAGTCTACAAGAAAATTATTCCCTGTAAATGAACCTGTGCCGAGGCTTGACGACCCGCCTGCGCTCATAAGACCACTTGTCGGGTTCCATTCCAACCCCCACTGTATGCCCAGATCTTTTAAGCTATTTGTGCTTACCTCCACAATCCGAGCCTCTATCAACACCTGTGAGGTCGGCTTATCTAAGTTTGCAAGAAGGCGATCTATTTCAAAAAATGCTGATGGTATATCCTTTACAATCATGCTGCTTGTCCGTTTATCAATAGTTACATTTCCTCTCGGTGTAATGATCTTTTTAACAGATGCCTCAATAACTTCAATATTTGCATAGCTTACAGGAAGGACCCTCGTTTCAAGCGGCTCTGCCTTCATTCCTGCTTCCATTGCCTTAGCTGCCTCTTCTCTTTCTTTTGTAAAAACATCATGTGGCGCAATCCTTATAATATTGCCTTCAAGAGACTTCCCGAGCCCAAATGTCTTAAGTATTAAGTCTAATGCCTGATCCCACGGCACATTAATCAATTTCATAGTTAATCTGCCCCTAACCTCAGGGCTCACAACTATATTGTAACCACTAATATCTGCAAGCAATCTGAATATCGGTACTATGTCAGCATCCTGAAAATCAAGGGACAGCCGTTTGCCTGTGTATTTACCTGCTACAGAAACCTCATGTGCTTTTATTGCCGCAACTGCCTCGGGTTTCTTTTCTACTTCGGGCTCCTTTGCAACCGTAACTTCCTCCTCTTTCACAGCCTCAGCCTTTTCAACAGGTATTACTGGTGGTGGGATAGCCTCTGGTGGGATAACCTGTGGGCTCTGCAAAGTTACCACAATAGAATCATTAATGGCTGCAACATTGAAATCTGTCTTTTCTTTAAGATCAAGCACAAGCCTTATCTTATCATCATGTTTTCCATAACGTATCCCTTTTACAGGCGAAATTACTGCAGACGGAAGCTTGGCTTTCATGGCTACATTAGGGATATCTATTACAATACGCCCATTTAGCGGAAAGACATTGGGATACATAGAGCCATTACCTTTAATTAAAACATTAACAGCCTCCGCAGATTTTTCTAATGTAACACTGGATATCTCTGTAGCCTTTGGAATCACTTCTTCTTTTGGTTTTTCCTCAGGCAATAGTTTCTCTTCTACTGTCTCTTTTGGTAATACTTCAACTGCTGCTGCCTCTTCTTTAGGTAATACTTCTTCTATTACTTTTTCGGGCAATAACTCTTCCTTTACTTTTACCATTAGGACATTATTGTCTTTATACTCTGTTTCAAATGTTGATGGAGACTGAAGCAGAATCTCAATTTTTGCCATAAAATATGGCGACTCAATCTGGGAAGGAATAACCTCTGTTATACCCGTTGTACCCGGCATTTCAGAAACAATCCTGTTTTTAAAATCCCCTATATTCACATTGGGAAGCTCAATAAATATTTTATATGGGTCATCTGATTTATATATGGTATAGATAAATGGTTTATTAATTGCTATGAAGACTGCGTGGTACTGGATATCAACGCCACTTATAGCAGGAAGGTCTTGTAGCTCTAAAGATTCTTTAATCTCGCCCGTCTCGGTTGTTGCACAACCGCAAAAAAACACGAGCATAAGGCACAGGGCATATAACATAAAACGGAACTGTATTAATAGCTCTATGCTTTTAAATCTGCGATTTTTTTCTCTTTGTTGTCTCATTCTTCTTCCCCCTTATGGAGTTTCAATACTATATCTTTTGGTATAATATTGCCCTTATAATCTTTAATATATTCCCTGACGAGCATTGTATTCTCTGTTATTTTCAATACCTTCCCACCCTGTAATCCTAAATTCATTCCTTCTGTAATCGTAAATGCCTTATTATCAGGCAACAGTATAAGGGCATAATATTTATGTTTTTCTTCATCCAGTGCTATTGCCAAAAGGACTACTTCATCTACGCTGATACTTTCTATTGGGCTTAATCCCTTCTTCTTGAGAGGTTTTTGCATAGTTGTTAGAAGAGACGAGAACGGGTCTCTTTTGCCTTTTGGGTCATACAAATATTCCTCACTTGCGACATCCTTAACTGCTTCGGCCTCCTTTGTCGCTACGTTTACTCCTGCTGGCTCGACCTTTTTTGCCACAGGCGCCTTTGCCGGTACAGGCTCTTTTTTACACCCTATAAAAAATAAAAGCAAAAATGTAATAAGACATAATATTATTTTCTTCATTATTTTTTTGCCTTTTTAGTCTCCGGTTTTTTAATTTCTTCCTCAGGGATTGCTGAGAAAGTTGTGGCAGTAAATAAAACTTTAAGCATAACATTATCTCTTTCTAACTTTGGCTCACCGAGTCTAATATCAGAGAGATTCACTATCCTGCTAAGGCTTGTTAAGCTACTGAAAAAATAGCCGAGGCTATGGTAGCTGCCTCTGAGTTCAACCTTTACAGGAATCTCATAAACTATTCCACTTGGATGCATTTTTTTCTGCTCTGGTCTCCATAATAGTATTTTGAGTCCTGACTTGATAGCAAGGTCTGAAACTTGTTTCAGGAATCCGGACACCTCTTTCTCTTCAGGGAGCTGTTCTTTTAGTTCATTGAGCCTCTTTTTGAGTTTTTCATTTTGACTGGTAAGTTCAGAAAGTTTTTCAACCTTGGACTGGCTTTTTGCTATCTCCTGTTCCTGTGTCAATATTTTAGCCCGGAGTTCTTTAATCTCTCTATTTTTAGGTAAAATCAGCAGTATAATAACTAAAACCGCAATAATTATTGCAGGCACAAAAGATATTATTATCTTTGCGTATGGCGGTAATTTATTAATAGCATTTAAATTGAATTTGATATTAAGTTTTAATGCCATTTTATACCTTTATCCTGAATGTTAATTTGAACATATAAAGAGGAACCTTTCCTATGTCTGTGCTTTTTGACTCTTGCAGGTAAACTTCTGCAAACATCGCTGAATTTTTAATATTATCCACATAAGAAACAATATCAGAATTTGTAAAAGCATACCCATCTATATTTATACTTTGGCCCACGACTGCCACTGAATGAAGCCAAACCCCGTTAGGCACAAGGTTATTTATCTCATTAAGGATTCTCACTGGAAGAGCTTTATTCTTACTGAGCTGCTCGATAATGTCAGTCCTCTGTTGAATAGCCCTGTTAAATTTTTCGAAATTTTCAACCGCTTTTATCTTTTCTTTAAGCTCTGATAGTCTTTTTTCATTAGCAGCGAACTCTGCCCTTTTCGTAGAAAGACGGGATTTAAAAAAGAATGTAAGATAAGCCATTATAATACCAACAATAACAGTTATAATCACCATTGTTACAATAAATGTGGGGATGGGTTTAGCTTTCTTTTTTCTTTTTACAGGTATTAGGTTAACTTTTATCATCTGTCACCCTGTCTCCTGAGGGCTAAACCTGCTGCTACAGCTGCTATAGGAGCCATATCTTCAATATAAGTTATATCAAATTTTTTAGGCACCTTAATGTTTTTAAACGGCTCCATAACTTTTACTTCTATCCCTATCTTCTCTGCAAGGCGCGCAGGGAAATCTTTCATAAGAGCGCAGCCACCGCTTAATATTACTTCATTGATATCTTCATGAAAATATTCTAATGAACGACCCACTTCTCCGATTATCTCATCCGATGCTGCCTCTATCACGGACATAGCATCTGCCGGCGATACATTGCCAACTGATTCGCCCCTCTTAAGTTTTTCAGCACTTTCATAAGGCAGATTAAATTCTTTTTGAATTGCCTCGGTGTGAAGGTTGCTACCGACTGCGCTGTCTCTCGTAAAAACAGAAATACCACCTTTTAAGATGTTTAGATTTAGTGTGCTTGCCCCGATATTTACGAGAGCAATGTTTTTATCAGGCTCGATTTCATAATTAATCTCGTAAATATTCTCAAGTGCAAAAGAATTGACATCAACAATCACAGGATTAAGCCCTGCCTCTTTCACAACAGAAAGATATTCATTTATTATATCTTTCTTTACAGCCACAAGGATAACATCCATCTGACCTGCTTCTTCCTTAGGCCCCAGTATTTGGAAATCAAGATTTACATCTTCTATATTGAAGGGGATGTACTGCTCTGCTTCAAATCGTATAGACTCAGAAAGTTCCTCCTCTGTCATCTCAGGCAGAGAAACCCTTTTGACTATTACTGAAGAATGCCCTGCCATACCAATAACAACATCTTTTGTCTTTATCTTTGCCTTTTTTATCAGCTCTTTAAAAGACTCACCAACCCTTAGGGAATCTATTATCGAGCCATCAACAATAAGTTCAGGCAAAAGAGGCAAGATATCAAATAGTTCAAGCTCATAACCCTCTTTTGTGTCTTTAAGCTGTACAACTTTAATATAGCCAGAGCCTATATCTAATCCAATAATACCCTTTTTACCAAAAACCATATTTTATTGAATACCAAAAAAAACATCTCTTGTCAAGTATTTTTTTTATTTATAAGAAGATTTGCCACAAATCTTAAGAAATTAGTTTAAGGATAAAATTCTCTCTATTATTATTAAATCATTTTTTATCCTTCCTATCCCGAAAACAATATTTTCAGGAGTCTTTAGCTTAACATGTTGATTTATATATGATTTTCCGGCAGCAATACTTATCGGCATACCATTCTTTGCTCTAAAATAAGTATCCTTATCGAGTACGATTTCGGGAAGATGTGATAGTGCTGAATCTATTGAATGCCGGGCTGTTTTTTTATAATTCAAATCTTCTATGGAAACAGAATCCTCAATTCTGAAAATCCCTATTTTTGTCCGTTTTAATGAAACCATATGGGCACCAATATCGAGGGCATCACCTATATCATCACACAGGGTTCTGATATAAGTCCCTTTTGAACATGCTATCTTCAAATCAAGATAAGGTAGATTAAAAGATGTAATGTCTATCTTATAAATATCTACCATCCTTTCCTGTCTCTCTATACTCATACCCCTCCTTGCAAGTTTATATAATGGTTGCCCATTTATCTTAATCGCTGAATACATAGGCGGCATCTGCCTTATCCTGCCCACAAATTTATTTAAAACCTCGCTAATATGAGTCTCTTTTAAAAAAAAAACCTCTTTCTTTTCAATTACCCTCCCTGTTGAATCATAGGTATCTGTCCTTTCTCCGAATTTTAAGCGGACATCATATTCTTTCTCCATGTCTGACAAAAATCTCGTTATCTTTGTTGCCTCGTTGATACAAACAAGCAGTATTCCTGTTGCTAAAGGATCAAGCGTTCCTGCATGACCTGCCTTTTTTGCAGAGAAAAGCCGTTTTACTTTTTTCACGGCTTCGTGTGAGGACATATCTTTAGGTTTATTGAGGTTTATAACTAAATTTTGGTCCATAAGGTTTATTGAGTCTAATACTTTTTATTCATGAATTTTCTCAAATATAGACAGGACAAATTAAAATTTTTGATTCTTGATCGCCTTTATCAACGCCTTCTTTGCAGACTTCAGACTTGCCTTTATCTTATAACCCGAGGCATTCTTGTGCCCACCACCATTAAAAAGTGTAGCAACATGGGCAACATTAATATCGCCTCTTGACCGCAGGCTCACCTTCCAATAATTATCACCCAGCTCCCTGAAAAATGCTGATACCTTAATATCCTTCATCATCCTCGGGAACCCTGGAAAATTCTCTGTGTCATCAGCTCCTGTTCCTGTCTTTTGATACATTTTCTTTGTAACAACAATCATGGCAATATCTTCTTTTATCTCGAGCGTGTTTAATGCCATTATAAATAATAAGAACCTTCCTTTAGACCATGCTTCATAAAGATTGCTTGATATATAAGATGGATTTGCGCCTGCTTCTATTAATTCCGCGCCAACCCTTAAAACCTCAGCAGTTGTATTATTATATCTGAATGTCCCTGTATCAATTGCTATGGCAGAATATAGATTTATCGCCATCTCTTTTGTTATCTTTAGCCCCAATTTTTTAATCAGATAAAATATCATCAATCCTGTAGCTGGGGCAGTAGATTCAATCCACTTTATATCTCCAAAGTCTTTTTCTGTCTCATGGTGATCTATAACAGCAGAACGCCTGAAGCTTATATCCTCGATGCCTGCCCTTTCTAATGTGTTGCAGTCTAAAAGGATAATTGGCAAATAATTGATATCAGATGCACGGAGTGAACTTATAAACTGTTCGTGACCCGGAAGAAAACGATAAAATTCAGGCACAGGGTCTTTGTCGTAGAGTATGACCTTTTTACCAAGTTTTTCAAGGGCTATCGAAAATGCAATAGCTGAACCAAGTGCATCTGGCTCAGGGTTTACATGGGTTGCTATTAAAAACTCCTTCTCTTTTCTCAAAAATGAGAGGAGTTTATTAGGAACCTTCACCTTCTTCCTTAAGTTCTTTTAATATTTTTTCCATCTTAAATCCGTATTCTATTGAAGTATCAAGTTTAAATTCGACACTCGGGATAAATTTCATCCTCAGTCTTTTTGATAATTCTGTCCGTATGAAGTTCTTTGCAGAATTCAGTATCTCGAGTGTAGTCTCTTTATCCTCATCCCTGAGTATACTCACATAGACCTTTGATACCTTGATATCATCCGACACATCTACACCGGTGACTGTTAGAAATCCTATTCGAGGGTCTTTAAGCCTGTGGGTAATTATATCTGCAACCTCTTCTCTTAGAAGATCTCTAACTCTCTGAGAACGTTTATATGGAAGCATAGTTTTTAATACTTTGAGGTTAATGCCGAGGTTGAGGTTGAGAAATTTCTTTTCTTAGCCTTAACCTTAGCCTCAGCCTTCAGTTGGATTTTTTTAAAGCTTTGCTGCTATCTTCTCGATAACATAATTTTCTATTATGTCACCAACCTTTATATCATTGAAATTTTCTATTAGTATGCCGCATTCGTATCCTGCCTGAACCTCTTTTACATCCTCTTTGAATCTTTTGAGGGAGGCAATCTTGCCATTATATATAACAATGTTATCCCTAATAATTCGTATGCCGTCGCTTGCACGGACTATTGTTCCATCAAGTACATAACAGCCTGCAACTGTCCCTATCCTTGATATCGGGAATACTTCACGAACTTCCATCCTCCCGAGAATCTTTTCTTTGAAAGTAGGTTCGAGAAGACCTTCAAGCGCCTTTTTTACATCCTCAATTGCTTCGTATATCACAGTATACAACCTTATATCAATCCCTTCTTTTTCAGCCGCGTGATAAGCGCCGGAATCGGGTCTTACATTAAATCCTATTATAATTGCGCTCGATGCAGCAGCGAGCATAACATCTGATTCGTTAATGCCGCCAACTGAAGAATGAATAACATTAACTTTTACCTGTGGATGTATGATATTCTCGAGGGCATCCTTTATAGCTTCAACCGATCCCTGAACATCACCTTTTATAATTATATTGAGATCCTTTATTTCGCCTTCTTTTATCTTAGCGTATAATTCATCAAGTGTGAGTTTTCCCTTCTTTGCTATTTCAGCGAGCCTTTGCTTTTGCCCCCTCGTGAGGGCTATCTGTCTTGCCCTCTTTTCATCTTCAACAACTACAAAAATGTCTCCTGCTAATGGAACTTCCGTAAACCCGATTACCTCAACAGGTGTTGAGGGTATTGCCTCATTTATCCTCATGCCTGTATCATCAACCAATGCCCTGACCTTTCCTGAGTGGATACCCGCAATGAATGCGTCACCAACTTTTAGTGTCCCTGACTGAACAAGAACAGTTGCAACAGGTCCTCTTCCCCTATCAAGTTTTGCTTCAATAATCGTACCCCTCGCCTTTTTATCAGGGTTAGCCTTAAGCTCCAATATCTCTGCCTGCAGAAGAATCATTTCAAGAAGGTTTTCTATGCCTATCTGCTTTTTGGCAGAGACCTCTACAAAGATGTTTTTACCGCTCCATTCCTCTGGAATTATACCGTATTCAGCGAGTTCATTTTTTACTTTTGCCGGATTTGCCTCTAACTTATCAATCTTATTTATTGCTACAATAATCATCACATTTGCTGCCTTTGCATGATTTATAGCTTCAACAGTCTGAGGCATTACTCCATCATCCGCTGCCACAACAAGAACTACTATGTCAGTCACCTTTGCTCCCCTCGCTCGTAGTGAAGTGAATGCTTCGTGACCGGGGGTGTCAAGAAATACAATAGCTTTTCCCTTCAGATTAACCTTATAAGCGCCTATGTGCTGTGTTATTCCGCCTGCCTCAGTCTCTGTAACCTTTGTTTCCCTTATTGCGTCGAGCAGGGATGTCTTTCCATGGTCAACATGACCCATTATAGTTATAACAGGAGGTCTCGGCAACAATTTATCAATGTCTTCAGCAACTTCAACATCAACCATATCTTCTTCCTCAATAGAGGAAATTTCAATTTTCACCCCTAAACTATCTGCAACGAGTATAGCTGCATCTGGATCAACAGGCTGATTTATTGTAGGCATATAACCTAATTCCATAAACTTTTTTATAACTTCAGGCAACTTAACACTTATAAGTTCTGCGAATTCTTTTACAGTAGCCCCTTCCGGGAGTTTCAGCATCTTTTTCCTTACTACTACCGCCTGTGGCAGGGGTCTCTGTTCTTCTTTAATAGGCTTGCCCTTCCCTGTCTTTTTAAACAGCCTTTGTTCACGCCATTTTTTCGGCTCTATCTTTCTTATAGTCTGGAATGCTCTTTGCATTCCAGGCTTTGTCTTAAACTTTTCTACCTTTTCTGTCTCTATATCTTTCCTGAATCTATCAGGTATCTTCAGCTCTTCTTCCTCAGGCAAGACAGGGGATATGCCTTTTTCTGTTCTTTCGGGTAGCATCTCCAGTTCTTTTTCAACTACTACTGGTTCTGCTTTTTTTATCTCTCTTTCAGACTTCTTTTCAATAGAAGGCTCAGTAGGTTCTGCGACTAAATCCTTTTTAGGTATTGCTTTTTTTGCCGGTTTTTCTTCTGGTTTTTTAAGTCGTATAGTTTCTATTTTTTGTGCTGTTTCTTGCTCAATGCTCGAAGAATGAGTCTTACCTTTTATCCCAAGTTTTGAAAGCTCATCAAGTATCGCCTTATTCGCAACACCTAATTTCTTTGCCAGATCATAAATTCTTATCTTTGACATCTATCTTTGCCTCTTACCGGAATTTCTTTTTGATGATTTTGAAAATTTTCGAGTTAAATCTCTTGTAAGATCATCTATAAAATGTTATCATAACAGAATAAAATTTTTAATGCAATGCATTCGAGGAGGCAAAAAGATGGCAGATTGTGCTGTTTGCGGAAAAAAAAGGGTAATCGGCAATAACGTAAGCCATGCAAATAATAAAACCAAAAGACAAATAATGCCCAACCTTCAAAGGATACGCGTTATAACAGACAAAGGCAACAGAAGACTCTATATATGCACAAGATGTCTACGCTCGGGGAAGATTAAAAAGGCGGTTTAGTGAAAAGAGCAGGTTCATTGCTCGCCCCTCTTATCAGTAACCTTGGGCTTGAAGATGCTCTAAGGCTCGCTGAGATTAAAAGTAATTGGCATAAATTATTCAATGACCTCTCATATCATATGTCGCCATTTAAACTATCCAATGGTGAAATTATTCTTAATGTTGATTCGCCTGTGTGGCTGCAGGAACTGAATTTTCATAAAGAAACCATTATAAAAAAGTTGCGCTCACATGGTATCAACACTATCCGTCTCAGGCTGGGCAGGGTTTCAACAGTAGAAAAGTCAGAAGTAAAAAGTCAGAAATCAGAAGTCAAAGCTCTTACATCTGAGGAACTATCTTTTATAGAAAAAACAGTCTCTCAAATAAATGATCAAGACCTCAAAGATAAAATCAAAAAGGCTATAGAAAAATCCATCCTGCGCAAAAACCGAAATCCTAAATCCTAATACCGAAATACTAAACAAATTCAAACGTTCAAACAGATGTTTCTTTATGCTGATTCTGCCTGTTTTTCGTAAATGAGAATAGGTTTTTCATTTTTTGAAATAGTTTCTTCTGTTATCAGGCACTCTTTAATATCCTTCTGCGAAGGAATCTCATACATTACATCAAGCATTATTTCTTCAAGTATAGCCCTTAATCCCCTTGCACCTGTTTTTCGCTGCATGGCTTTTCTGGCTATCGCTGATAATGCACTCTCAGTAAACTTAAGCCTTACATTATTAAATGAAAAAAGCTTCTGATACTGTTTTATCAGGGCATTCTTGGGTTCTGCCAATATCTTCACGAGTGCCGATTCATCAAGTTCGTCAAGTGCTGCAACAACAGGCATCCTTCCTACAAATTCAGGTATAAATCCGAACTTTATCAGGTCTTCTGGTTCAGCACGGCTCAGTATCTCGCCTATCTTTCTCTCCTTCTTTGCTGTAATTTCTGATACAAAGCCCATAATTTTCTGTCCGGTTCTCTGTTCTACAATTGAATCGAGTCCAACAAAGGCGCCACCACAGATGAATAGAATGTTTGTTGTATCAATCTGAATAAACTCCTGTTGGGGGTGTTTTCTTCCTCCCTGCGGTGGAATATTGGCTACAGTACCCTCAATTATCTTGAGGAGTGCTTGCTGCACGCCTTCACCCGAGACATCCCTTGTTATAGAGGGGCTATCTGATTTTCTGCTTATCTTATCAATTTCATCAATATACACTATCCCCCTCTGCGCACGTTCGACATCATAGTCTGCTGCCTGAAGTAATTTCAGTATTATATTTTCAACATCTTCGCCCACATAACCTGCCTCTGTAAGAGTAGTTGCATCAGCTATCGCAAAAGGCACATCGAGTATCTTTGCTAATGTCTGGGCAAGTAATGTCTTGCCTGTTCCTGTAGGACCTATCAGAAGGATATTACTCTTCTGCAGTTCCACATCTGATTCCACAGGGTTATACATCCTCCTATAATGATTATGCACTGCTACAGAGAGTATCTTCTTTGCCCTTCCCTGCCCTATAACATAATCATTGAGGAACTCATTTATCTCCTTTGGCGTAGGAAGTTTCGGGAAGACAGGACTTTTTATTTCTTCATGAAGTGAATCGGCAATTATCTCATTACATAATTCAACACACTCGTTACATATAAAGACAGTCGGCCCTGCAATGAGTTTTTTTACCTCATCATGTCCTTTCCCGCAAAACGAGCATTTAAGTGTATCTCCATCCTTTTTAGCCATTTGTCCTCACGGTCTTTATACTGGTGATTACTTCATCTATTATGCCGTATTCTTTTGCCTCTTTCCCTGACATAAAAAAATCCCTTTCAGTATCTGTCTGAATCTTTTCAATGGGCTGTCCGGTATGGTTTGAAAGTATTTTGTTAAGTACATCTTTCATCTTAAGTATTTCACGTGCATGTATTTCTATATCAGTTGCCTGTCCCTGAAATCCTCCCATGGGCTGGTGTAACATGATTCTCGAATGGGGTAGAGCAAATCTCTTGCCACTCGTGCCTGCTGCAAGCAGAAGCGCTCCCATGCTCGCTGCCTGTCCTATGCAATATGTTGCAATATGAGGCTTCACATACTGCATGGTATCATATATTGCCAGCCCTGATGATACTATTCCTCCAGGTGTATTAATGTATATATGTATATCTTTCTCAGGGTCTTCTGTCTGAAGAAACAGAAGCTGGGCAATAACCATATTAGCAATATGATCATCTATTACAGTGCCTATAAAGATTATCCTGTCTTTTAGAAGCCTTGAATAAATGTCATACGCCCTCTCAGAACGGCCTGTCTGTTCTATAACAATAGGAATAACACTCATTTATTCTCCTTTCTCAATAACAGCCTTTGACAAAAGCATATCCAGAACCTTGTCTTCATATATCGAATGTCGGAGTCCTTCAATGGAACCTTCTTTATACTTGTAAAAATTCCTTACAGCTTCTGGTGTTGCTGAAAGTCTCTGTGCTATCAAAGAAACCCTTTCATCTACTTCGGAGTCTGTTACATTAATCCCTTCTTTTTTACCAATCGCATCAATTATTATAGATGCCTGCACATTCCTCAATGCCCTTTTCTCCATGTCAGCCTGCAGCCTTTCTAATTCCTTCTTTTCTGCTTCTAAGCTGCCTGCCCCACCCTCCTTAACTTCCCCTCGTGGTAAGGGGGAAGCGAGGGGGGTATTATCTTGCATCTTATTTCTTTCGCCAGATATACTTTCATGCATCATAAGGGATTCAAATTCTTTTTTTGCAAGTGTTTCAGGGACATCGAAATTATGGGATTCAATAAGGCTATTAATGATTTCTGCCTTCTGCATTCTCTTAATTTGATCTTCTTTTGCTGCGAGTATCTTTTCTTTTATCTTTTCCCGCATCTCTGCGATACTTCCGAAACCAACGTCTTTTGCAAATTCGTCATCAATCTCAGGCAGGTTCTTCTTTTTTATTTCCTTTGTAGCGAGTTTTATTTCAACCGTCTTGCCAACAAGCTCTTTTGATCCACAATTTTCATCGAATGTAGTTGTGAACTCTACTATATCATCCTTTTTCTTACCCATCATTCTTTCTATCATGTCCGGAGGGAATATTTCATTGCCCATCTTTGACACCTGTTCTTTTATTGACTGCGGGGTTGTTTCTTCTCCTGCTAATTTACAATCCACAAATTCCAGAGAAACAAGGTCATCTGCCTCTATATCTTTTTCAGCAACTTCGTATACTGCTTTTTGTTCCTGAAGTTTTTTAATGAAATCATCCACTTCTGTTTCATCAACAGTGATAGGCATGTCTTTTACTTTTATGCCTTCGTACTGAATATCCTCTATCTTTGGCATCACCTCAATTGTGAATGAAAAATTAAGGGGACTATTTCTTTTAAACTCGAATTTCTCATCAAATATAGGCAGTGTTGCAGGGATAAGACTG
Source organism: Nitrospirota bacterium (assembly GCA_040753615.1). GTDB lineage: Bacteria > Nitrospirota > Thermodesulfovibrionia > Thermodesulfovibrionales > SM23-35 > JBFMDO01. The sequence goes on along the minus strand of JBFMDO010000058.1, from coordinate 5,316 downwards.
GATTCTTTTAGAGCATTTTTATAATATTCAGGTATTATTCTGTCAAGAACCTCAGCCTCAACTTCCTTGCCAAAACGTTTTTCTATCAGGCTGATAGGAGCCATCCCTGGCCTGAATCCGGGAATCTTCATCTGTTGTTTGAGTTTTTTCAGCGAAACATCTATCTCTTTCTCTATAACATCCGATGGTATTTCTATTCTGAGACGTTTTTTTGTTGGATTAATATCTTCTACAGATTTAAGCAATGCAACCTCCTTAACTATTTTTTAATGTTAAAATAGGACTTGAAACTTTGTCAATTTTGTGCAAAAGACTTGGTGAGCTTACTCTCGCAATTGGCCGTTACCGAGCACTATAAATTTTGTGCATGTGAGCTCCTCAAGCCCCATGGGTCCCCGTGCATGAATCTTATCAGTAGATATTCCTATCTCTGCCCCGAGTCCAAACTGAAAACCGTCATTAAGCCGGGTAGATGCATTCACAAATACTGCAGATGAATCAACCTCTTTCAGAAACCGCATGGCTTTAGCATAATCTTTTGTAACAATAGAATCTGAATGCGAGGAGCTATATCTCGCAATATGCGCCATTGCATCATCTATGTCATCCACTATCTTCACATTTAAAACAAGGTCAAGATATTCATTGTAAAAATCATATTCCTTAACATCTGCGAGAGATGAATCTATCTTTCTCGTTAAAGGACACCCTTTTAGTTTCACGCCTGCATCCTTGAACCTTTTTATCATCACAGGCAAAAATGTCTTTGCGATCTTTTTATCAATAAGCATGGTCTCCATTGCATTACACGTTCCGGGTCTTTGAACTTTTGCATTAAAGCAAATATCCTCTGCCATCTTTAAATCAGCATCCCTGTCAACAAAAACATGACAAACACCTTTATAATGCTTAAGAACAGGGATCCTTGAGTTTTCAGTAACAGTCCTTATAAGACCCTCTCCACCTCTCGGGATAATCAGGTCAATAATGCCCTCGAGCTTAAGCATCTCCATTATTGCTTCTCTCTCTGGTATATCAATAAAAGTCACAGCGCCTTCATGAAGACCCTCTTTCTTAGCAACATCCCTTAGAACTTTTACAATAGCCCTGTTTGAATTAATAGCCTCAGAGCCTCCTCTTAAGACAACTGCATTGCCTGCCTTTAAACACAACCCTGCTGCATCTGCTGTAACATTAGGCCTCGATTCATAAATAATCCCGATAACACCTATAGGAACACGCATCTTTCCAACAGTCATGCCATTTGGTCTTTGCCACATCCTGATTATTTCACCAACAGGGTCAGGCAGTGCTGCAACCTCAATAAGCCCCTGCGCCATCTCATTGATTCGTTTATCGTTCAGGGTGAGTCTGTCTATTAATGCCTTTGAAAGACCTTTTTTTTCAGCAAATTTTATATCCTTCTTGTTCTCAGAAATAAGCTCCTTTGCCCTCTTCTTTAATGCCTCTGCCATTTTAATAAGAGAGTCATTCTTCTGTTTTGCTGACGCCTTTGCGAGCGCCCTCGCACCTTCTTTAGCCTCATTTGCCTTATTGAGAACATATGTTTTTATGTCCATAAATGCCTCCAATGATATATCTTGTTAAATATACCACAGAACGCGACTACAACTCTAAGAAAATTTCTTGACAACATACGGACTTTAATCAATAATTAAACCATAGAACCTCTATCTTTCAAAAAATAAGGAGTCCATTGGATAGTTTAGATCTAAAAGAAAGAGGTTATAGCTGATAAAATTTGTCAAAAATGAGGGTCTCTGGCTTTTCAGCCAGAGTTGTAATATCCGAAATAGTTCGGATATGAACGAGTTAGCCGCTCATTGCAGTTAGAAAAATGGGCGTTAAAAATATGAAAAATATCAAAGAAAGTAGTCCTTTCAAACTCTCTGGCTTTTTCACCTCCTTAATTATGCAATTGCCAGAGTCATCAAACATCAGAAAATATTTGCTTAAACTACTTGACTTTCTTCTCCCTTATCCTCCCAATTTGAACAGGAAAGGGCTTTTATATTTTGATCTCGACAACAAAAAGATTATTACATATGATTTTAAGCCTTCAATATTTGTGCGGTTATTTGAATTTTTGTTTTATTTCTTTAATAAAATCGTTCCACGAGTTGCTATTTGTGCTGCCATTCCATATATTTTAACATTGGAGGATTTTAAACTGCTTACAGAAGTTGGAGCGATGATAGGATTCATAGTGCTACTATTCGTAATCTTTGCAAAAATTCCTCCATTAATAGAGATATTATTTTTAATTCCTAAAACTAATTCTGCCGATGAAGAAGAAAAAATTATAAACAATTTATATAGAATATTAGATTCGTTGAAATTCTATCGAGATGCAAGTAATACGGTAATTGGTTATGACAATTCTTACATAATTAAAAGCAAGTGCAGAATAGAACTTAATAGACTATTTTATGAACTTAAAAAAGAAGAAAATGAAAATTTTGAAAGTTACGAAAAAATATTTGTTAAAAAATAGATGAATGAAGATGATTGTAAAGATATCTATACAACAGGCAGATAGCAGAGTGCTTGTGGTTAACACCCAAAGGCTTCGCCCTTTATGATACAATTATATAACAAAAGGAAAGAGGCGGGACATGAACTGGAGAGAAAGAATAACTGTTGACCCATTTGTGTGTCACGGAAAAGCCTGTATCAAAGGGACGCGTATAATGGTATCAGTTATACTGGACAACTTAGCAGAGGGGGTCAGCGAAGAAGAAATTTTAAAGAGCTACCCATCTTTAGTCCCTGACGATATTAAGGCAGCTATTGCTTACGCGGCTGAACTGTCCCGTGAAAGACTGGTACCTGTAACACCATAGGCAAATATGCAGTTTAAGATAGATGAAAACCTGCCCATCGAGATTGCAGAACTGCTTACTAATGCCGGACATAATGCAAAAACTGTAAATGAGCAACAACTGCAAGGTGTAAGAGACCCTGTTCTTATAGATATATGCAAGAGTGAAAATCGTGTACTGGTTACTTTGGATACTGATTTCTCAGATATTAGAGCATATCCACCACAAGAGTTTTCAGGGATTATTGTTTTAAGAGTTGGTAGTCAAGCAAAACAGCACGTTATAAAAGTTTTTCAAAGCATTATTCCTCTTATTCAGCGAGAGCCTATTAACCAGCACTTATGGGTTGTGGAGGAAACCAAAGTTCGCATTCGGGGTAAAGATGACTAACCTTGAAAAATATTTTAAAAAATCAAGAATGGATTATATCGTATATGCCAGCAACGACGGCTATCAGAGTGCTTGAGGTTAACACCCAAAGGCTTCGCCCTTCTCAAACTCTCGAACCGGTGGAGAAGAAAAGGAGATAGAATTTTTAAAAACCAAATAAAAGGCACGTATGGTAAAATTAAGCAATAAAAGGAGGTGGTTATATGCCAACAATTAAAGAATCTGTAATGTCTCTGTTAAAAGACATGCCTGAAAATACTACCTTAGAAGATATAATGGAATCTCTCTATGTAAAGCAAAAAATATTAAAAGGACAAAAACAGTTGGAATCTGGTCAGTTTTATACGCATGAAGAGGCAAAGGAAATCATGAAAGAATGGCTAAAATAAAGTGGTCTAAAGATTCACTTGAAGACTTAAAAGAAATATGCAGATATATTGCCGTGGATTCGCCATACTACGCTAACCTACTGACCGACAGAATATTCGAGATGGTTGAGCACATGGAATTATTCCCGGAGATGGGTAGACATGTTCCTGAAGCTGATGACCCTGCAGTTAGAGAATTAATCTACAAGAGCTACAGAATTATATATCAGATTAAAGAAGGGTATTTAGAAATTATTACTGTGATTCACTGGAGTAGGTTACTAAAGTTAAAGCCTTTAAAAACTGATAATTAAAGAAGGAAAGTCTTCTGCCCGCAACAGCAGGCTAAAGGGGAAAGAGGGCAAATTGCTATCGCGCGATTCTTTTAGACTGTGAACGAGTTAGCCGAAAATTGCGCCTCTGAAAATGGAGGATAAATACTTGTCAACTAAGATATTGGGAAGATGATACAATATTTTATGGAGACTAATAATTTGAAAATTAAAGGATTTATCTGGTTTGATGATATTATTGAAAAGATTAAAAGAAAACATAATGTCCAACGACAGGAAGTCAGAGAGGTTTTGGATAATGACCCTCATTTCAGGTTAGTTGAGAAAGGTCATAGGTCAGGCGAGAATGTCTATGCAGCAATGGGGCAGACTACCAGTGGTCGTTACCTTATTGTTTTCTTTGTTTATAAAACCGATAAGCGTGCCTTAATTATATCGGCACGTGAGATGACAAAAGCTGAAAGGAGACTATATGAGAAAACATAAAAGTTCAGTATCAGAGGCAACATCTTACAAGGAAATGAGCGAGTTTTGGGATACTCATGATTTATCAGAATTCTGGGATAAAACTAAAAAAGCATCCTTTGAAGTTGATATTGAGTCAGAGGTTACCTATTACGCTGTTGATAAAATGCTTTCTGAAAAAATTCAGGCTGTTGCACAAAATCGCGGTGTGTCTGCTGACACTCTGATTAATCTTTGGGTACAGGAAAAACTTCAGGAACAAAAAGCATCTTAAGAAGACTTTTATTTAAAAAGATAGGGGCGCAACTCCACATAACAACACGGAGGTGCAAGCACAAGAATGAGGAAGAGTGAGGGTCTATAATAGAAAAAGAGGAGAATAGGAAATAAGATAAACAGCCTTCTTTATGTAATAAGATAACAGAGTGATTGAGGTTATTAACACCCAAAGGCTACGCCTTCTCAAGCACTCAAACCGTTAAATGAAATTTCATGCATGAGACGGAGTTAGAATTATGTAAATAGATCAGGGAATGGCTTCATTTTACGGATACATCATTCCAAAGCTTTTGTTAGCGTGCGGATAGCCCTCGACAGTGCATTTACAGCTTACTATTTAGTAAAACATCCTGTAGATTTTTTAAATGAGGCAATGAATCATTGTCAGTTAGATTTTTGATGGGACAATTCGTACTATTGCCTAAATACTTCTTTTTGTGTATAGTTTTATCAAAAAAGGGTATGTTACCTCAGCTTCTTCCTGAAACTATCGCATCAGAAAGAAGCTTAACCCGTTATCTGCTCATTGCGGGCAGGGAATAAAGTAAAAGTCACTACTGTCCGGTTAAAAAAATTGAAGTTGGGGGTTATCCACTTTTCTCACTTTGAGAACTGTATGGCTATTTAGGGATAAGATGTCGATCAAAATGAGCCGATCAAGGAGCGTCTCCCTTATTA
>JBFMDO010000057.1:0-11860 GCA_040753615.1 Nitrospirota bacterium | reverse complement strand
ATTTTGAGCGTGACGCTTTTTGAGAAGATCCCCTTGTTACAAGCATTTGCAGATGTTGATGATGAAGAATTAAAGAGCGTTTTCTGTAAACAGTTGAATTTATTCACTTAACGTTGGGACAGTAATGATGTTATATCCATAGTTACTCCTGATATTCATTGAATATTTCATCTAATCCCGCTGCTGATTTTATAAATGCATTTAATACTTCAGGGTCAAAGTGCTCCGGCATTGTCCTGCCATCTCCCTTTGTAATTATCCTAAATACGTGTTCATGGTTTAAAGGGGACTTGTAGGGTCTCTTGCTTCTTAATGCATCATATTGGTCAATAAGCATGACTATCCTGCCTTCAATCGGGATTTCTTCACCCTTTAGTCCTCTCGGATATCCTTTGCCATTCCAATGTTCGTGATGATTTAAGGCGATAACCTCTGCCATCTGAATGGTTGGATGTTTTGAGCCTGTGAGTATCCCTGCTCCGAGTATCGTATGTTTTTTCATTAATTTAAATTCTTCTTCAGTGAGAGGGCTTGGCTTCAGCAGTATACTGTCAGGTATTCCCACCTTTCCTATATCGTGGAGGGTGCTGGCAAGTGTAATCCTCTCCACAAAATCAGCAGGCATATTAAGGGTATCTGCAATCTCTTTAGAGAAAAGCCCCATCCTTAAGATGTGTGTGCCTGTATCAGTATCCCTGTATTCTGCTACTGCTGTCAGGCGATGTACGATTTCTATGGTCAGATCCCTCAATTCCTGTGTCTTGTTTTTTACTTCTTCTTCAAGCATCTGCTTATAATTTATTTCCAGAAGTTTCATGTCATGAAATTTCGCTGCTTTTTCTATAGAAAATAAGAGATATTCAAATTTAAAAGGCTTTATAATAAAATCAAAAGGGTACTCTTTTATCGCGGTAATAGTTGTTTCTAAATCTGCATGAGCAGTCGCTAAGATTACAGGCACTTCAGGTTTAATGTTGTGGATCATTTTGGTTAGATCTATGCCGGAAATGCCGGGCATCTTGATATCTGTTAGCACAATATCAATATTGTTTTTTTGAAATTTATCAATCGCTTCTTCTGCATTTTCACTCACAATAACCTCGTAGCCTTTTTCACTAAGAAATGAGGAAACAGATTCAAGGATATCGTGGTCATCATCAACCATAAGTATCCTCTGTGGTTGATGCAGATTTACTTTTTTATACTGATTAACTATATTGATAGCCATCTTTTTACCGAAATTTATAGTTTAATTGATAAAAGCAATAACTATGCCCGAGAATAACTTATTGGATTTAAAAGGAATTTAGTTTTATCACATGTCAAAATAGTGACGCTGTTAAAAATTTGACAAAAATTATTATTGGAGGTTTATCTTTTTTAGTTTTTCAATGAGAGTTGTTCTTTTAAGCCCTAGGAGTTTTGCAGTCTTGCTTTTTATTCCCCCTGTCTTCTCCATGGCTTTAAAAATCAGGTTTTTTTCTGCATCTTCAAGAAACTTATTGAGAGAGATGCCTGATTCTGGAAGATTAAATTCATTGCTTATATTATGGAAATTATCAGGTCTGCAATCTTGGAGGTCAAAAAGATTATAGAATTTTTCAGGCAGGTCTGAAACCTTGACAGTGTCATTACTTACGAGGATTGTTAGTCTCTCTATTAAATTTTCCAGTTCCCGGATATTTCCAGGCCAGTGGTATTTCATAAGGCATTTCATTGCCGCTGGTTCAAATTTAAGCGGTTTCTTTTTTTTATCTTTAGCAAACTTATGAACGAAATGATTTACAAAAAGAGAAATGTCCTCAATCCTTTCTCTTAGGGGTGGCAGATGTATGGGTATAACATTTAATCTGTAAAATAAATCCTCCCTGAATTTTCCTTCTTTTATTGCTTTTTCGAGGTCCTTATTTGTTGCGACAATTATCCTTGTATCTACCTTTATTGTTTTGACTCCCCCGACTCTTACGAACTCTTTTTCTTCCAGAACCCTTAATAACTTAGCCTGTAAAGACAGGTCTAATTCGCCTATCTCATCGAGGAAAAGGGTTCCTTCGTGAGCGAGTTCAAAACGACCTATCTTTGTATTAATGGCGCCTGTGAATGCACCTTTTTCAAAGCCAAAAAGTTCAGACTCTAAGAGGTCCCTCGGAATTGCAGCGCAATTTATAGGCACAAATGGTTTTTGGCAATGGAAGCTATTGAAATGAACAATCTTTGCTATAAGCTCCTTTCCTGTACCACTTTCGCCTGTTAGTAAAAGTGTGCTATCCGTATCGGCTATCTTCTCTACTTGTTCGTACACCTCCTGCATTTGAGGGCAATCACCGATCAATACATCGAAATTATATTTTCTTTTGAGCTGCTTCTTAAGTAGGATATTTTCTTTTTGCAGGTTCGAAAGCTCTATAGCCCTGTCTATTGCTATCAATAATTCGTCAAAAATAAAAGGCTTTGTAATATAGTCAAATGCTCCTAATTTCATAGCCTCTACCGCATTCTTGATTGTTCCATGACCAGTAATAACAATTCCTGGTGTGGTGATATGCTGGGCAGATGCTTCTTTTATAACATCTAATCCGCTTATATCAGGCATCATAAGGTCTACCATGAATACGTCGAATCTTTCTTCTTTGAGCAATTTAAGACCTTTTAAACCATCTGGAGCAGTAGTGGTCTTGAAACCTTTTTCTTTGAAAAAGAATTCCAATGCATCCCTGACAGAATTGTCGTCATCTATAATTAATATATGATGCATAAAAAAACTATAAAATAATCCGAGATATATGTCAATAATTTGACTTTTTATATTTCCTTTTATTGCAGAATTAATCTATATGGTATACTATAAAAATAATTAGGTGAAAATCATTCTTAATCTCTCTTTATATCCGAAGGGGGAGAAAATTTTGACTTTTCGTAATATCTTAGAAAAATATCTTATTTAAAGGAGATCTTAAATGAAAGTAATACTTAAAAGTGATGTTAATAATGTAGGAAAGATGGGCGAGATTGTGAATGTATCGGATGGATATGCAAGGAATTATCTGGTTCCTAAAGGACTCGCTGTTGAAGCAAATACTAAAAATATAAAATTAGTAGACCACCAAAAAAGGATGATATTGGAGAAGGCAAAAAAAGTCAGAAATGTTGCACAGGAAATGTCAAATAAAATTTCAAGCATGACACTTTTAATTAAGGCAAATGCAGGTGAAGAAGGAAGATTATTTGGTTCTGTAACGACTATGGATATCGCTGAGCTGCTTAAAAAGGAAGGGGTAGAGATAGACAAAAAAAAGATTACGCTCGATGAGCCTATAAAAAGACTTGGTACATATTCAGTAAATATAAAGTTGCATTCTGATATATCAACACAGGTTGCTTTACAGGTTGTTCAGGAATGAGAGATATGGATCTGAAAATGGATAGATTGTCTCCTCAGAATGTAGAGGCAGAACAGTCTATTCTTGGCGCAATTCTTATAGATAATGAAGCACTATCGAAGTCTCTGGAGATTCTGGAGCCAGAAGATTTCTATAAGCAATCCCACAGGAAGATATTTAGTGCTATGACAGAGCTCTTCAATAAGAACGAACCTGTAGACCTTATAACCATGACAGATTGTCTTAAAAAGAAAGATGAATTAGAGGGCGTAGGAGGGATTTCCTATCTTTCCTCACTCGTAAACATGGTTCCCACCTCAGCAAATATAAAATATCACTCAAGGATAGTCAGGGAAAAAGCTTTGTTGAGGAATCTTTTAACAGCAGTAAATGAGATTTCTGCAAGAGTATATGAAGATAATCTTGATGCAGATGAACTTGTAGACGTCGCAGAGAAGACAATATTCGATATATCGGGTAAAAGGATAAAGACTTCATTTGCAAAGTTAAGAGATGTTATCAAAGATACCTTTGAAATGATAGAGCGTCTCTATGATAAAAAAGAGACAGTAACAGGCGTGCCTTCCGGATTCAATGACCTTGATGAACTGACAACAGGTTTTCAGAAAGGTGACCTTATAATCGTGGGTGGAAGACCTTCAATGGGGAAAACTGCTTTAGCGCTTAATATTGGACAGCATATTGGGATTAAATTAGGAGAACCTGTTGCCATATTCAGTCTTGAGATGGCAAAAGAGCAACTTGTATTGAGGATGTTATGTGCTGAGGCAATGGTGAATTCTAATAGCATCAGAAAGGGTTTTATAAAAAAGGAAGACTGGCATAAATTAACCAGTGCAGCGAGTAATCTTAGTGAGGCGCTTATTTTTATAGATGATTCATCAAGTATAAGTGTTCTCGAGCTGAGGGCAAAGGCAAGAAGGTTGAAAATGGAACATGGACTTAGTCTTATTATAGTAGATTACCTTCAATTAATGAAAAGTAGAGGAAGTTTTGAGAGGCGCGAACAGGAGATATCAGATATATCCCGTTCACTTAAGGCTCTCGCAAAGGAATTAAATGTCCCTGTTATAGCAGTTAGCCAGCTCAACAGAAGCGTTGAGCAGCGCAGACCTCCAAAACCCATGCTGGCAGACCTAAGAGAATCAGGTGCGATAGAACAGGATGCCGATGTTATACTCTTTCTTTACAGGGATGAGGTTTACAATAAAGATAATCTTGACAATAAGGGCAAGGCAGAGGTAATTATAGCAAAACAAAGGAATGGACCTACCGGTAGTATTGACCTGACGTTCCTTTCCAGCTGTACGAGGTTTCTAAACAGGGCTGATCAAGAAGAGTACCATGGTGTAGAGGAGGATGTATTTTGAGAAGGTCACCGGCTGTTGCGGGACAATTCTATTATGGTAGCGCCTCTAAACTGACTCAACAGGTTGAGCAGTATATAGATAAAAATGCAAAGAAAGAAAAAGTAATAGGTATAGTTTCTCCACATGCAGGACTGATATATTCCGGATCTGTCGCAGGGGCTGTTTATTCCACAATAGATATCCCCCATACATTCGTGATTATAGGTCCAAATCATACTGGTCTCGGATCGCAGATTTCGATAATTGAATCAGGAGAGTGGGAAATACCCACTGGTAGTTTAAATGTAGATGAAAAGATTTCCCACGGGATTATAATGAATGTGCCCATTGTAACAAAGGATGCTCAGGCACATATGTTTGAACATTCACTTGAGGTTCAACTTCCATTCATCTTGTATTTTTCTAAAAAGGTAAAGATTGTCCCGATTCTTATACTTTCAGCCACACTCGACGAGTGCAGGCTCATCGGAGAAGGCATAGCAAAAGCGATAAAAGGCTTTGATTATCCCGTGGCTATAGTGGCAAGCTCTGATATGAGCCATTATGTTCATGATAGTGTTGCAAGACAGAAGGATAGAAAGGCTATAGATATGATACTGTCTCTTGATCCTGAAGGTCTTTATGAGACAGTAATGAAGGAAAGGATATCCATGTGCGGATATCTTCCTGTTACAACAATGCTATTTGCTGCAAAGTCGCTTGGTGCAGAATCTGCAAAGCTCATAAAATATTCCACATCAGCAGAGGTAAGCGGTGATTATGATCATGTTGTTGGCTATGCAGGGATTGTGATAAGATAATTATAATTTACGGTTAAATTTTATGGATATAGAGGGAAAAGAAAAAAGAAGATATGAGAGGCATGCTGTAAATGGTGTCCATGGCGATATACTTTGTCCGTCAGACCTCGATATTCTTAATATCAGTATAGAAGGGGCTGCAATAGAGACAACAAAACGACTCAATTTAAACAGAGAGTATACCTTCAGGCTAAGGCATAAAAACTCCACTATAAATTTAAAGGGCCGTGTGGTCTGGGCAGTTCTGACATCTAAGTCTAAAAAAGGCACTGAAGAAACAAAACCTGTTTACAGGGCAGGTATAAAATTTATTGACACTTTGAGTGAAAAAACAACCATGCTCATTAATTTTATTGAGGAAAATAGGGCTACAAAGGTAGACAAAAGACTGACAGGAGTAAGGTTTAAGATATATGCTCCTCAAAGTGCTGAGATTGAATACCCATACAAATGTGATATAAAGAAGATTAGTTTATCAGGCATGTTAATAGAAACCCAACAAAACTTTGAGATTAATTCTAATTATGATATGAAACTTTTCATTGATGCAAATATATTGAATGTTGTAGGAAGGATTGCCAATTGTCAAGAGATCACCAGAGATAAAGACATTTTATATAATATAGGGATAGAATTTATCAAAATATCAGATAAGGACAGGGAATTATTGAAAAATTTTCTGGAAGGCATGTGAAGGGCTTGTTTTTATGTCTATAATTGTGTTAACTTATTAACTTTGGAGGTAATAATGTACGCAATAATCGAGGCTGATGGAAGGCAATATAAGGTTACGCCTGGAGATACTATAAAGTCAGAGAAACTTTCGCAGGAGAAAGGGACAGAAGTTTCTTTTGATAAAGTGCTTATGATTAATAACGAAGATAAATTAACATATGGTTCGCCTTATGTTACCGGCGCAAAGGTTATAGCATCTATTGAGGATGCAGGCAAGTCACGCAAGGTGATTATATATAAACAAAGACCCCGCAAGGGATATAGGAAGTTAAATGGACACAGGCAACCTTATTCTTTATTAAAGATTAAAGAGATAGTTTTTGGGGGATAGATATGGCGCATAAAAAAGGAGTAGGAAGCTCACGAAACGGACGCGATAGCGAATCAAAACGGCTCGGAGTAAAAAGATTCGGAGGAGAGTTTGTACGGGCAGGTAATATACTTGTAAGACAGAGGGGCACGAAGTTTCATCCGGGGATGAATGTTGGCAAAGGTTCGGATGATACACTTTTTGCAAAGGTTGATGGGGTAGTCAATTTTGAAAGAAAAGATAGAACGAGGTTGCAGATAAGCGTTTTCCCAGTGACACAATAAAGGGGATCTTCAATTAAATTTCAAAATATCTTGATAGCCTTCTTATAGCATCCATTTTGGATTGATGTCCAATTCTTGCTGAATTAATAGCCTTTTTCATAATCTCTATTGTTTTATCATATGTTTTTCTGTCAACTGGAAAGGGTGTTCCATCTTTCCCTCCGTGGGCAAAGCTGAACCTTGCAGGGTCGCGATAACTGGGCGGCTTTCCATATATAAGTTCTGATATAAGGCTCAGTGCCCTTATGGTCTTAGGACCTACTCCGTTGATGCCAATGAGTTTCTCAAAATCCTCTGGCTGGTTTTCATATGTCTTCGTTAATATTCTATAAAGTCTTTTTGGATCAATGTCTGCTATTGTAATATTATGCCTCTCTATTAGGTTAAGTTCGTGAATTTTTTTTATCTCCTTAATAGCGTTCTCTGGTTTTTCTCTTGAAAGGGATGTACAGATTTCCCTTGTGTCTTTGCTATCAAATGCAACCATATTCAGTGTTCTGCCCCTTTTATCGCAACAGACAGCAGTGTGAGGTTCTACCACAAAATCATTTACAGTATCACCGAGCCAATGGTATCGCCTCGCTGTTTTTTTATTTTCGTTCATGCCTTGCTGTATAACAGACCATTGTCCTTTATATGAAAATATAAATACATGGTGATAAAGCTGATATCCATCTTGGACAGCAGTATTGTCTACCTTTGCAGACATCCTGCTTGCATAAACCAATGGTTGGGGATTGATCATATATCTGTCAGAATAATTCCTGATATGTTCTGGAGTTTTTCTGGATGTCGCACCTTTACCACCGGCAATAAATATTCCGAGTTCTTTTTCCATCCCTCTCAATCCTTCTTTTAAAGCTCCTGTAACTGTTGTAGTTAGTCCACTGGAATGCCAATCAAATCCAAGAACACAGCCTAATGCCTGAAACCAGAAGGGATCAGAGAGCCTTTCGAGAAATACCTTATGTCCGAATTCAGTAACAATCGCATAAATAATTTCCCTTGAAAGGGCGGTCATCCTCTCGAACAGCCACTTTGGTGCCTTTCCGTAATGAAGTGGTAATGTTGCTATACCTGTCTTAGGCATAGATAAATTATAGTATTCCTGCGACTTTTTTATAAAGGCAATGAAATTGTTAGAAATGACTTATAGATTGCTGTCATTTTGTACTTCGGCGTGAGATCAGTCGAACGCTTGTCCAGAATCCTTCTATCCCCCTTTAAGGGGACTGTCATGGTGAACTTGTCGAACTATGTCTATACAACTATGAGGCAACCCGCCTGCCTTTTAAGACTATCCCTGCCCTGAACTCCTTAATTGACCCATTGCCTTACTAATTGCGAAATTTTATATTTGTATTTATATAAATATGTGGATTATTTGCTTGATATTTATAAATAATTATGCTATTTTAGAAGCATAAATTTACTATTTGGAGGATTATGGAGCAGGAAAGCAGGCATGAACGGTTCAAAAGGATTGCTGCTAAAAGAACTAATGAGATTCTTGAGAAAATAAGAATCCTTGGGAATTGTGCTAATAAGAGTTCTTATGAATATTCTGAGGAAGAGGTAAATAAGATTTTCTCAGAAATTGATAAGCAATTGAAGTTAACCAAAGCAAAATTTCTGGCGGGGAAGAGGGAGAGGTTTAAGCTGTGATGATGAAGATAACGTATGAAAGCCTAATTTTATGAGTGAGCAAAGCAAAGAAAAACTACCAAAAAGAATAAAAGCACATGTTATAGGTGATAGAGCATTAAACGTTTTTAAAGTCAAAGCAAATCCTGAATGGGCATGTGAAGACAAGAGAATAGATTATGGGTATGATTTAAATATACATGTTGCCAAAGATGAGAAAGTAAGAGAGCATTTTTTTATTCAACTGAAGGGGCATGAGTCTCCAAACTATATTGAAGATAAAAAGTTTATCAGTGAGCAATTAGAAGTTTCCACTATCAATTTCCTGCAAATACAAGCAATTCCCGCAATGATTTGTGTCTGCCATGTTGATTTAAAACAGGAAAAAGAAGAGCCTATTTTTTACATATGGCTTGAAGACGCAATTAAAGAGATTGAAAAAGTTAATAAAAACTGGCGGAGTCAAGAATATGTAAATATTAGGATATCAACGAACAACATCTTTAATAAAGAAGTACAAGAACAGATATTTGCCGTTGTTACGGAACATTATAGGGCTTTGAAAACAAGCAAAATCGTAGTTGACGTTCTTGGCCCAGCTATTGGAATAGAAAAAGAAAAAATCGGGAAGCTTACAACGGAAGAAACACTATATGCTATTGCACCACATTTAGAAAAGGCTGGCTTGATTGATGAGACCACTGACGGTATGGAGGCACTGACCCCACATGATCAAGAAATATTGCGAAAAGTAAAAGAAATATCAGTACTGCTTAATAACTATAGCCATGAGGCTGCAAAGCAAATACTTGACGAGATTGCTCTTCAAATTGACAGTACTCATGATTCGATAAAAGCACGCTTTTACAATAATTATGGAGTTCTACATATGCATTTGGGCGATGGTCCTTCCGCATTTGAATACTATCAAAAGGCAGTAAATTTGAAACCTTCAGATACAAAATATTTAATTAACTGTCTTTATGCAGAGTATGAGTTATTTATAAAACATGATAAATCAGAACCTGATAAGGAAAGGAGTTGGGCAGAAAGCCTTGACCATGTTATTAAAGAAAATAAGGATATTCATTCTGCCATCCGATTAAAGACTTTTTGGATCGGGAAAAAACAAGGTTGTGAGTCTGCTTTTAGATTCATTAAAAGTACTGAAACTTGGAGCAAAGAGCCAATTGACTCCAGAATCTGTATTGCTGAGATATTTAAGAATGAAAATAAGTATGAGGATGCAATCTCTATCCTTCGTGAAGTAGAAAAAGGAACAGAGCCCCCTAATTTCAAGTTTTGGTCGCTTTATGGTTATTTACTTTTTTCACAAGCTTTAGGAATTTTTAGTAAGGAAAAAGAATCTTATATAACTGGTTTAGGCTCGACGAAAATTAAATTCGCCTTACTCAAAGAAGCTGAACAGAAATATAAGAAGGCTTACGATATTTTGCTTAAAAAAGGTTTTCCAATATTTATTGAAGATATTGCTGTAAATTACACGACGGTTCTCTATTACCTCAATAAACATGAGGAAGCCTTACATGTTTGCAAAACAGTTTTAGCGAGATATCCAGACAGCAAAGGAATTTTGGGGCAAATTGCTTTGAGTTATTCAAATCTCGGCAAGCCCGAAGAAGCAATCCCTTTTGCACGAAAGGAATTTGAGGTAAATAAAAATACCACAACTCTTAAAAATTACTGCCTTTGTTTAATGGAAGCTGAAGAATATGTAGGCTTAAAGGATGTGCTTGATGAATATATTAATAATGATATTATCGAACAAGAAAAAGGACTATTTTACGGCTTATATGCAATATCCTGCAATGAAATCGGGTTACCGAAAAAGGCAGATGAATATCTGCAAGCAATGAAAAAAGATGATTCAATGCTTGAAAATGCAATTATTGCTGAATCTGTTATCTGTCATAAAAATGGCGGAAAAAGGAATGAAGTATTAGAAATATACAAGAAAGGATTAAGTAAAAACCCTAAAAGCATTTTGCTTCATACAAATTATGCTAATAATCTAAAACCGACTGATAAAAGTGAAGCCAACGAAATCATTAGCAGTTACATCATTATAAACAGGGTTAGGGAATTATATCCCGATGAATATATTGCATATGGATGGGCATATTTAACACTCAATAAGCCTGAGGAAGCTGTGCCTATTCTGAAAATAGCGCATGATAATTATCCAGATAATACAAAGATACAGTATATGTTAGCTGATGCATTTGTGTCATCGGGGGATGAAGAATCTGCATATACAGTTTTAGTAAAGTACTTAGAAAAAAGCACGTCAGATTATCATATTATCAGAAATATGGCTACACTTGCTTTCGATACCGGAAGATTAGATGAATCTATTAAGTTTTTTCAGAAGGCATTAAGCAAGACTACAGACCCTAAGATTCGTGGTGAAATCCATTGCCACTTATTTGAACTTAAAAGAAGAAGGGGCGATCAACAAAAGGAGATACTGCGTCACGTCCATGAGTTTGGCCAAACTATTAAGGACGATATAGATAAGGAAGCACGATATTTGTCTATGTTTATGACTGCAACCTTTAACTATACTGAAAATGATAATGAGGGGGATGAATGGTTTTCTGTAGCAAGAAAAAGACTTGATAATTTCAATAAGGGAAAATACAAGTCGCCATATTTTAAATCATTTAGCTTTGATTCTAACATTCCGGAAGAAAAGAAAGGAATGGATATTTTGTCAACAATGATGGCAGAGATGTTGCCACATATAATGAAATCTGGGCAGTTGAGCATTGCAATGAGAAGTAATGCTTATCCTTTAACGATTAAATCAAGATTTCTTAATCGGGGTTCTTCGGTTTTTGGATTTTGGTCGAATTGTATGCAATCAAAAGAAAAGGAATTCGCTATAAATATTTTCATCAATAATGATTTAACGAAGGAAGATCAAATTGCTAAAACTGCAAAATATATCTGTATAGATATTTCTGCATTGTTAACCCTTGCAGAATTTAATTTGCTCGAAGTTTTGGATGAGTTTGAAATAATTTATCTCGCAAGAGGGACAAAGGCACTCGTAGATGCAGAATTCTTTGGGCTTACTACACCGCATGATTTAGCAAAAAAAATTGAAAACTGGCGGCTTGCTAAAAGAGATAAAATAAGAATAAAAAATTATATGGCGGCAGATAAAGAGATACTGTCAAGTCTTTTCTGCAAATTCTCTCAAAGGGTCTATTCTCAATGGTTTTCATGGTTCCTAATTAAGCTGCAATCCTCTCAAGTTTAGATACCTTTATCCCTGCAAGGATTGCCCTTG
>JBFMDO010000056.1:0-18528 GCA_040753615.1 Nitrospirota bacterium | reverse complement strand
GCAAGGGCAATCCTTGCAGGGATAAAGGTATCTAAACTTGAGAGGATTGCAGCTTAATTAGGAACCATGAAAACCATTGAGAATAGACCCTTTGAGAGAATTTGCAGAAAAGACTTGACAGTATCGAAACTCCCAAAATACAGGATATCCTAAAAGAGGGACAGCATCCCCAGGAACAAAAGGCAACAAAACCGAAATAAATACAAATAGTATTGCAAAAACAAATAAAGTATATATCGCTGTGTCTTTAGTTCTTCCAACAATAAGTCTAAATCTAATAATTGGTTTTGTAAGTTGTGAAAATGCAAGAAAAAGAGCAATAACGGCTATTAGATGACCTAAAGAAAAATATATTCTTTGCGGATTGCTCGGATCATAAGAACAATTCCCCAATATTTCTAGCCCAAGGCATGCTGACTCTCCAGACATAAACGAATTCCCCTCACTTTGTTAGAGCGGTTTGGAAAGACATAACTAAATATACTCTTGAAAATTCTTTTTTTCCAGTTTTTTGACAACTAATCTGAAATTTTAGAACAGTTTTAGTACTATAAATAAGAATTTGCCGCCAAGCTCGGCTAAGCAGAGCAAAAAACCAGTGGAGGTTAGAAAAACTTGAAATCGTCCATCAGAAAAGGTCGCTTCGGGACGCCCCAGCCGTTACGAATTTTTAATGAAATCTGTTCGGATTTTTTTCATTATCATTTGTGTCACTATGTGACATGTTTATTTCATTATCAAACAGGGGATAGAGTATTTAAGCGGGGTGAGGCAAAAGCCTCGCAGTCCCGAGTTTGTCGAGGGGCGAGAATGAACGAAATACGTTAGCCCCTGTTCTTATGCACCAAAGTTGTGAATAATATGGGCTAACTATGTTGCATCCTACAGGTTTGTTATAACCGCGTGTTCATCGCAATCCGGGAATTTGGGACATTTTAGACAATCTCCCCATATCTTCTGGGGAAGGGTTGACTTATCAATTTCTTCAAACCCTAATGTTTTAAAAAATTCCAATTGGTATGTTAAGGCAAAGACCTTTTTTATGCCTAAGGTCTTTGCCTCTTTGAGGCAGTGTCTAACAAGATTTTTTCCTATGCCCATTTTCTGGTATTTTTTCTCAACAGCGAGTGAACGTATCTCCGCAAGGTCTTCCCACATAATATGCAGGGCGCATACACCACATATATTTCCGTTATCTTCACACACAACAAAATCCCTCACTGTTTCATAAAGTTCATTGAGTGCCCTCGGGAGCATTTCACTGTTCTTTGCAAAATCGTTTATGAGTTTATGAACCTGCTTCAGGTCAGATATTCTTGCCTTTCGTATCTTCAATATATCTCATCCCCTCAATAAAAGCATTTTTATTAATTTCTACGATTTTCCTTTTCCCAGCCGGAGATAAACTCTCGATAGCTTCAAGTACAGATGTTTTTTCCAAAATTTCTGTTTTTGAAGTAAATGCACCAAGTAATACCATGTTAGCAGCTTTGGTATTGCCAATCTTGCGTGATATTTCTGTTGCAGGGACCGCGATTACTTTAATATCCTTGCGTAACGAAGGTTCTTCAATAAGCGATGAATCAAATATGAGCAAGCCGTTCTGTTTAAGATTCGGCTGAAATTTCTGAAGCGATGCATCATTCATTACAATAAGCATCTCAGGATTCCTAACAATAGGAGAACCTATTAATTCATCTGAGATTATCACAGTACAGTTTGCAGTTCCTCCTCTTACTTCTGCACCATATGACGGAAACCATGTTACCTCTTTGGTTTCGAGCATGGCTGAGTATGCAAGGATTTTTCCCAGAAAAAGTATGCCCTGACCTCCAGATCCCCCTATTATGATACTGCTTTCCAAATTAATTCTTCTCCTTAAATTTATCTTTAAAAACTCCAAGTGGATATATTGATGTCATTTCTTTTTGTATCCATAGTGTAGAGTCTTTTGGTGAAAGCCCCCAGTTTACAGGACACGGTGAAAGTATCTCAACAAGACTGAACCCCTTGCCCTCTATTTGATATCTGAACGACTTTTCTATAGCCTTTTTCGTATTTAGCAGATTTTTATAAGAATCAACGGATGTTCTGGCAATGTATGAAACACCATCAATTGTTGAGAGAAGTTCTGCTATACGAAGAGGGTATCCATTTGTTTCGGTCTTTCTTCCAGACGGTGTTGTTGTTGTTTTCTGATCCAGCAGAGTGGTGGGTGCCATCTGTCCACCTGTCATTCCGTATGTTGCATTATTAACAAAAAATACAGAGATATTTTCACCTCTGGCAGCAGCATGAATTATTTCAGCGGTACCTATCGCAGCAAGGTCGCCATCCCCCTGATAAGAAAATATTATCCTGTCAGACATAACACGTTTGAGTCCGGTTGCTGCTGCAGGAGGTCTTCCATGTGCGACCTCGATCACGTCAAAATTAAAATAATCATAGGCAAATACAGCACAGCCAACTGGAGCGATCCCTACAACTTTTTCTCTGATTCTCAACTTATCAATGCATTCTGCAACAAGCCTGTGTATAAGACTGTGTCCGCATCCAGGGCAAAACCTGAAAGGCACCTGTTTAAGACTTACTGGTCTCTGAAATATTTTTTTCATCTCTCTCCCTGGAACATTTCTATAAGCACGCCTTCGAGGAGTCCGTAGTCGCTTACAGTTAATTCGTCAAATCCAAAAAAATCCATAACATTAATTGTAAATTGTATGCCCGGTATAATCAAGTCAGCCCTCTCAGGTTCAAGACCTTTTACTTTTTTTCTTTTGTCAAGTGTAAGAGGGTAAAGCCTTCTGCTCATATCAAGTAATCTTTCCAGAGATAATCTATGAAGATGTATTTTTTCCCTCGAATAGGTTTCGAGGCAGAGATCAATAGAAGCAATAGTGGAAAAAGTACCTGCAGTTCCTATGAATAAAGTATTTCTGTTTATATATTTGCCAATCTTGATTTTAAGGGCATCTAAAAACGGGATAATTGCAGAATTTATTCTTTTAATGTCAGATGCTGAGATAGGGTCAGTTTTAATAAAATTTCCGGAAAGTTTTATTACCCCTAAAGGGATGCTTCCCATATCAACTATATTTTTATCATGAAGAATCCATTCTGTGCTTCCGCCTCCGATATCAATAATGAATAAAGTATGTTCTGCTAATATTGATTTAGGAAAAGAAGCAACAACCCCCCTTAGCGTGAACTCTGCCTCTTTTTCTCCTGAGATGACTTCTATGGAGATACCTGTATCATTAAAAACTTTTTTTATAAAGATATCCGAGTTGGAAGACTCGCGTAAGGCGCTTGTAGCAACTGCCTTAATATGTTTAATCCCATATCTTGAAATGAATGAAGAAAATTCTTTTAATGCTGCTAAAGAGATTTCAATATTCTTTTCCTGAAGATTTCCAGCATTATCAACCCCTTCACCTAATCTTGTCACCCTTCGTTCATAAAGCACATCTGTTATGCCGTCTTCTTTGATATTTCCGATCAGGAGTCTGAAGGTGTTCGAACCTACATCTATAGCAGCATATAATGGCATTTTGAGATATTATAAATCAGCATCCAATTATAGTTCCAATTTAAACTATATTATTCATGAATTTTTATGATCAAACAGGGGATAGAGTATTCTCGCTCATTCTCGTCCCGACATAAAGTCGGGACTGCGAGGCTTTTGCCTCTTTATTTTCACATATTGTATTTGAATATCGGCAAAAGAAATCCGCTCCAATACTCTATCCCCTGCCTATATTAGAGAAAATCTATGGATTAAGTGGGTTAATAAACCATCTGTCCTGTAATAAACCTGTATGCCCTTTCATCTTTTGGTTTCTCAAAAAATTCTTTTTTGTATCCATAATCAACAATCCTGCCTTCATACATGAATAAGACTCTATCAGATAGTCTCTGAGCCTGAAAAATATTATGTGTTACCATGATGATAGTTAAATTGTGATTGCTTTTTAACTTTCTAATAGCGTCTTCAATAAGCGTGACACTATAAGGATCGAGAGATGCAGTGGGTTCGTCAAGGAAAAGCATCTCTGGTTCAATCGCTATCGCTCTTGCTATTCCGAGCCTCTGCGTCTCACCGCTTGAAAGAGAAAGGGCATTCAGATTCTTTTTATGAATCAGACCCACAAGCTCCAGTGATTTTTCGACCTTCTCTTCTATTTCTTTCTTTTTTAATCCCCTGATTTTTAAGCCATAGGCAATATTCTTAAAAACAGTAGTATTAAACACCCCTATCTTGGGTAAGACAAGGGTCATCTTTCGTCTGAGCCTTATATCTTTCCTTACCAATGGGGGATTGAGAGGGGTATTGCCTGAAAAATAATTTACCTCTCCTTTGTCAGGTTCTTCGAGAAATGCACATATCCTGAGAAACGTGGATTTCCCACTGCCATTGGGCCCCATCAATACATAAACACAATTTGCATCAAAAGAAAATGAACAGTCCTGTAGCACAGAAATTCCATTGTAGGTTTTATAGATATTTTCTGCCTTCAAAATTAAATTCATAGTTTGCTTTGCGAACCTTTTTTCTGAATAAAATGAAGGATAATATTGATAATAAATGAAAGTGTCAGTAATATAATGCCCAATGCGATAGCGAGTTCAAAATTTCCTTTATCAGTTTCGAGCGCTATTGTAGTTGTCATAACCCTTGTGTATCCAGCGATATTTCCTCCAACAATAAGAACTGCTCCAACTTCTGCCATTACTCTACCAAATGCTGTTATTATCGAAGACATAATTCCATATCGAGCCTCTCTTATTATAAGAGTTGCCATCTGAAAAGGTGTGGCGCCGAGTGTAAAGGCAGACTGCTTTATTATCAGGTCAACACTTATAATAGCTGAATGTGAAAGGGATACAATAATAGGAAAAGCAAGTATTGTCTGTGCTATCACCATAGCAGAGGGGCTATATAATAAACCCATAAATCCAAGTGGTCCGCTTCTTGACAGCATAAGGTAAACAAAAAGTCCGACAACAACAGGCGGTAATCCCATTAAGGTATTCATAATGCTTATGAGTATTCCTCTTAATGGAAATCGTTTTAAACTGATAACAGTGCCGAGTGAAAGCCCCGTGATTGTTGCAATAAGAAGGGCAATGACAGATACCCTGAGTGATAGGGATATTATGCTTACGAGATCGGCATTAAGATGAAATATAAGGAAAAACGCTTTTCTAAAACCTTCTATTATGGGTTCCATATTAAATATCCCATATTTTACCTTTTCTTATTAAAATTTTTGACAAACATCTCTGCATATGATACTCTGAATCACATTGAAGAAAGGAGGCTAAGCATATGGCATGTAACCCAAAAGGCACACCATGCGGAACCTCTAAAAAGACTGCTTCAAAATCCAAAGCAAAGAAGAAAAAGAAATAAGCTCTACATCAGGCTAAGATATGTAGGTAAGGCAGGTCTTTTAAGACCTGCCTTTTTATATCTGCAACACTTAAAATCTCTATCTTCTTAAAAAGAGACACTCACCTCAAAATATGGCCACGAGTTATTTTGGTACTTAGAGCTTCCTAATATCTCTGAATCATGCTTTGAGTAATCGAATGCCATGAAACCAATGCGGAAACATGTTTTCGGATTATAATAATAACTATAGTAGATGTCCCATACTTCAGCATTGAATGGATAGAATCCTACAACAGTGTTTGTGCCATCGCTATCATAAAAGTAGTTATTAGCAGGATATAAGACCGTGCCTTTTCTTCTATACCCACGATAATTGAAGGGATTGATCCACGCATCACTTCCCTTTGCAAATTCAATACATAATTGCTGGTTCGGCGTGATCATATCTCCTGTGTTAAATCCTACATACCAGATATGTCCGGAAAAATCATCTCCTTCATATGTATATGTAGTCCCATCATCTTCCCAGCTATGTTCAGGTATCTCGAAATAACTGTAATAATAAGCTCCGTATATCTGGAACCCTAAGAGTTGTGTATCTGCATAAAGTCCGGCAAGACCATATGGGGTTTCAATATCTTCTATTATGCCTTCGTAGTCAGAACTGTTAGGCATGTGCCAGTTATACATATAAAGTCCATCCATAACGATAACAGAATCTTTTCCCACCTTTAACTGAGCCTGTGCAAGATAAGCATCTGCGTCATCAACACCACTATCGGTATTTTGAAGCTTTCGCTCATCATATTTCAGGTATCCCAGTATAATGCCTGTTTTGTCCTGAACCTTTGTCTTATAACCCTTAAGAACCGGGGCAGTTTCTGATTTCTCACCCCATAATCTTGTCTCTGTCCATGGTAGGTCTGCTTTATCCAGGAATGTTTCAGGAGCATCCCATTTAAGCAGTGTTCCATCAATTTCAGAATCTATAAATAACCTCGGGAACAGACTGCGGTCCTGTCTTGAAGGAGGGCCGTCCATACCAGGGAGACGACCTATATACCATGTAGTATTAAATGAAGACATTTTAATGGTTGTATATGCCTGTTCAAACCTGGGACTCATGTCATGTCCTATGCTCGACTCAAAGGAGTTTGGCTTATCAAAGGGATCAGTGGCAGAAGTATCATAACTACCCCAGCGTTTGTTCATGGTAAGACGTGCGTAGAAATCAACAATATCAGGAACAACCTCTGCGCTCAGGTTTAACCTTACTCGCAGAGGAAAGGATGTTTCATCACGGTATTCACGGTCATCACTTGGGTGGTTATCGCCATAAAATCCAGCATCAGTTGAAGCTGTATCACTCATAATACGAAAACGAGCCTCACCGGTAAGCTTGAGTCTATCTTTGAGTGACTTTTTTTCGGATTTTTCTGTCTCTGTGCCCTTAGCCTCAACCTCAGTCTGTTTTTTCTCCAATCCTTCTATTCTGTCCTGAAGTTTTTGCACCTCGCCTTTGAGTTGTTCAACCTCTGCAGATGTTTCCTCTGCTATAGCAGGTAATCCCCGTGCAAACAGGATCGCAATAAAGATTGTGACTAACATTAACTTTTTCAGCATAAAAAACCTCCCCCTTTCGTTTGTGAAATACTACAAAATGTTTTTTAAACAAAGGTATGCAGAAAAATTTATTTAATAGCTGTTATAACATTAATTAATAGTTTTTTCAATAATTATTTTGCATTAGGAATAAATAGTTGGTTGTCCTGTTTATCCTTAAATGAGGCAATAGCCTCTTGCCCATCCCTTGAAATAAGCCAGTTTATAAACACCATCGTCTCCTGATATTTGGCATGCCCGTGTTTTTCAGGATTTACTGCCATGACGCCATATTGATTGAACAATACAGGGTCGCCTTCGAGGACTATGACCATTTCAAGCTTGTCCTTTTCTTTTGTGGCAAGCCAAGTTCCCCTATCAGTAAGAGTATAAGCCCGTTTTTCATTTGCAATTCTCTGTGTCTTTTCCATACCCTGTCCAACCTCGATATACCACTTCTGACCCTTTGGGTCAATGCCGTTTTTTTTCCATATCGAAAGTTCCTTTGTGTGTGTCCCTGAATTGTCACCACGTGACACAAAAGATTGACCGCTCTCGGCGATTTTACGGAAGGCATCAGATGCAGATTTGATGCCTTTTATCTTCGCAGGATCATTGTCAGGACATATAATGACAAAGTCATTATACATGACATCATGACGGTCCACAAAATGCCCATCTTCAACAGCCTTTAATTCCTGCTCCTTTGCATGTACAAGAACAAAGTCTGCATCGCCTCTTTTACCAATCTCAATTGCAGCGCCTGTTCCAACAGCAACAACATCAACTTTGATGCCTGTCTTTTTCTCAAAAATAGGGAGTATGTAATCTAATAATCCCGAATTCTGTGTGCTTGTCGTTGACGCACAGCGAATCCTTGTTTCAGCATATACAATCAATGTCGCTGAAAATATCATAATCAAGATTAACAACAATGTTTTTTTCATTCTTCTTCCCCTTTTTGGTGTATTAAAAATTTCAATTGCTTTTCCTCATGTTTCAGGAAATCATGGAAGTCAGCATAAAACTTCCAAAATAATTTAATTACTTTCTCACCATTCTTAGTAATATATGTACCTCCACCACCTTTGCCACCTGTTAAAGTCTTAACAAGAGGTCTCGCTGCCTGGCTGTTCATAGAGTCCACAAGCTCCCAGGCATGCCTATAAGACATTTCCATTGATTTTGCAGCCTTTGTTATAGAGCCATATTCTCGTATTCTTTCAAGTAGGATAATCCTTCCATATCCCAGAAATGTTCCCTTCCTCCCGTCAATCCAGATACGTCCACGAAAACCAGGATGTGATATCTTCTTTTTGCGATTATGGATGCTCTTTTTATACATGGTCGTAATATACAGCAAGGAATAACGAAAAGTCAAATGCTGGTTGAAGAACTTATTTTATTTGACAGATACTCATTCTTGTGATAATTTAATCTTAAATAAATCAAGAAAGGAGGGATACCACATGCCTTGTAAACCAGAACATAAAGAAGCCAAAAAGACTGGTAAAAAACCTGCAAAGAAGACAAAAAAATAGCAAGAATATTTAGAAAAGCTGGATGAACTTGCCCCTCTGCTTTTTATAACACATGGGAAGAGAAGGATATTTTATCCTTTTTTAATACCCTCTCTTGCAATTGCGATCTTGCCTGTTCTTACAAACTCTTTTATTCCAATTGGTTTTAATAGTTCGACGATTGCCTCTATCTTTTTTTCGTCGCCTGTAATCTCAATTGTATATGTAGTTTGACTTGAATCCACGATTCTTCCTCTGAAGATTTCTGCTAATCTGAGAACTTCTGCCTTATTTTCCTGTTTTGGCGCAACTTTTATCAGCACCATTTCCCTCTCAACATGATCAAGCTCGGTCATGTCAATAACCTTTATAACATCTATGAGCTTGTTAAGCTGTTTTGTTATCTGTTCTATAATCTGGTCATCGCCGCTTGTAACTATGGTCATGATTGATATCTGAGGGTCAATTGTTTCCCCAACTGAGAGGCTTTCGATGTTATATCCCCTGCCGCTGAAAAGCCCTGAGATTCTTGAAAGTACGCCGAATTTATTTTCTACCAAGAGAGAGATTGTATGTCTCATTTACTTTACCGCCCTCAACTTCTTTTCAGTCTTCTCTTTATGTTCTTCAAATAACATATGGTCTATTGGAGCGCCTGCAGGCACCATTGGAAAGACCTTTTCCTTCCAATCACATACGAAATCCATAAATACAGTCCTCTTTGTTTTAAAAGCCTCCTTTAGAAGAGGTTCGACTTCATCCGGTTTTGTGGCTCTTAATCCAACTGCACCATATGCCTCTGCAATCTTAACAAAATCAGGCACAGTCTCATCAAGTTTTGTATGAGAATATCTTTCACTGAAGAATAATTCCTGCCACTGTCTTACCATGCCGAGGTATCTATTATTAAGGATTGCCACCTTTACAGGGAGTTTATTGATAACAGCAGTTGCAAGTTCCTGAATGTTCATCTGTATGCTACCGTCACCTGCTATATCAATTACAAGTTTATTTGGATGTGCAAGCTGTGCGCCAATCGCAGCAGGAAAACCATAGCCCATTGTTCCGAGTCCACCTGATGTCAATAATGTCCTCGGCTTATCAAACTTATAAAATTGTGCTGCCCACATCTGGTTCTGTCCAACCTCTGTGGCAATGATTGCGTCCCCTTTTGTAAGTTCAAAAATCTTTTCAACAACAAACTGGGGTTTTATTATTTCATCACTATATGCATATGTTAATGGTCTTTCTTTTTTCCAATCGTCTATCTGTCTCAGCCATGCCTTTCGAACTTCTTCCCATTGCTCTTTGATATCCTCTTTCAGAATCTTGTTTAGCAACAGCAGGACTTTTTTTACATCTCCTACTATAGGAATATCCACACGAACATTCTTTCTTATTGAGGTTGGATCGATATCTATGTGGATTATCTTTGCATGAGGGGCAAAGGCGTCAAGTTTCCCTGTTACCCTGTCGTCAAATCTCATACCCATTGCAATCAAGAGGTCAGACTCTTGTATCGCCTTGTTTGCGTAATAAGTGCCATGCATTCCCGGCATTCCAAGTGAAAGGTCGTGCGTTCCCGGAAATGCGCCGAGTCCCATCAGGGTCATAGTTACAGGGATGTTTGTAAATTCAGCAAGTTCTTTGAGTTCCTTTGAGGCGCCAGAGATTATCACCCCACCACCTGCGATTATTACCACCTTTTTTGATTTTGCTATAAGGTGGGCGGCTTGGTTTATCATCCACTTATTGCCTTCATATGTGGGCTTATAGCTTCTTATATTTATCTCTGGCCATGTAAATTCAGCCTTGCCTGCTGTTACATCCTTTGGAAGGTCTATAAGTACAGGGCCAGGACGTCCTGATGTCGCAACATAAAATGCCTCTTTTACTATCTTCGAAAGGGCTTTTACATCTTTTATAAGGTAATTATATTTTGTGCACGGTCTTGAAATTCCAACAATGTCAGCCTCCTGAAATGCGTCATTGCCTATAAGCATAGTAGGCACCTGTCCAGAAAATACAACAAGCGGAATAGAATCCATTGAGGCGGTTGCGATTCCTGTGACTGTATTTGTAGCGCCTGGACCTGAGGTTACAAGCACTACTCCTGGTTTTCCTGTTGACCTTGCATAACCGTCTGCTGCGTGAACAGCCCCCTGCTCATGTCTTGTAAGGATTAATTGTATATCTTTGTCATCATACAGGAGATCAAATATATTAAGGATAACCCCCCCGGGATAACCGAAAATGTGCTTGACACCTTCTTTTTTTAGAGATTCAATTAATATCTCGGCGCCTGAGATTTTCATAAGCTCCTGTTACTCCTTTGAAAATTTATATAATTTTACCATAAAAAATAAATTTAGTGGTTAAAAGCTTATACTAATAGTTTTGATATAATATTAAGTAACGCTATGCGTGTTAAACTGAATTAGGAAGTCTAAATAATTTATAAGGTCTTATGGTGGATGAACTTAGAAGACGACTGATACTTTCTATAACATTAATAATCCTTGTTCTCTCTTTTGGTACAGCAGGTTATATGAGCATCGAGAGGTGGGATTTACTGGATTCTCTTTATATGACTGTAATAACAATTGCATCTGTCGGTTATAAGGAGGTTCATGACCTATCCTCAAATGGAAGGTTATTCACGGTTTTACTTATAATAGGCGGTGCCGGAACTGTGCTATATGCTCTGAATACCGGCGCTAAAATTATTATTGAAGGAGAACTTCAAGAGGTTTTCGGGAGGAAGAGATTGGAAAAGAAGCTCAGGGAATTAAAAGACCATTATATTATCTGTGGCTATGGCAGGATGGGAAAGATAATATCTAAAGAGTTGAAAGCGGAAAACAAAAATATTGTTGTTATTGAGAAGAAAACAGATATTCTTGAGGAAAAAGAAGACATTATCCTCCTTCAAGGAGATGCCACAAAGGATGAAATTTTAAAAAGAGTTGGAATAGAAAAGGCAAAATGCCTAATATCGGTACTATCTACTGATGCAGAAAACCTGTTTGTAGTTTTGAGCGCGAGGGAATTGAATCCAAATCTTTTAATAATTGCGCGGGCAGGAGAAGAGGGTTCGGAGCAAAAGTTGATCAGGGCAGGCGCTGATAGGGTTGTATCTCCATATCATATTGGTGGTCTCAGGATAGCACATAGCGTGTTAAAGCCCGCTGTTGTAGATTTTATAGAATTTGCCACAAAGAGCGGCAATATTGATCTGCAGATGGAGGAGCTACCTGTTCAGGAAGGCTCCAGACTCGCAGGCCTCTCGCTGGATGAGTGTGGCATTGGAAGGGATCTCGGGATTATAATTGTAGCCATCAAATAACTGAGTGGCGATATGAAATTCAATCCTACATTTCGCACCACCATAAACGCAGGAGATATATTGATAGCTGTCGGTGAAATATCAAGACTAAAGATACTCGAAGATATGGCAGCAGGTAAAAATAGGGGATAGAGTATTTGAGCGGATTTCTTTTGCAGATATTCAAATATAATATATGAAAATAAAGAGGCAAAAGCCTCGGAGTCCCGACTTTATGTCGGGACGAGAATGAGCCAAAATACTCTATCCCCTATTTGGTCATAGATGTCCATGAATAATCTGCGTTAGTCGGGGAGCTTTATTTCATCACTGCTCCGCTTCCAGCAGAACTCACCATCCTTGCATATCTCGAAAGATAGCCTTTTGCTATCTTGGGTTTTGGAGGCTTCCATTTACTGAGTCTATCATTTATTTCTTTATCAGATAAAAGGACATCTATCCTCCTTTTAGGAATATCAATCTTTATTCTGTCTCCGTCTTTGAGAATTGCTATTATACCGCCCTCCATTGCCTCTGGCGATATGTGTCCTATGCAGGGGCCCCTTGTTCCTCCTGAAAACCTTCCATCTGTTATCAAGGCAACTGATTCGCTCAAGCCCATTCCTGCAATGGTTGCAGTTGGAGAAAGCATCTCCCTCATGCCAGGGCCTCCTTTTGGTCCTTCGTATCTTATAACAACAACATCCCCTCCCTTTATCTTTTCAGCGAGAATCGCCTTCATGCCTTCTTCTTCTGAATTAAATACCCTTGCCTTACCTTCAAATTTCATCATGTTTTTGCTTACAGCAGACTGCTTAACAACTGCTCCATCTGGCGCAAGATTACCCCTGAGAATTGCAATGCCCCCTTCTTTGTGGTATGCCTTATTAATGGGTCTTATCACATTTTCATCTATCACCTCTGCTGAATCAGCAATCTCAAAGATTGTCCTGCCACTGACTGTGATATTATCATTTAAACTATTCCTTAATCTCTTTATTACAGCAGGGATTCCGCCTGCCCATTCAAGGTCTTCGAGATAATGCTCGCCACCCGGAAGCATGTTTGCAAGATGAGGTGTTTTTTTGCTCAGTATGTCAAAAGTCTCAAGGGGAAGGTTTACACCTGCATCGTGTGCTATTGCAGGGATATGAAGGACAGTGTTTGTTGAACCCCCGAGTGCAAGATCAACCATTATCGCATTTTCAAATGCCTTCCTCGTCATTATTTTTCTTGATGTAACATTTTTGTTTATTAATTCAATAATACGCTGCCCACTTTCAAATGCAATCCTTCTTTTATCCGCAGACACAGCAAGTGATGTAGCACATCCTGATAGGCTCATGCCAATCGCCTCTGTAACACATGCCATTGTATTTGCAGTATACATCCCCTGACAGGAACCAGCACCAGGGCATGCGCAGATTTCGAGTTCTTCAAGTTCTTTATTTTTAATCAACCCCTTTTTATATTTTCCTATTGCCTCAAAGGTATCATTGACAAGTGATAGTCTTTTTCCTCTCAGACGACCGGAAAGCATTGGTCCTGCTGTAACAACTATTGATGGGATATCGAGCCTCGCAGCAGCCATGAGCATACCCGGCGTAATCTTGTCGCAATTGGTAAGGAGCACGATGCCGTCAAACTGATGTGCCTCTGTAACAGTTTCTACCATATCAGCTATCAATTCTCTTGAAGGCAGTGAATAATGCATTCCTTTATGTCCCATCGCAATTCCATCGCAAATACCCGGGATCCCGAAAAAGAATGGATAACCACCGGCAGTATGTATTCCTTTTTCTATAAACCTTTCAAGGTCTTGCATACCAATATGTCCAGGTATGATATCAGTAAAACTTGTCGCAACACCAATAAATGGTTTTTTCATCTCACTCTTAGGAATACCTGTTGCATAAAGAAGCGCCCTGTGAGGAACGCGTTCAAGCCCATTTTTTATAAGTCTGCTTCTCATTAAAAAAACCCCCTCAAAGCATAAATTGGAAATAGTAACTAATATAAACGCATTTATTGTTTTTACATTTCTGTCACCCTGAACTCGTTTTAGGGTCTCTGATCCTGAACTTGATTCAGGATTGGTTTTTTAGATGCTGAAACAAGTTCAGCATGACACATTATATAATGCGTTATCATTAATTCATTGAACGGCTTTTCTTATATGCTCTTATAAGTTCTGCCATCCTGTCTTTTTTGATGAGTTTCTGTTTCTGCAGCTTTTTTCTCTCGATCTCTTCTTCAGGGGTAAGATAGTGTTTCCTATCAATCTCAAAAAGAAGTCCTTCAAGGTTTTTATGTTCTTCGCTGAGTCTCCTGAATTCGTCATCATCCTTTTTTAAAAGTTCAACGATTTCCTGTTCTTTCAATTTGACCTCCTTATTAATATATTAATTTTCTCCTGCGATTCTTTCTGCCAATTTATATGAATTTTCTATACAATCATTAACACTTATACCCCGATAGGCATTGCCAGTAATATAAAGTCCCTTGAATTTACTAACAATACCATCAATTATATCAAGCCTTTTTTGATGACCTAAAAAATACTGGGGTATTCCCTTTTCGTGTCTGTAAACCTTTACAAAATCAGGCTCTGCTTTTAAACCCATGATGTCTTTTAGATCATTAAGGACTATATCTGTTAGTTTTTCTTCTGGCTGCATCGCAAGCTCTGATTTTCTCATGCCCCCGATCATACTTCTAAGCAATACATAACCTTGAGGCGCTCTGTTTGGAAATATGCTCGAGTCCCATAAAGTTCCGAGCACTTTTTTCCCTTCCCTGTGTGGTACAAGAAATCCAAACCCATCAACAGGGCGGTTTAGTTTCTCTTTTTTATAGCCGAGGCATACAACTGAAACTGCCGGATAAAATATTTCTTTAAGGACTGAAGACAGATTTCTCTCTATATTTCTCACAATATCTGAAGTTTCGTGAGCAGGTGTTGCTATGACGACGGCTTCTGCCTCAAATTTTGAATTATCCGCGAGATGGATAACATATTTCTCTGCATGTCTATCAATAGATACTACCTTGCTGTTTGTCTTCAACCTGTCCCCAAGATAGTTTTTAAGGGCATTAATTAATGACCCCATACCCTCATGGAATGAGGTCAGGATTCCTCCAGGGCCTGCTCCTACTTTCTTACCCGATTTCTTAGCCTCTTTTTGTAATTTTATCATAGCCTTTATAAGGCTTCCGTAATTTTTTTCGAGGTCATATATTTTTGGGAAACAGCTTTTAAGGCTCATATTTTCAGGATCGCCCGCATAAATACCGGATGCCATCGGATCTATTAATTTCTCATATGCCTCTTTTCCAAGCCTGCGTCTTGCAAAGTCAGCAAGAGATTCTTCATTTTCAATCTTTTTTGGTACAAATATTTCTGAAATAATCCGTAGTCTTCCATAAAGGCTCAGGAGATTCGAGAAAAAAAACGAAACAGGGGATTCTGGCAAACGATGGAGTTTATTATCCGAAAAAATAAATCGCTTTCTTGCATCATCACTGCTCCTTAAAGGAGCAATACCGAGTTTCCCAATAAGTTCAAGTGTTTTGGGTCTATTGTCGAGAAAACCATTGACCCCACCTTCGCACAGAAAGCCGTCTATTTTATTGGTCCAGATTTTACCCCCTGCTTTTTTTTCAGACTCGAGGATAACAATATCTATCGACGGTTTTCGCTGGAGGAGAAAGTATGATAGAGAAAGACCTGAGATTCCTCCTCCAATGATGACCAGATTCATTCTATTTGAAATTCATTCCGCCTGGCATCATCATTCCGCCTGGCATCTGGAATTTCCTATATCCTGCTGGAATTTCAAAAAGGCTGTTTGGTTGTGGACCCATCTTTATATCTTTGAATTCCTGAATCCATGACCCGTCAACTGCTGCTCTCTTTACAGGAAATTTTATATCATTAGCAATCCACTGATAGGCGTTTTGTTCTTCTTTCCCCACTTTGTAAGTGACCAAAAATTTTTTTGAAGGATGTCCGTTTATTATTTCATTACCAATATGTTTTCTTTTAATCTCGCCCTCAAATTTTTCTTCTACATGTGGCTTCTTTTCCGGGTTAAAAGGCATCTCCATATACATCTTCTCATCTGGCATGATATTCCAAACAACCTTTTTATCTATCCTTGTTATCACAGTCCCCTTTTGCGGAGACTTCATATCCATTCTGAACCTGTCAGCCTTATAATAAACCTTAGCTAAAGTTTTATCTCCACCTTTAAATATCATAATCATGTCAGCAGAGAATTCAATAGCCAACGCTGGAACAGAAAACAAAAGTATAATTGACAATGTAATAAAAGACTTTTTAAACATTTTACCTCCTTTTTATGATTTTAGTTAAGATATCCCTACCTGTTATGATATATCAAATTTTATGCCTTAGAATCATTTTTGTCAATTATATAAAGTGAAGGCATTCTATCCTCAAATATATCATTAAATGGGTTTAATGCCTTGTTTCTTGCCATTTGCGGATCGAGTTCTGTAATCATTAATACGTCTTCATCTTCTGAAGCCTTTGTCAGAATCTTCCCCTCAGGTGAAACTATCTGGCTCTGTCCTATAAACTTCAGAGATTGGGTATTTTTTCTATTTTCAATGCCTGTTCTGTTTGCAGTTACAGCAAATACCCTGTTTTCAAGGCATCTGATAGGCATGGCACGTGGGCAGTAAGGAAGGACGAGGTTTGAAGGATGTGCAATAATTTCTGCCCCTCGAAGTGCGAGGGTTCTCATTGATTCAGGGAAGAACCAGTCAAAGCATATCATGATCCCAATACGTCCTATTTTTGTATCCCAGACTTTAAATCCTGTGTCTCCAGTAGAAAAATATAATTTTTCTTCAAAGAAGAGGTGTGTTTTGCGGTAAACACCTATTAATCCATCAGGGCATACAAGTATTGCTGAGTTATAAAATTTATTGTTATCTCTTTCCGGAATACCTGCCACAATGTATATGCCTTTTTCGCGTGATAAGTCTGATAAAAACCTTGTCGTATACCCTTCCGGTATAGATTCTGAAAGCTCTGCCACTTCAGCATTAGAGATAAACTGGTAGCCTGTTGCAAAAAATTCTGGGAGTACGAGCATGTCCGTCTCCACATCTTTTGTTGCAGATAAAACCTTCTTCAGATTTTCCTCTTTTTTACCAAAGACAGGATTAAACTGGTAAAAGCCTGCTTTTATCATAGAGATAAGATACTATCCATAAGGAAATAAAAACAAGTTCTCAAATTTTGGGTCTATTTATCCAGAGGACTTCTTACACCGAGGATATTTTTTATCGCCACATGAGTGTAAATCATCGTGGTCTGAACAGCCTCCTAAATTATACTGATTCTATATAATAGCAATATCATACCGAATTATTAGCCTATTTTGAAGGGTTTTTTATAAGCAGAATCATTGACAACGATATATATTCTTCATATAATTTTCCTAAATGCAGAGTAAAGATAAAAGTAAATGTTATGTCTAAATAATTAATAAAATGATAAAACTATATTCTCCAAACAATCCTGCTGAATTGGCATTAATTCAAAGTATCCTTGAAGAAGAGAGAATACAATACTTTATTCATAATGACAATTTCGGTTCGATGGAGGTCGGCCCTTCAATTGATATATTCAACATGAAAACAATAATGATAGATAAAAAAGACGAAGAACGGGCAAGAGAATTACTTCAGGATTTTTTTAAAACTACAAAAGAAGATACAGAGACAGTGCAACAATCTTATTCACTCTTCGACAAAATACGCATGGCTATCGAAGCATTAATCTTTATGTGGTTTGTTCCGGGCAGACATAAAATAAAATCAAAACATAATGATACAGAAAAAACATAACAAGCAGCTCGACGACCGACCAGAATTAAACCTGTTTTGGTTTTTGCGAGGCTGGTTGCCCCGGTGGATGAGCAGATTCGCTTATGAAATCGTATATAATAATAAATAAAGACGCGCCAACAAGCGAATCGAACAGTCCCCCTTCGGGGGCTGCTCATCCGCCTCGTTAGACAATATGAAATTTATCACTATAAAAATAATACTACTGATATTAGGAGTGTTCGTCATGCAAACAAGTGCACAAGGGGTAGAACATATTTCTCTTATTACTACTCCAATTGTACTGCTCAAAGGAGATAATGTTATCTCTCAAGGGACTGGTTTTTTCTATGTTCTTGAAGATAGTACAAAAGGAAATATTATATTTTTGATTACAAACTATCATGTGCTAACAGGAAACCCACCAAAGACGAAACAACTTCCTAAAGGTGATAATATTAAATTTTATTTCCATAAAGACCCAAATAACCCTGGTGAAGTTAATGAAATAAGAATTCCTCTTTTCACAAAAGAAAATAAGGAAGTTTGGATTGTAAGTGAAGATTATCCAGAAGCAGATGTTGCTGCCATTCCTATCTTATCAGCCTTTACAAAAGGAGCATCTGTTTACGCAATTACTGAGAATTGGACAAAAAGCAATATGAAGATTAGACCAACATCAACGATCACCATAGTTGGGATGCTGTAACATCAATTATGCAAATTTCATTTAGGGTATAATTCTCAATGGTTTAAACAACTCCCTAAAAGGGAGAAAGGAGAACTATACCCATGAGAGAAAGTTTATCAAAGAAGGCGAAAAA
>JBFMDO010000055.1:0-5811 GCA_040753615.1 Nitrospirota bacterium | reverse complement strand
TTTTTCGCCTTCTTTGATAAACTTTCTCTCATGGGTATAGTTCTCCTTTCTCCCTTTTAGGGAGTTGTTTAAACCATTGAGAATTATACCCTAAATGAAATTTGCATAATTGATGTTACAGCATCCCCATGAGAAAGAGTTTATCAAAGAAGTCGGAAAAAGTCATCGAGAAACATCTTAGGGATCTCAAGGAGAGGCAGCCATTAATAGAGCTGACAAAGATAGGGGCAAGGATGATGCTTGAAGTAGCAGTGCAGGAGGAACTTACGGCATTTCTTGGAAGGGACCATTATGAGAGGCGTAATGGGCAAGAAGGCAGCAGAAGTGGGGTAAAACCGAGGACGATAAAGATTGGCTGTGGAGACATAGAGATAGGGATGCCACAGGTAAGGGATGCGGGAAGTCCGTTTCATTCAGAGATACTTCCACCTCGTGTTACACAGATGGAGGAGATACGTGATATTATCCCGTTGCTTTACATGAATGGTCTATCCACAAGGAAAGTAAAAAAGTCGGTAAGCAAGCTTTTAGGCAAAAAGGGACTCAGCCATCAGAATGTAATAAGGATAACGGAGAAGATAGTAGAAGAATTCAATAAATGGAAGAAGAGAGATTTATCAGCATTGAAGATAATCTATTTAATCCTTGATGGGATCAGGCTCGGAGTGAGAGCAGGTACGAGGGAGAAAGAGGCGATATTGGTAGCTTGGGCGTTTTCAGAAGATGGAAGTCGGGAACTTATAAGCATATCTCTTGGCAACCAGGAATCCTACAGTGCATGGAAAGGCTTCCTTGAAGACATGATAAAAAGGGGGATGGATGCTCCGCTGTTAACAGTGATTGATGGATGTCCCGGTCTTGGAAAAGCAGTGAAAGAAGTACTGCCTAATTCTGACATTCAAAGGTGCACAAAACACAGGACAGAAAATATACTGGATAAGGTTCTCAAAGAAGACAGGGCAAAGGTCAAGGATTCTCTGAGGAAGATATTCTATGCTATCACATACGACCATGCAAAAGAAGCAATAGAGATGTTCAAAAGAGATTGGGGGAAGAAATATCCCTCTGCAGTGGAATGTTTACAGGAGGACATAGAGTTATGTCTGACATATTACAAATATCCTTACCGGCATTGGAAAAGGATAAGAACAACCAATGCTGTGGAGAGAAGTTTTTTGGAGGTGAGAAGAAGGGTAAGAGGAATTGGAAGATTTAAAAAAAAAGTAAAAAGGGGACGGTTCTATTTTATTGACAAATATAACTAAAAGAATGCATGGAATGGACAGCTAACACGTTGCAAAAGACTTAAGTCCAAATCCCGACATTTATCGGGACTTTTTTGCACCAAGAACGTTATCTACATTGCCCCTTTTTGAGGAAAAATAAAGATGAGCTTTGAAGAAAAAGTAGAAAAGCTTAGCAAATATATTAAGAGCTTAAAAGATTTTAAAATCGTAAAGCCTGATATTCCGGTTCCATATAACCATATGGGAGCAACAATCACAGATGCAATGCTTCAAGCAGGGACAACATGGGATACAGTTGTTAAACCTCGCATAAAGAAGTTATTGAATTATTCAGAGGCAAAAACTACAACAGGATTTCTTATAAAATAAAATGGGACTGGTGTAGATGCTCAGTAATTAGGTAACTCTTTTTGGGTGTTACGGTATAAACTGTAACACAGAAGGAGGAACTAATGAAACATGAGCAGCAAGTAGTAATTAAGCGATAGTTGCCCATATTAGAGGAATATGAGAGGACAAAGACAAAACAGAAACCAAGTCTATTTAAAGACATGTCTGCAACGGCAGATAACACAAGATTGGCGTTGTCACTCTTCGGAAAATCGACAGGATTAAATTCCACATTCTAAGACGAAATCACCACGATTTCCCCACTATCTCTGATATTTAGGTAACATTATGCTATAATTAAATCATCACAAAGGATGAATGGGTGAAAAATGCAGACACAAGTCAAGTATAAGGAAGATATTATCAAAGAAGTGCAGAATATACCTGATGAACAGATGCTTAATTTACTCCATCTTATTCGCATTTTTAAAAAGAGCATTATTATGCAAAGGGATTCTGACTTCTATCTCAAAAAAGAATTTGATGATTGGGATGCCTTAAGCGATGAGGCATTAAATAATTTTGAGGCAACATTATAGTGGACTTTGGTGACATTTATCTTGTTGAAATTCCTGCTTCTGGTGGATATGAGCAACAAGGTGTCAGACCAGCAATAATAGTCCAGACTTCTGAGAATATTGAGAAAGTTCCCACCGTGTTAGTTGTCCCTTTCACAACACAAATCAAAGCTGCTAATTTCCCGTTTACATTTATTGTAAAACCAGATTCATCCAATAATTTAACCTCAACATCTGTGGCTTTAGCGTTTCAATTACGAGCGATTGATAAAAAGCGGTTAAAGAAAAAACTTGGTAATCTCAATTCAGATGATATTCAAGTTTTAAAACAAAATTTAGAGAAAGTCCTAAAGATATAAGAAACAAAATGATGAACTCTGCCCGCACCGACAGATAACAGAGAGTGAAATCAGAGTTCAAACCTTCAAAGTTCATTTTTAAAAGATATTTACCTGCAATAGCAGATTGCACTTAGAGCGACGCTACCAGAAGAAAAAACAAGCAGAGTGCTATAATAAACCAAAAGGAACTGATGACGATAGAAATTATAGAGAAATAAACTCATAGCAAGGGTGAAGTTTGCACAATAAGAGTTCAAGATAAAACTGTAAAAATCCTTTTCCTTTTTCATGCTATTGAAAGAATCAAAAAATGGAATATCAAAGAAGAAATGGTAGCTGAAAATCTTCTTCTGCCTGAGGAAGTAACAATTGGTCATAGGAACAGATATATTGTTCACAGGGGATATGGCGATCACTTAGTCAGGGCTGTATATGAGTATGAAGGAGAATTACCCGTCTTGCTTACAGTATATTTTCCATACGTAAATCGTTACTTTAAAGGGGGTAGTGT
The DNA here is from genome assembly GCA_040753615.1 of Nitrospirota bacterium. Taxonomy (GTDB): domain Bacteria; phylum Nitrospirota; class Thermodesulfovibrionia; order Thermodesulfovibrionales; family SM23-35; genus JBFMDO01. The sequence continues at coordinate 2,804 of JBFMDO010000055.1, read as the reverse complement.
TTATGAAGATAAGATATTCAAAGGACGCTGATATTCTTTTGATAGAGCTTAGAGATGGAATTCCTGTAGATTCGATAGATTTAAAGGAAGGAGTTATTCTCCATCTTGATAATGAAGGATTACCACTTGAGATTGAGATACTTGATGCCTCCAAGATAGCCATGCTCAAAGAGATAAGTGTTATGACTCCTTTAGAGGCTGTAAGATAGGGGAAAAGAGTCATTAAGTTCTGCCCGCACCAGCAGATAACACGTTGCAAAAGACTTAAGTCCAAATCCCGACATTTATCGGGACTTTTTTGCAACGGAAACGTTAGGCACGAAATTACCACTATTTAATCAAAAGAATTTTTTAAAACTTTGCGCGGGGTATAACCATATTATCTGATCTTGTGTGCCCTGCTACTTTTACATAACCAAAACTTAATTTTTTCTTAATATTTCTGTAATATGCAAACAGTAAAGTAATTATAATTTATGCATGACAGAGCAGAAAGCTTAAGTATCGCAATCCTTGCCTGTTAATTAGTAATCAAAAATCGAAAAGGAGAAAAAACTTATGAAAAAATTGCTGGTTTTAGTTCTGAGTTTGTGCTGTCTGCTGTTCTTTGCGGGAAATGCAATGACAGCAGAAGATGAGGCATCTCTGTCCCAAAAGATATAGAGAAGGTAGTTAATGCACTAAAAGATATAAAACTTGGGCTTTTGTGGTATCTCTCATATCAGAATGGAGAAGATTCAAATGGTGAAGAATATGGTAAGTTTACTGCAAAAAGAGGATATTTCAGGTTTACAAAAGAAATCATGCCATGGTTTGATAGCCATATTACTCTGATAATAAAAACTCCTTGACAAAAACAAAGGATTTAACAATAATTAGCCATGCGAATTTTAATACTTTTGTCGCTGGATGTGGGATAAAGTTGGATGTCCTGCGATAGATAAAGATAAAAATGAAAAAAGATGTACTAATCTATGAAAATGATAAGGATAACCTGAATTTTCTATCATCTTTTTTCAAGAAAAGGAAAGATTATTCACCCCACTTTTTTAAAAATAGGCACGTATTAAAGAAAAGACTTTCAGAAAAAAGACCTGACGTAATAATCATCAGCAGTCCAGAAGGTCTCAGATATTTTAAACCTTCAGAGATCAATTGCCCTATGATTGCACTGATATCCTCCAATATAGTCGAAGGCATTCGTTCTGTAGTTAAAGCTGATATTGAATATTATCTAATAGGCCCATTCCATGAGGAAGAACTCGATCAAAAACTCAAATTAGCTGTAAGCAAAAAGAATTTACTCGATAACATTCACAAGAGCAGAAAATATTTTGATGCCCTTGTAGATCTTGTAGATTTTGCATATTTAATACCCTCAAGCCTCGAACCAAAAGAAATATTACGTCTTGTGGTAGAAAAGATATCAAAGGTAATTAATGTGACAAGATGCTCTATCTTAAGTATAGAACTTGAGGATCAAAAGTATGCTCGTGTGGTATCAACATTTGATAATCCTAAGGCAACAGATTTAAAACTCGATTTACAGAAATATCCTGAAATAAGAAAGGTATTATCCAATAAAAAGCCGGTTATTATAAAGGATGTTTTAAAGGATCCTTTAATGAGAGAGGTAAGGGAAATAATAAAACCCATAGGTATTCGCTCAATTATAGTGGTCCCCATAATCTTTCGTAATGAAGCAATAGGTACATTATTATTAAAGACCTCAAGGGCAGGGTATACTTTTACAAGACAGGAAATCAGATTGTGTACTGCTATAGTTAATACATCTTCTATTGCCCTGTATAATGCCTTATTATACAGTAAACTCGAAAAGGATAAGACAAGATTTGAAAAGTTGGCTTTAATGGACTATCTTACAGGAATCTATAATATAAGGTATTTTTACCACAGGCTTGAAGAAGAATTCAGCAGGGCAATGAGATATAATACGCCGTTAAGCTGTATAATTCTCGATTTAGATCATTTTAAAAAGATAAATGATATATATGGTCACAGGGTTGGAGACATTGTTCTCAGGGAATTCGCACAGCTTGTGAGGGGATGCCTCAGAAAATCTGATATCTTTGCCAGGTATGGAGGCGAAGAGTTTATAATTCTTCTTCCGCACGCGATATTAGAAGGTGCTATAGATAAGGCTGAACAGATTAGAAAGACAGTTAGAGAATATCAATTTATGGGTTTAGACGAAGGATATAAGGTTACTATAAGCATCGGCATATCATTTATCTCTGATGAAGGGATAAAGACTTATGATGACCTTATCAATTGTGCAGATAATGCCTTATATATAGCAAAAAATAAAGGACGTGATCAGGTTACCGTATATTCTTCTAAATAAATTGCTTTACTTATAGCAAATTTTATCCAATCTCTGGATTTTCAGTTTCACAAGAAAGCAGTTATGTTTATATCCACATTACACAAAGGTATGGTTGGCGTTGACACAGACATCAAGAAATTGCTATTTTACATAAATGCGGGCTAAAAGCCCCGACTTTTAGTCGGGGAGCTTCACAATAGCTTTGGGGCTGTAGCTCAGTTGGGAGAGCGCTTGAATGGCATTCAAGAGGTCGTCGGTTCGATCCCGATCAGCTCCACCAAGTATTTTCAAATTAAAAATTCCTTTTTTTTCCCCTTAACCTGAAAAATGCAATTAAAGAAATGTCCCGATGGATATCGGGATTGTGAATCCCGATATCCATCGGGACGATACCTTAGTGTACCTATAACTGATGATTTTACGAATATTTTTATCCATACAGCCATTCAAGATAATC
>JBFMDO010000054.1:0-54840 GCA_040753615.1 Nitrospirota bacterium | reverse complement strand
AAATTGTGTTACTATGACTCATGGCTTGGAACTCCTTTCCTGTAAAGGATTTGTCTCCCTCTATTTTTAAAAATAGAGGTCTGGAGTTTCAAGCCCTTCCTATTTTTTACCGGACATTAGTGATTCTTATATGAGGCACATATGGGACATTCATCCTCTGGATAGGGAATTCCATTGCGATTCATATAGTGTGCTAAGTTATGATGAATCTTTCCGATAAGTTCCTGTAAATCATATCCGAGCATTTTAGCTGCAGCGGGATTAACAAACATCACCTTACCCTCTGTATCCAATCCAAAAATACCCTCGCCTGCTGACTCAAGGATTAACTGATTTTGATGGCTAAGCCTCTTAAGTGCATCCTCTGCCTTTTTGCGTTCAGTGATGTCATGAATGGATGCAACAACAAGGCGTTTGCCGTCAATTCTGCCACCAGCCATTGCTACCTCAGCCATAAAAGGTGCGCCATCTTTACGCCTGAATGTGCGCTCCAGTCTCCTTCCTATATGTCCGCACTGGCCAAACCCTTCCTTTAAGAATTGCTCAACCCGTTTTTGGTGAATCTCTGCAGTATTCTCAGGACATATAATGCTGAGAGGCTTTTCTAATATCTCTTCTGAAGAATATTTAAATAAATCCTCTGCTGCGGTGTTAAATAATATAATCCTCGCCCGTGAGTCTATTGCCAGAATAGCATCCAGACTGGCTTCGATAACTGTTCTAAGTTTTTCTTCATTTTCTCTGAGAGAATTCTCAGACTGTTTACGCGTTTCGATCTCATTTGCGAGATCCTCATTTATCTTTTCTAACTCAGTGGTTCGCTCTTTTATCATGTCATCGAGATAGACATGGTGTCTTTTTAATTCCTGCTCTGAACGTTTAAGGCTGGTGAGCATTATCTGGCAAATCGAACCGGAAATAATCAAAAGGGAAACAACCACTAACCGCATCCATAATTCGTGGTTGGCCGGCATGAAAATCTGCTCAATAAAAGCGCCTGTATGAAAAATAGAGGCATGCAGACTGGACTCGAATATCCAGAAAAACATAGCCAGTCCAAATGCGATTAGTATTGCCTTATTTTCTTCTATAAACCGCTTTATAATTTTTACCATATTGTCAAAATTTCTTTTGATTCAAGATAATATTACAAAAGTGAAAAAAAATAAAGAAATATTATTGTATTTACAGATATGAAGGAAAACAAGCAAACAAAAAGGGGCTGTAACTTTTATAAAATTTTAAAGGGTACGGGTGTAAATGTAAGAATAAATATTCCAAATGAAAACCAGCCAATAAATTTTCTTTTAAAGCCTAAAGATAATTCCCAGTAAAGAACAGGAGGGTGTCTAAGACCGAGAATCAATAGCAAAAGAGCCCATATTGCCCATCCTTCCCATAACCACAATCCCAAGAAAATCATTATGACTATAAGTAGATTTGAAATATAAAAGTGTCGTTCGCCCATGAGGGCATAAACAATGTGACCGCCGTCGAGCTGGCCTACAGGTATAAGATTTAAAGATGTAACAAATAAACCTATCCATCCTGCAAAGGCTACAGGATGTAAAAGTATATCCTGAGAACCATGCTGATAATCCAGAATAATATCAGAAAGAAAACTAAAAAGGATGGAATTACCCAGACTAAGCGCCCCCTCTGTGTTTTTAATCGCAACCACCTCAGAAAAAGATAATCCTATAATTGAAAATATTAGAGAAAAAATAAATCCTACTACTGGTCCTGCTGCGCCAATATCCATGAGCGCCCTTCTCGTAATAATCGGCGATTTCATCTTGATAAATGCCCCGAATGTGCCGATTATTGTAGGCGCAGGGATAAAATAAGGGAGTGTAGCCTTTGTTTTATGTTTCTTTGATGCAAAATAATGTGATAATTCATGGCTCAGGAGTATTGTCATTAAGGTTATTGCAAATGGAAACCCTTTATAAATCTTTCCTGGTTCTTCTAAAATATTAATCCCGCTCTGCAAGGCTCCAGCGATTAATGTGGAGATTAATGTAAGGATAAAAAGTAGAAGATGTAAAAAGGGAAATTTTTTCATTAAATATACATGCTCCTTGCTTTATCTATTGTTATGGACAAGTTCTATGACTGTTATTTCCGGTGGTGATAAAAATCTTATTGGCGGACCCCATGTGCCGGCACCTCTGCTTACATATAAATAAGAATCATCCACCAGTCTTAAATGCCCTGCGTGGATGGTATGCCTGTAATAAAGCCATGTTACAAGGCTGAAAGGGAATATCTGTCCTTTATGGGCATGACCTGAAAGCTGCAGGTCAAAAATGCCCAGAGAATCTTTATCCACAATTGGTCTATGTTTCAGTAATAGAGTAAATTTATCCTGCGGCAATGCCGAAAGTAGTTTCTTCTCTGAAATATCATTATAAAGATTATATCGCTTTCCAGCAGGGTCGTCTATGCCTGCAATATTGATAATGTTTGCAACTGTAATCCCTTCACCCCTTAATATCTGAAATCCTGCCCTTTTAGTGAAATCAAGTGAATATCCAAGCCCTGCATAAAATTCATGATTGCCTGTAATCGCATATTTGCCATATTTCGGATTGATCTCCTTGAAAAGGTCTGATAGAGTTCTTATGCTGCAGATCTGCCCATCAACAAGGTCGCCTGTTGATACCAGAATGTCAGGCTCTGCCTTTTTCACTTCTTCAAGGATTCTTCGCAGTCTTTTCTCCTTGATAATCAATCCGAGATGAACATCAGAAATCTGGACTATCCTCAGTCTGCCGATTTCTTCTGGAATTTTAGTAGTCTTTATTATTACTTTTTCGGTTTGAATATTCTGCGCCTCAAAATATCCATATGTGGCTATTAAGACTGAGAGAAGAAGCGGTATATAAAATGCAATCCTTGCCGTAGGAACTATGGCAGATAGATCCTTATTAAATAAAGCCCCTATCAGATAAACCAATAAGCGATAAATATCAACACATAGGGAAATGGAAAAAAACAGGAATATAATCCCCATCCATGTATATCCAGTATAAGATATGAGTCGTGCAGGGATTTCGAGATCAAGCCTTTCAAAGAACCGCCCAATCAGAGGGACAAAAACCATTGCAAGCATGAAAAAGGCAAGGGACAGGCATGTCCACGTCCCGAGGGCAAAGGCTGTCTTTGCCTTGAGAAATACATAAAGGTGCATTCCACCGTAAATAAGAAAAAATATAATAATGAATAAAGACATTTTTTGATTATTGGTCCTAGTACTTATTACTTATTCATACCTTAACGCCTCTATTGGATTCAGGAGCGATGCCTTGTATGCAGGATAGAACCCGAAGAATATCCCTACAAGTCCTGAAAATCCGAATGCAAGAAGGACAGAGAATGGAGATACAATAGTTGACCATCCTGCGAGCATGGATAGAACTTTAGAGGCAGATATTCCGACAACTATTCCTGCGATGCCACCGATCAATGAAAGGGTAAGAGCCTCAATTATGAACTGAAGCCTTATGTCCCATGTCTTTGCACCAACTGCCATCCTTATCCCTATCTCCCTCGTCCTCTCTGTGACAGATACGAGCATTATGTTCATAATCCCGATACCTCCAACGACAAGAGAAACAGACGCTATCGCCCCAAGTAAAATAGCCATTACCCTTGAGGACTGCTCTGCTGTCTGCATTATCTGTGTTAGATTCCTGACAGTGAAGTCATCCTCACGACCTGGCCTTATGCGATGCCTTTGCCTCAGTAATTCTTTAATCTGATCTTCTGCCCTCTGGAGGTCATCTATGCTCTTTGCCTTCACCATTATTATCCTAACCATTCCAGAAAAGTGAGCGCCAAAGAGCTTTTTCTGAGCAGTTGTAACAGGAACGTATATAACATCATCCTGATCCTGCCCTATAGGGGATTGCCCTTTTCTTTCAAGTACCCCAATAACAGTGAAGGGTATCTTTTTTATTCTGATAATCTTGCCAATGGGGTCTGTGTTTCCAAAAAGATTTTCAACAATAGTCTGGCCTATTAGGCAGACCTTTGTGGCACTCTTTACATCCTGCTCTGTGAATGGCCTGCCTGATGCGAGGGGCCAGTCCCTTACTCTCAATATGTCCTGTGTTGTCCCCCTGATAGCTGTTGACCAGTTCAGATTGCCGTAGACAACCTGTTCTATGCTACTCAAATCAGGGGCTACATCTGATACAGCAGAACTTTCTCTTTTTATAGCCTCTGCATCCATCAGGCTGAGGGTAGGCTGTGCCCCGCCGGTTCTGATTCCTCCTGCTGTTGTTGCCCCCGGAAGTATCATGATGAGATTGCTGCCCATGCTGGCAATCTGCTGAGATATCCTCTCACTTGCGCCGCTACCTACAGCGAGCATTGCGATAACAGCTCCTACCCCTATGATGATCCCGAGCATAGTGAGGGCTGATCGCATCTTGTTTGCCTTTAATGCCCTTAATGAAATCTTTACGGTTGACAGGATGTTAAGCATAATTCATCATTGATAATCTTTCCATCGAGAAATCTTATCATTCTTTTGCAATGGGCTGCTATGTCAGACTCATGGGTTATGAGTATGATTGTAATATTTGATTCCCTGTTCAACCTGACAAAGAGATCCATTATTTCATTAGCAGTCTTTGAGTCGAGGTTCCCGGTAGGCTCGTCAGCAAGGATTAAGGATGCATTGTTCACCAGTGCCCTTGCTATGGCAACCCTCTGCTGCTGGCCACCTGAAAGCTGACTTGGGTGATGATGTTCCCTCCCTTCAAGTCCCACTATCTTTAATGCATCAATAGCTCTTTGCTCCCTTTCCCTTGCAGGAACTCCATTATAAAGCATGGGAAGTTCCACATTTTCAATGGCAGATGTCCTTGTAAGCAGGTTAAACCCCTGAAACACAAAGCCTATTTTTTTGTTCCTTATCTTTGCAAGTTCATCCCTGCTAAGATTACCTACATCAACTCCTTCTAAAAGATACTGACCACTTGTAGGCTTATCAAGACATCCAATGATATTCATAAATGTTGATTTCCCTGAGCCCGACGGTCCCATTATGGCTACGAATTCACCTCTGTCAATTGCTACAGATATATCGTTAATGGCATTCACCTCGATATTACCCATCCTGTATACCTTTGTCACTTCCCTTACCTCAATGAGCCTCATACCTTTTTAGAAAAACCTTGGTCCGCCGGTAGGTATAGAGTTATCTTTTGGTTTTGTCAGAAACTCCACTATTACCTCCTGCCCCTCCTTTAATTCCCCTGATATAACTTCTGTATTGTTTCCATCGCTTATGCCTGTCTTTATCTCTATTTGCTTTAGCATCTCCTTTTCCAAAACCCATATCGTAGTTTCCTTATCTCCTTTCTCCTTTGTTCTTCCCCCTATTTTCAGTTTATTATATCTTGAACCTAAAGGCGGCCTGGCCCTCAATGCAGAATTGGGGATATTCAGGACATCTTCCCTTTTAGCCACTATTATATTCACATTGGCGGTCATCCCTGGTTTGAGTCTTAAATCGGAATTATCTACCCTGATTACCACATCATAGGTAACCACATTCTGGACTATAATAGGCGATATCCTTATCTGAAATACCTTTCCGTTGAAGGTCAGGGCAGGATAGGCATCCACAGTGAACTCCGCATCCTGACCAATTTTTATCCTTCCAATGTCTGCCTCATCCACATTGGTGTCTATCTGCATCTTCGTGAGATCCTCTGCGATTGTAAAGAGGGTAGGTGTCTGAAAGCTGGCTACCACGGTCTGCCCTACATCCACATCCCTTGAAACTATCACTCCATCAACTGGAGAGAGAATCCTTGTGTATCTGAGATTGGTTTGCGCATCCCTCAGTATTGCGTCTCTCTGGGAAATCTCTGCCTTTGATGCAGCAACATCTGCCTTTGCCTTTTCATAATTGGTCTCTGCGGTGTCAATTTCGCTTTTTGCAATTAAGTTCCTTTCGAAGAGATCCTTATTTCTCCTGTATGTCCTTTCTGCATCCACAAGAGATGCCTCTGCCTTCTGAAGGTTTGCCTTTGCCAATGACAGATTCGCCTCTGCCTGTTGTACCTTTGCCTCAAAGGTTGCAGGGTCTATCAAGGCTATCAATTGTCCCTTTTTCACAGGAGAATTGAAATCTACGTATATCTCCTTTACCATCCCTGAAACCTGTGTGCCCACAAGCACTGTGGTTACTGCATTCAGGGTGCCTGTTGCTACAACAGTCGCAACGATATCGCCCCTCAGAACATTTTCTGTTCTGAATTCTGGTTCACTTTTTTTGCTCCTCAATGCTATTAATATAGCAATGCTGATAACTAAGACAACGGCGATAATAAACAATATCTTTTTCATTGTCTTAGTCCCATTGCCCATTGGAGACTCGCCTGTGCAATTTTATAATCATAAATCGCCTGTATGTGTGTCATCTTTGCATTGACATATACCACAATAGCATCAGTAAACTCTATAGGGTTCCCCACGCCTACCTCATACCTGCCCTTTGCAAGTTCAAGGTTTTCCTCTGCCTGTCTCACTGCAATCTCAGAAGTAATGATCCGCTCCTCTGCCTCATGCAAACTAAGATATGCCTCCTGAACCTCAAGGAGTATGCTCTGTCTCAATGACTCTTCATTTGCCTTTAATACATTCAGATTTGCCCTCGCCTCCTCCACCTGATATTTTGTAAGAAAACCGCTAAATAAGGGAAATGTAATAGTAGCACCAATGTCCCAGCCATCTTCAAGTGGAAATTTTTCCCCTGACCAGTTATATGTTGCATTACCAGTTACCACAGGATAATAATCCTTTTTAGCCAATTCTATAGCCTTCTCTGCTGATCGCCCTTTTAATATAAAGGATCTAAGGTCATGCCTTTCTTTATACGCCTTCTGAATTGCATCCTCGAGGGTTATAATATGTTTCTCGAATGATAGATTACCCACAATCTCATATTCAGGCGCTTCAGGAACACCCATTGCATTGTTGAGGGTTACCTTTGCAATCCTGAGTACATTTTCTGCCCTAATAAGATTCAGTTTTGCGTTACTAATATCTACCTCTGCCTTTGTGACATCAAATTTTGGTTTTGTTCCAACCTCGTAGAATCCCTTTGCCTGCTCAAGGTGTTGTTGAAATTGTTTGATGGTCTCCAGTGCAACATCTCTGTTATCCTTTGCCTGAAGTATCCGGTAATATGCCTGCTTTACATTAAAGATTACCTGCTGAATTACATTCTCAAGGTCTGAACCGGATGCATTTAAATTTAAACTCTGGATATTTACCTGTGTAGATGTCTTGCCAAAGTCATAAATATTCTGTCTCATGGTTACGCTGCTTGAGTATTCGTCTGTGGTTTCGGATGCATCTGAATATCTGCTGTAACCCGATGACCAGTCTATCTGTGGATAGTAATCAGCCTTTGCCTGTCCAATCCTGCTCTGATTCGCATTTACATTATTCATTGCTGCTATGACGTCAGGATGCCTCTTGAGGGCTATCTCGATACATCTATCGAGATTGAGAGTTTCACCCTCTGATATGATTTCTTCTGCCATTGCTATGGAGAAAATAAAATATATTGAAATCAATGAAAGAAAAATCCATTTCATAATTCGGTGAATTTTGTATACACTCCTCAATCCGTTATCTTCTCCTGACCCTCAACTTTCGACCTTCGACTGAAGACTTTTATTTGTAAATCATCGAGTAGGTCATAAGCCACAGGCACAACAACGAGGGTCAGAAATAATGATGTCAGAAGACCTCCTATGGTAGCTAATGCCATTGGTGAGCGTGTCTCTGCACCCTCACCAATGCCAATCGCTATTGGCATCATACCAAAGATCATTGCAAATGTAGTCATAAGAATAGGTCTCAATCTTACCGGCCCTGCCTGCAGTATTGCTTCCTTTCTCTCCATGCCCTTTGCCCTTAAAGTATTAGTATAGTCTACCAGAAGGATTGCGTTTTTCTTAACAAGTCCCATAAGTAATATCAGTCCTATAAAGCTGAAGATATTAAGTGTTTTGCCTGTAATAAGTAATGCGCCAAAGGCACCAATAAAAGAAAATGGCATAGAGAGCAAAACCGTGAAGGGATGAATAAAGCTCTCGAACTGAGATGCAAGCACCATATATGCCATAATAATCCCCAGGATGAGAGCAAATATCAGATATTGGAATGCCTCTCCCATAACCTCAGCCTCGCCTTTATACATCCCGGAATAGCCAGGAGGTAATATCTTTGCTGATATACTGTCAAGCTCAGCCTTTGCCTGACCTAATGGTTTGCCTTCAAGGTTTGCAAAAATAGTTACAGCCCTCTGTCTGTCAACTCTGTTTATAATGCCCGGGCCCCCTGCCTCCTGAATACTGACGATGTTAGAAATTTCAACAAGTCTTCCATCCCTTGCCCTCACATAAATCTTGCCGATATCATTAGGATTTTTTCTGTCCTCTGGAATGAGTCTCGTCTTTACATCATATCTTCTGCCTCTCGACTCATCCTTAAATTTTGTTACATAAATTTCCCCGCTTATAAGGTAATTTACCGACTCGGCAATAGTTGCAACATCAACTCCTAAATCTGCTGCCTTATCTCTATCTATAAATATACGGGCCTCTGGCTTTCCTGCCTCAAGAGATGTATCCACGTCCACTATACCAGGAAGTTTTGAAAACTCTTTTATAACTTCCTGCGCATAGGTTTCAAGACTTTTCAGGTCCCTGCCCCCTATGCTGTATTGAATGGGAACTCTTCTCAAACCGCCTCCGATGAGAGAGACATCTTCTGCAGTTCCCTGAAGGCCGGGTATATCTCTTAACTTCCTTCTCACCTCTGCCATAAGTTGCTGCTGGCTTTTCTCCCTTTCTGCCTTTGGTTTTAGCCTTATGAACATAATTCCTGTATTAACTTCTCCGCCGACAAGCCCCTGTGCATAAAAAACAGTCTTTACCTCAGGGGTGGATATTATATAATCTTCTGCCTCTTTAAACAATCTGTCTATTTCATCAACAGAATAATCAACAGGCGCCTCAAGCCTGACTACAAATCGGCTCTGGTCTTCAGGAGGAATAAACTCCTTTCCTAAAAATCTTGTCATAAAAAGACTGAAAATAAAGATGCCTGTTGCCAGGATAATTACAATTGCCCGATGTCTTAAGGCAATTGCGAGCAATCTCCTGTAAAACTCCTCTATTTTTTTATAACCTTTTTCGAGATTATTAGAGATGGTAGTCAGTAGACGGTAGACAGTAGACAGCTTTTTAGTCTTTTCTTGTTCGCTGTTTGCTAACTTCTGACTACTATCTTTTTTGCTGTTTACTGTATTCTGTTTACTGACTACTGGTTTCAGGTATCTCGACGCCATCATTGGCGTGAGCGTAAAAGAGACAAAAAGTGATACGAGTACTGCAAAGACAACCGTAAGTGCAAACTGAAGAAAAAATCTTCCGATAATGCCTTTCATAAATGCAACAGGAAGAAATATCGCAACAAGGGCAAGGGTTGTTGCCATAACTGCGAGTCCTATTTCAGAAGTTGCAAAGGAAGCAGCCTCTCGGGGCGACATTCCATCTTCGATATGCCGGTGGATGTTTTCAATAACAATAATCGCATCATCAATAAGAATACCGACCGAAAGAGAAAGGGCGAGCATGGTCATATTGTTGAAGGTAAAACCAAAGGCATTCATAATGGCAAATGTAGAAATTATCGAGGTTGGGATAGCCAATGCGCTTATCAGTGTAATCCTCAAACTTTTTAAAAACAGAAGGACTGATAGGGCTGCAAAAAATCCTCCGTAAATCAGATGCTTCTGAACCTCATTAATTGACACTTTTATAAAATCAGACTGATCAAAGCTTATCTCAAGTTTCATGCCCGGAGGAAGGTTTTTTCTGATATTTATAAGTTCCTTCTCTATCCTATCTATTACCTCAACAGTATTAGTTCCTGACTGTTTTTGTATTCCAAGGCCTACGGCTGGCGTGCCATTGAACCGGGCTATGGAACGCTTTTCCTCCATGCCATCCTCAGCCCTTCCGATATCCCTGAGCCTAACAGGAGCGCCTTTGTAATATCCCACGATGAGATCATTGAATTCCTGTGGACTCTTGAACTCGCCCTTGATTTTTACGGAATACTCCTTTGTCTCGCTCTCAATCCTGCCGCCGGGAAGTTCCACATTCTCTCGCTGGAGTGACCTAATCACGTCATGGGCGGTTATCTGATAAGCCCTCATTTTATCAGCATCTAACCATATCCTTACCTCTCTTAACCTTAATCCTCCTGTTATCACAGCCCCCACACCCTGAATCTTCTGAAGCTGTTCTTTCAATACTTCATCAGCATAGGTAGAAATCTCTCTGATAGATTTTTCTCCTGACAGTCCCATCCACATTACCGGTGTAGCATCTGTATCCACTTTTCCTATTACAGGTTCATCTATGTCTTCTGGAAGATTTCTTCTAATAGCAGCTATCTTCTCTCTTACATCCTGCACTGCAAGGTCAATATCCCTTTCAAGGACAAATTCAACCACAACCGTGGACCTGCCTTCTGTACTGGTTGAGGTGATTGTTTTTACGCCATTGATGGTATTAACAGCTTCCTCTATCTTATCAGTAACATCAATGTCCATTATTTCAGGGCTTGCGCCTTTCAGAGTAGTAGTAATATTTACGATAGGGAATTCTATTTTTGGAAAAAGATCAACGCCGATTCCTGGATAGCTCACGATGCCGAGGACGACAAGTCCGAGAATAACCATTGTTGCAAAAACAGGTCTTTTTATAGATGTATTAGCGAGCCACATGTATTAGTCCTTAGTCGAGACTATATTTACTTTTACCCCTTCCGAAAGGTTCTGCTGGCCTACTACGACCACTTTCTCTCCTTTTTTTATTCCTTCTATAATCTCCATCATTTCCCCATATTTAAGACCTGTTTTTACAAATCTTTCTTTTACTCTGTCTCCTTCAACAACAAAGAGTTTTACTTTTTCTGCTTCGTAAAGGAGGGCTGTCACAGGTACTACAATCTTCTTTTCTTCTTTGCCTGTATAGAGTGTTACACGTGCAAAAATACCTGCTTTTAAAATTTCACCGGCATTTGGAATTATTGCCTCAACCTGAAGCGTCCTTGTCCTTTCATCAAGAACAGGATAGATAATGCTTACATTCCCTTTAAACTCTCTACCGGGAAGGGCATCCACACTGAGTATTATATCCTGCCCTTTCTTTACCCTTCCTACATCTCTTTCAGTTACTGCAAAATTTAACTTAATTGGATTATTCTGAACAATTACAAAAAGACTGCCTCCGTTTTTAACATAATCCCCTGCTGAAATTTTTCTTTCATTTATAACTCCAGCGATAGGAGAACATATTTCTGTCTTTCTAAGTCTTTCTTCTGCAATGGAAAGATTTGCTTTTGCACTTTCTATTTCTGCCTCGGCAATAGACAACCTTGCTGATACATCATCGAACTGCTGCTGAGTAATAAGCTGTTCTTTATAAAGCGCTTCTTTTCTTTGATACTCCAACTTCGTATTAGACAGGGTTGCCTCTGCCTGTTTCAGAGATGCTTCAGCCCTTTTCACCTCGAGTCTGTAATCTGTATCATTAATGGTCGCCAGAATTGTTCCTTTTGAAACTGTTGTTCCTTCGTCAACATTCACATTTTTTAATATTCCGTCTATCTCGGCACTCACTATAACCTCATCATACGGATTCAATGAACCTACTGCCTCTATAAATGGCCTAAGGGATATTTCCTCAGCAGCCTGAACCCGAACATTGGCTATCCTCTCTTCTGTTATCGCACTTTCTTTTTTCGTACAACCACCAGAAAACAGTAAACAGAAAACAGTAAACAGAAGACAGAAAACTATAACTAATGATATTTTTTTCATCTGATGTCACTCCTGTTGTTGTTTTTGATTTTCGACTCCTGAGCCTTGACCCATAACTGTTTTTAACAATGTCCCTGTTACCCTCTTCAATCTCAATATTGATAGATCATAGTTATATCTTGCCTCTGCAAGCTGTTCTTCTGAAGTAAGAAGTAAGGTGTTTGCATCAATAACATCTATGCTGCTGGCAAGGCCGAACTCATATTGTTTTGAGATAAAATTATAATTATCTGTAGCAAATGCAACTTCCTTTTCGAGAGACTTTAAGACTTCTTTCTGTGTCTGAAATTCAAAATAAGCATTTTCAACCTCAACATTTATCGTTTTCTTTAAATCATCATAAGAAAATTCTGTTTGTCTCTGTTTTGCTTTTGCCTCCTTAAACTCTGCCTTCCTGAGTCCTCCCTCAAAGAGTGGAAAGCTTATCTCAATACCGCCGTAAATGCTTTCTTCAAGAAAAAATGGAGAAACGGGGTCCTCGTCTCTTTTAAGGTAAACACCCTCTATAGAAAGCGTTGGCCATGATGCGCCCTTTGTATATTTAACCTCATCTTCAGCGATCTTCTTCTGTAGATCTCCAGATTTTAATTCTGCACGTTCTGAGAAGGCATTTTCTTTTAATGAATAAAGATCATATTCCTCTACTAAATCTATCTTAATATCAGATTTTTTAATATCATAATCTTCGGTTAATCCAACAATTCTCGTAAGAACCGTTTTAGCCATCTTGAGATTGTTTTCTGCACGTACCAGTTCTGTTTGCGCCCCTGATAATTCAGCCTCTGCCCTTAAAAGGTGAGTCTTTGTTACTTCACCAACCTTGAGCCTTATAGCAGATGCATCTCTATGTTTTTTAAGCCTCTCTACATTTGCCTTTGCAATTTCCAGGGCATTTTTTGCCTTCAGGACATCATAATATGCTGAGGCAACACTAAATAGATAGCTTTCTCTTACTGCATAGAGGTCATACCTGCTTTTTTCGATGAGTTTTTTTGACATCCTTAATGCTGTTAATTCTCTGCCGCTTAAAGACATTGACTGGTCAAGTCTTAAACCCCATGATGTAGAATAATCAGGCTGAAGTATCCCGAGAGAAGAAACCTTTTCTTCGCTATACTTTGTATAATCCCCAAAGGCGGAAATTGTTGGGAATAGTACAGAAAGTGCCTTTTCTTTACCTCTTTCTGCAATATAATAGTCTTCTTCTGATATTTTTATTATTTCGGAACGTTCAAGTGCGATCCTGTAAAGGTCATCAAGTGTATATTCCTCTGCATAGAGACTGCCACTGCAGGCGATTCCAGCAAGAAATACAATAAACACCTGTATTATCATCTTGAAAATTTTCTTTTCTGCCATCAGTCTCCTCCTTATTAACAAAATCAATGTTGACTATCTTTTAAGGTACCATAAGCGTATATATCCACAAACTCTTTTATTACTGCTTCTATTTCCTTCCGGGGTATATTCCTTCCTAATATAATCTCCTCTGCCAAAAAATAGGAGAAAATCATGCCGAGGAATGCCCTTGCAGCTATCCTGGGCGAAAACTCCCTCAGAAAACCCTTCCCCTGCAAAAAGCTTATATAACCCGCGAGGGTTTTTATGATCTCATTTATGAATCCATTATAAACTCCCCTGCCTTTTTCAGGATAAACATTCATCTCAGAAAGCATAATCTTTACCATTGACTTCTTCTCCCTCAGGCTTTCAATAAACCTTATGCCTAAAACCATGAGGGCTTTACCATAAGGGAGACCTTTAATTTCAGGCAGAAGCTCCTTGAGTCGCGGCAGGAAGGTATATCTCTTAAGAACCTCTTCAAAGAGTCTCTCCTTAGAGCCAAAATGTCTAAACAGGGTAAGTTCTGTAACTCCTGCTTCACGGGCTATTTCCCTTGTCGTAGCTCCAATATAACCCTTCTCGGAAATTAATCGTAAGGTCGCATCCAGGAGCTTCTCTGCTGTCTGAGTTTTTTTCATGATTGTAAGTAATTACTTACATTATACATTAGGAAGATAAGAAGTCAAGAAAAAATTGTGATTGAGCAAGAATTTGTTGTGGAAAAAACTTATTTCCTAATGCCGGAGGCCGGACTCGAACCGGCACGCTCTTTTGGAACGAGGGATTTTAAGTCCCTTGCGTCTACCAATTCCGCCACTCCGGCGTAGTTGAGATTTTAAATGATTTTTGAAATTTTCAGCAACTCTATTATACCTGAATATAGCAAATAGGTAAATTTCGGTAAATTTTACCTTGACTTTATTGAATTTTTGCTGTAAAAAATTAGCATGCTTAAGACAGCATGCCATGCTTGATAAAGGGGGAAAACTATGCTTTACTGGAAAAAAGTCTTGCATTTATTTATCGCAATATTAATCCTTTTTGTCTTAGTAGCAACTCTACATGCATCTGAAGGGATATTTGAAAAAGGACTGTCAGAATTTAAGGCAGAAAATTATGAAGAGGCGCTCGAACTTTTTGAGAAGGCTTATAAGGCAAATCCTAATGACCCGCAACTAATTTATTATCTTGGACTAACACACAAAGAAATGCAGAATTTTACCGAGGCAGAGAAGTTTCTTAAAGAGACAATAAAACTTAATCTAAAGGTATCAGAGGTAAATTTTCTTCTCGCAGAAGTCCTTTATAACATGGGCAATTATGATGAGGCATTAAATACAATCAATGATGTAATAAATAATAATGTAAAACCTGCACAATCTTATTACCTTAAGGGTTTGATACTAATGAGGTCAAAAAGGAATACTGAGGCGATAGAAGCATTTAAAAAAGCAGCAGAAATTGACCCATCATTAAGACAACAAGCAGATTTCCAGATAGCCTCGATATATCTTCAGGATAGAGAGTTTAAAAAAGCAGGGGAGACATTCAAGGGATTAATAACAGTGGATCCAACCTCTGATTGGGCATTATATTCAAAGGATTATCTTGAGGCGCTTGAAAAGGTTGTACCACCCTACAGACTTAATATTGGAGTAGGGCTGCAATATGATGACAATGTCTTGGCAGTTCCAGTAGATGAATCACTTGTTGATATTGGAAAACAGGATGACTGGAAAAGAACATATTCGCTACTCGGTGAATATGCTATTTATTCAAGCAATTCATGGAATGTAAGGGCAGCATACTCCCTTAATATTGTACAGTATTCTAAGAGTGATTATACTACAAACTCAGGCGAGACTATCTTTAGCCAGGATACAGTAACCCATACAGTCTCCTTAATGCCCTCCTATAATACAGAAAAGACAGTCACGAGCCTTTTGTTTTCATATTCTTATCTCGAGGTTGATTACACAAAATATACGCAGTCGTTCAATATCAAGCCTATGTACACATTTACCATAACAGGAAATCATCTTGGTCAGGTCTACTTTAGATACAAAAGAGACGATTTTAACTTTGAATATTACATGATAAAGTTTGGATACTATCCGAGCGAAGATGAAAACAGGGATGCAAATAACTATGCTGTTGGAGGAGGTTATTTTTATACCTTCAAGGATGGTAGTGGTCTTTTTAATATAAAGGAAGAAATAGAACATAATGATGCTGACGGAGCTAATTGGGACTATACAGGCATTAAGGTGTCCATTGGACTTCTTTATCCGCTTATTGCCAATACCCTTAAGGCAAATCTATTTTTAGAGGAATATCATCAGGGTTTTTCTAATGTCCATAGCACATATGGGGAAGAAAGGAGTGATGATACAATCACAGCACAGATATTCTTAACATATACAATTATGAAACCCCTTGATGTAAGCATAGGATATACACATATAAACGACAACTCTAACATTGACGTATACAAATATAACAAAAACGTATATACAGTAAGCCTTGAATATAGATTTTAAGGAGGCGCGCAATGATAAAAATTAAAGATGCAAGATACACCTTAATCTTCTCTTTCATGTTCTTAATTTTCTTCTATCCACTAACAACTGCTTTTGCAGAGGTAGCAGGAAAAATAACAATGATTGAAGGAAAGGCAGACATTCTAAAGGCAGGCACTACTGCTGCTATACCTATAAAAGTTGGAGATACAGTATCAATAGGAGATATTGTAAGGACAAAGAGTAATGGAAAGGTAGAGATAACATTTATTGACAACACTGTAATGACAGTAGGTCCGAAATCAAGGCTTGGGATAGAGGAATATCTATTTAACCCTGATGAAGACAAAAGAGAGGCATCATTGAAACTGTACCGTGGAAAGGCAGGATTCAAAGTGCCAAAACCTATATATTCAGCAGAAGGCAGCAAATTTGAGATGAAGACAAGGACTGCTGTTGCAGGCGTAAGAGGAACAGAGGGCGATCTTTATTCTGAAGGGATAGAAAGGGTTTATGTAAAAAGGGGGCTGGTTGAGTTCCGCAACATTAATGGTTCAGTAATAATCACAGGGGGTGAAGTTGGAGAAATCATATTTGGTGGAATTCCAACTGTCAGACCTTATAATGAGATAGAACTGAAAAAGCGGATCGAAGGCGCAGTGCCATTACGACACATTCCAACAACTCAAACAGCCACCACAGAGACATTAGCAACAACAACAACTACTACTACTACTACTACTACTACTACTACTACTACTGAGACCATGCTGACAACAATCCCTATTACAGATGTCGTACCTACTGAAACTAAAGTAAACGTTAATGTTATATTTCCTTAAATATCAAGGGGGCACACTGAAATGAAAAAATATTACCTTTTAAACATAATCGCAATTCTTATAATCATAGCATTTTTGATATCATGCGGCAGTGACACAATACCGTCAAATAGCAACACTAATACATCTTTGGTATCAATTACAGTTGGAAGTGACGGTAAGACAGCGAGTCTGAAAATAGAGGAAAATACCCTGTTTGCAAGGGCAAAGATGTTTTTCAAAAAAATGCTCAGACCTGATGAAGTAGTAGCAGCAATACCAACAAATGTTAATAAAATCGTATTTTTAATCGCTGCTTCTGATATGACTTCAATAACAAGAGAGGTTACGGTATCAGGCCAGACATCAATAACAGAGAACTTTACAGTCCCGAATGGAAACAATAGGCATTTTGTTGTTGATGCTTATGATTTTTCAGGCACTATTTTGTATAGTGGCGATTCTTTTTCAAATCTTGATGGAACAGATGTTACTCTCGGCATTACTATGGGAGATTTTCAACAACAAGTTATTGATGGCATAAATGTAACCCTTACAGATTTTGCAAATACTATTAACACAAAGGGTTCTGCTCTTACAAATGATGATCTGATGCCGTATTTTCACGAAAACTATTTGAATAATGGGAGGGACAGAGATGAGTTTCTAAATCTTCTGGTTAGTAATGCCCCTTCATCTTCGCTCAGTATCGCCATGGATACAGTTATGGATATTGATTATACATCCAAGATTATTGTTGCTAAAATGAGCTATACAGTTACCACGACTGCATATGCAATAGAGTTTTTTATCTATGATACTATAACTGGCAAATGGCTTTTTTATGGGAATCAGATGACTGGATAATAAAGATAACTTTTGAGCAATATAAAAATTTACTACTGTTCACTTCTCCTTCAAATGTATTACTTCTTCTTTTTTGCATTCTATAATCGTGGACTCAGTTCCTGGCTCTACTGATTTAACCTCAAAGATTTGCACAGACATCTCCTTGCCTTTTACAGTCACCCTTTCCAATCCTTTGACTAATAAGTGTCCAAGATTATCTGTTATCCTGTCACGGATATTATTCATTGTAAACTCTGTTATAAGGATATGTGTATTATAGATTCTTGTAAGCGATTCTATTCTTGCGCCGAGATTTACATGATCCCCGATAACTGTGTACTCCATCTTTTTCCCCTCTGCACCAATATTTCCAACAAGCACCTCGCCCGAGTTTATACCAATACCCATATCCAATGGGGCTTTCCCTTCTGATCTCCAGTTATGCTGTAACTCTTCGATTTTTCTAATCATGTCAAGTGCGCACCTTACAGCGAGTTCTGCATGATTTTCCTGCTTCATCGGCGCCCCCCAGAATGCAATAATAGCGTCTCCAACAAATTTATCGAGTGTTCCTTCCCATCTAAAAACAATCTCTGTCATTGCTCCAAGATATTCATTAAGGATAGAGACAACCTCTTCAGGTGCATGTTTTTCTGAAAAGGCTGTAAAACCTCTGATATCAGAAAACAGGACAGTGATCTCTCTTCGTTCGCCGCCGAGTTTTGCCATATCAGGATTTTTGATCAACTCATCAACAACCTTTTTTGTAACATAGCATGAGAACATTGCCCTTATCTTTTTTGCATATCTCTCTTCTGTTGCATAGTTGTATGCTGTGACGCTTACAAATATTAAGAGCATATTAATAGACGGATAGGTTAGATTTATCCATGAACCTTTATAAGCAAATGCATAGTAGCCTGAAAAGGCTAAAAGCAGAAGTGTCATCCCTGTTACTCCCAGTGCACCTATTGCCCTAAATCTTGTAACCAAAAAAGAAAATATAAATCCTGATGATAATAAGATAGCAAGATTTGTAGCCAAAGAAGATTTTCTTATATATTTATTTTCAAGTATAGAGGCAATAACACTCGCGTGTTTTTCTACGCCTGCCATAGCTGCTGAGAAGGGTGTAACCCTTAAGTCCTGTATACCTATTGCTGTGCCACCTATGAGAACGATCTTTCCATCAAAAAATTCAGATGGCACATTGCCTTCAACAATGTCTGATACTGAAATATATTCAAATGTCTGTTCCTTGCCATAATAGTTAATAAGGGACATGCCAAATTCATCAGTTGGTATATATTTTTTCCCAATCTGAACACCCCTTGTTGCATCAACAACAACCCTTTCAAAAGGAACTCCAAGATACGCAGATAATGTCTGAAGTGTAATTGAAGGGTAAAGATAGCCATTATATTCTATTATCAATGATTCCAATCGCAATGTGCCGTCGCTATCAGGAAACATATCAATATGTCCAAGAGACATTGCCTCCTTGATAATCTCAGGCACAGGGACAAGTACCCCATAAGCTGAGATCGGATTATATTTATTAAACATCTCTGGATTTTTTACTGAAATGAATGCTGATCTCAACAAAAATTCATTATCATACTTTACAGACTCGGTTACTTCTTTATCAATATTAAACACAACAGGCAGTATCACATTTCCTGCATTGCCAATTGCCTTAGCAAGTATTGGATCGTTCTTATCTTTTTCGCTACAGATAACATCAAATACTATTATTCCTGCATTTCCCTCTGCTAATTTATCTATAAGCTTTGCTAACTTATCTCTGAATGGCCACCTCCCAAGCCTCGCAATAGTTTTTTCATCTATGACAGCAATGACAATATTATCAGGAGGTTTCACCTCGCCCCTCATTTTAAATCTGTAGTCATAAAATTTTCCTTCGATTGTCTCAAGAAGGGAAAATCTTAGAAATTTTAATCTTTCTATTTTTTTCAATGCTGGCAGGTCCATGAGAAGCATATATCCTGCTATGAGGATTGTCAATAAAACACCAATAAAAATATTTACTTTAAACTTCTTTGTGATTTCCATAAGGTGATATTAATGCTATTAAGATAATAATTGCCTTTTTCATATGCCCTCCATAAAGAACATTGCTTTAAAACATTATATAAAAATCCTTTTCCTTTTCAAACAAACAAAAGCCCATTTTCAGGCTTTAGTACGAAAATGGGCTTTATGTAACCCTGTTCTGAAATATTACAGGGTGAACCCTGCGCCACGCCTTTAGAGACAGTCTCGTTGGTATGGGGTGAATAATCGGAGTTAAAACAACGTTCCGTTGACAAAGATTATAATTAAAAAATATAATGTTTATTAAGTAATTTTCCCTGCAAAAAGGGGACAAGAGGAGGGTTTTATGGCAGAAGGTATATCTGATGTAACAACAGTTACATGGGAAAAAGAGGTTCTTAACTCGCAGGGACTTGTTATGATTGATTTCTGGGCTGCGTGGTGTGGCCCGTGCAGGATGATTTCACCTACAGTTGAAGAATTGGCAAAGGAATACAGTGGAAAAGTAAAGGTTTTAAAGCTCAATACAGATGAAAATTCTGATATCGCAAGCAAATATAAAATTATGGGGATCCCTACTATTATGTTTTTTAAAGATGGTATTAAGCTTGACCAGATTGTAGGTGTTGTCCCAAAACAGCATTTAAAGACAAAAATAGATTCTTTACTTAATACATAAAACTTCATAAAATTACTTCGTAAAAATCCTTGAGGAGGAGATTTTATAATCCAACATGTTTGATGCCCTGACCGAAAGGCTCGAATCTATATTTAAAAAATTAAAAGGTAAAGGTCTTCTGAAAGAAGAAGATGTTGAAGTTGCCCTGAAAGAAATACGAGTCGCCCTCTTAGAGGCTGATGTTAATTTTAAAGTTGTAAAAGAGTTTACTCAAAAGATTAAAGAGAAGGCTATTGGCAAAAAAGTACTCGAAAGCCTTACGCCAGGACAACAGGTTATCAAGATAGTCAATGAAGAGCTCTGCGAATTACTTGGAAAGACAAATACCAGGGTTATTCTCTCTCCAAATCCTCCAACTATAATAATGATGGTTGGGCTGCATGGTTCAGGGAAGACCACAACCGCTGCAAAACTCGCACGGCTCTTCAAAAAAGAAGGCAGAAGACCTATGCTCGTAGCAGCAGACCTCCAGAGACCTGCTGCGATTGATCAATTAATTGCCCTCGGCTCGCAGATAGATATTCCTGTCTTTTATTCGAGAGAACAAAATAATCCCGTGGTTTTATGCAATGAAGCAGTCAAGAAAGCACGACTTGATGCAAGGGATATAGTTATCTTTGATACTGCCGGAAGATTACACATTGATGAATCATTGATGACCGAATTAAAAAATATTAAAGAAAACGCATCACCAAAAGAGGTTATGCTTGTAGTGGATGCCATGACTGGCCAGGATGCAGTAAATATCGCAAAAAATTTTGAAGAACAGATAGGTATTGACGGCATAATACTTACCAAGATGGATGGAGACGCAAGAGGTGGTGCTGCTCTCTCTATGAGATCAGTAACCGGAAAACCGATAAAATTCATCGGTATTGGGGAAAAGATCGAAATGCTTGAACCCTTTTATCCTGAAAGGATTGCATCCAGAATACTCGGCATGGGTGACGTCCTAAGTCTTATTGAGAAGGCGCAAAAATCCTTTGACCAGAAAGAGGCTGAAAAATTACAGAAGGCAATACTCGATGAATCTTTTACATTTGGGGATTTAAGGGATCATCTTAAAAAGCTCCGTAACATGGGCCCATTAGAAAATTTGCTCAATATGGTGCCGGGTTTTAACAAGATTAAGAATATTAATATTGACGAGAAACAATTTGTAAAGATAGAGGCTATAATTAACTCCATGACTAAAAAAGAGAGAAGAGATCATACTATACTTAATGGAAGTAGACGGAGAAGAATTGCTATGGGAAGCGGCACAACTGTTGCTGATGTCAACAGGCTTGTTAAACAATATATTGAGATGAAAAAAATGCTTAAGATGTTCAAGGGGAAAAAGATGCCTAACTTAGCTAAGTTCCTGCCATTTTAAAATTCAAAACTTTACTTTATGTCTGAATTTATATTAAAATTTTAAGTTTTTAAGGAGGTGATGTCTTGGTCAAGATACGGCTTACAAGATTTGGAGCACATAAGAGACCGTTTT
Organism: Nitrospirota bacterium; assembly: GCA_040753615.1. GTDB lineage: Bacteria > Nitrospirota > Thermodesulfovibrionia > Thermodesulfovibrionales > SM23-35 > JBFMDO01. Next base: position 33,158 of record JBFMDO010000054.1, on the reverse strand, counting down.
ACAGAATAGTAGCAGCGGATTCTCGTGCAAGAAGGGATGGTCCTTTTCTGGAAATTCTCGGAACATATGATCCTTTAAAAGAAACTTCTGAGATCAATTTAAATATGGAAAAAGTAAAATATTGGTTGCAACAGGGAGCACAACCTACTGATAAAGCAAAAAAACTTATCCAGAAGGCTGGATTAGAAACAGCCTAAACTCGTTTGGAGGTGGTATGATGAAACACTTGATAGAAACAATGGCAAAGGCTCTTGTAGACAAGCCAGAGGATGTTGTTGTTACAGAGGTTGACGGTGAAAGAACTACCGTTTTTGAACTGAGAGTAGCACAAAGTGATCTTGGAAAAGTCATAGGTAAACAGGGTAAAACTGCACGTGCAATGAGGACAATACTCAGCGCATCTGGAACAAAAGTAGGAAAGCGATGCGTTCTCGAGATTCTCGAATAAGACTTAAAAATTTCTTATTGCTTCTCTAATCAGTTATCAGGAAGGGGGAGGAGAAAATATAATATAATTTTCTTCCCTCCCTTAATTTTATAGCGGGGGAATATTATGAAATTTGCCATAATTACAATATTCCCTGAAATCTTCTATGCTTATCTTGGCGAAGGTATTCTAAAAAAGGCTATCCAGAAAGGACTTATTGAGGTAAAAGTTCATAATCTGAGAGACTTTACAGAAGATAAACACAGAACTGTTGATGATTATCCCTATGGAGGCGGTTCAGGAATGGTTATGAAACCGGAACCCTTTTTTAAGGCTGTTGAAACACTTTATCCCAAAGCCTCTGAAAGAAGGGTTATTATGCTCAGCCCTGCAGGTAAAAAATTAACCCAGGATATGGCTATGGAATTTTCAAAAGAAAACAGAAATATTGTATTTTTATGTGGGAGGTATGAGGCTATAGATGAAAGGGTAAAATCACTATCTGACGATGAACTCTCTATAGGAGATTATATCTTGACTGGCGGAGAGCTGCCTGCTTTAGTTATAATAGATGCTGTTGCTAGACTAATACCGGGTGTGCTCGGCGATATTCATTCAGCCGAAACAGAATCGTTTTCGTGGGGGATACTTGACTATCCGCATTATACAAGACCTTATGTATTTAAGGGAATGGCGGTTCCGGAAGTCTTGCTTTCCGGAAATCATAAAGATATTCTGCGGTGGAGACGAAAAGAGGCATTGCGCCGTACACTACAGAGAAGACCTGATCTTCTCGAAAAAAGCAAATTCAGCGATGAAGACTACATATTAATTAATGAGATAAAGGAGGGAAAATGAATCCGATAGTAGCTGTTGAAGAAGGTTTTAAGAAAGACATTACAAACTTTCGTATCGGAGATACCGTAAAGATTTCAGTAAAGGTTGTCGAAGGTGATAAAGAAAGGATTCAGCCTTTTGAAGGTGTTGTAATCTCCAGACGTGGAAGTGGAACCAGAGAAACCTTTACAGTAAGGAAGATATCTTTTGGCATAGGCGTAGAGAGAATCTTCCCTTTATTTTCTCCTGCTATTGAAAAGATAAAGATTCTGAAGCGAGGAGATGTAAGAAGGGCAAAGCTATATTATTTAAGAGGCAAAAAAGGTAAGGCAGCAAAGATTAAAGAAAAAGGGAGACTTTCTGAAGTAACAACTGAATAAATCCAACAACTGACTCAATACGATGGATCTCTACAAATACGATGAATCACTGAGGGAAAAAGGATTTTTAAGGATAGCAGGGATTGACGAGGCAGGAAGAGGAACACTCGCAGGACCTGTGGTAGCAGCAGCAGTTGTTCTGAAGGAAGATGCAAGGATTGATGGGTTGAGAGATTCCAAAAAAGTTCCTGAGAAAGAAAGGGAATCCCTATTTCATGAAATTCAAAACTCCTCTGTAGATATAGGCATCGGCATCGTTGGACATGAAGATATAGATAGACTGAATATTTTAAGGGCTACAAGGCTTGCGATGCGGATTGCGATAGAAAACCTCTCCGAGCCTCCTGATATAATTATTATTGATGCCCTGTCGCTTCCATCAATCTCTACAAAACAGCTATCCCCTGTAAAAGCAGAGGATATAAGCGCCTCGGTTGCTGCTGCCTCAATAATAGCAAAGGTTACGAGAGACAAGATAATGCTTGACTATCACCAACAGTATCCAGATTATAATTTTAAAAGGCACAAAGGATATTCAACAAGAGAACATCTCGATATGTTAAGGAACCATGGACCCTGTCCTATTCACAGAAAAAGTTTTCATGGAGTGATGTCATTGGAGCTGCCGTTTTGAATATCAGAAATCTACCTTCTCAGTTCCCCGCCTGTCTTCTCAAGCATATAATCCACCATGGAGGCATGAAGTTTCTCAACTTCTTCATCTGTAAGAGTTTTGTCCTTTGACCTGTATATTATATTGAATGCTATGCTTTTCTTTCCCTGGGGTATATTACCTCCTTTATAGTAATCAAACACTGAAACTTCTTCTATAAACTCTGATGGGAAGGTCTTTATAATCTTTTCAATCTCGGATGCAGCAACCCCTTCATCAACTACAACAGCAATATCGCGTTCTACATAAGGATACTTAGGGATTTGACTATACTTTATCGAATGAGGTATAAATTTCAAAAGCAAATCAATGCTGAGATCAAACAGGACAACCTCTGGTTTCTGCCTTTTAAGGTCAAGCCTTTCTATTATTTCAGGGCTGATTACACCAATATATCCAATACATGAGTCTGAAACAGAGATATCAGAAGAGGCGCCTTTATGCAAAAATGGTTCTGACGATGGAGAGAATGAATATCCACTTATTTTTAATTCTTCAAACATGGATTCTACCACGCCTTTTGTGATAAAAAATCCTCGTGTATCTTCCTTCCATAAAGATGGAAATTTATCCTTATAGAATATGCCCCCTATTCTTAATTCTTCGCTTGGCAACGGCTTATCTATATTCTTAAAAACCCTCGCTATTTCAAAAAACCTTATATCTTTTATTCCTCTATCAAGGTTGTATTTAAAATTTTCGATCAATGCAGGGACCAGTGTGGTTCTGAGCAAAGACTCTTCCTGCCTCAGTGGATTACTTATAACAATGGTATTACGCCTTATATCAGTCTCAGGAATATCAAGCAGATCAAGGCTATATGGATTCATAAAACTATAATTGATAACCTCTGTGAAACCGGCTTTTCTCATTGCCTCCCTGATTCTTTTAATATTTATTAATCTTTTATCTGACTGTCCCGAGAAAATCGCACTTCTCGGAAGCGTGGTCGGTATCCTGTCATAGCCATAGAATCTTGCAACCTCTTCAGCAATATCATTATCTCTCTGTATATCCCGTCTGAAAGAAGGGAGATAGGCAAGAAAAGTATCTCCCCTATCCTCTGTCCTGATGCCAAGCTTTTCCATGATTCCGAGCATATCGGTATTAGAAAGGTTTGTCCCGAGGATTTTATTTATTCTTTCGTATCCGGCTACTACAGGCTCTGTTTTATATTTTGCTGGATATGCATCTATCATTTTATAAATTGTTCCGCCAGCGACCTCATTTATAAGAACTGCTGCCCTGTTCATGGCATTTTCAAGAAATTCTATGTCAGTACCCCTCTCAAATCTGTAAGAAGACTCACTGGTAATGTTCAGTCTTCTCGATGTCCTTCTGACTGAAAAGGGCGCGAAATATGCGCTCTCAAGGAAAATGTTTTTTGTTTTTTTGGTCACCTCTGTATTCAGACCACCCATGATACCTGCAACAGCAACAGGTCTCACACTATCCCATATAAGCAAAGCATCTTCAGGCAATGGTCTTTCAACTTCATCGAGGGTTATAATCTTGTTATTTTTGCCTGCTGTATTTACAATTATTTTCTTGTCATTAATTGTGTCAGCATCAAATGCATGAAGCGGATGACCAAACTCCAGAAGCACATAATTCGTAATATCAACCACATTGTTTATTGTTCTTATCCCACATTTTTCAAGCCGCCTTTTAATCCACTCAGGAGATTCAGAAATATTGACATCTTTTATTAACCTACCTGCATATCTACTGCAGAGTTCGGGTCTCAATATCTCTATGGAAAAATCAGAAACAGGCTGTTCCCCCTTAATCTCGTGTTGAGGTACTTTAAGCAGGACATTGAATGCAGCAGATATTTCTCTTGCTATACCAAGGATGCTCAGACAATCAGGCCTGTTAGGCGTGACATTTATTTCAAAAACAATATCATCTTCTACAGATTCTACTGCCTCAACCTCAAACCCAATCATAGTAAGCCTTTCAGCCACCACATCAGGCGAGGAACTTATATCAACGATTTCCCTTAGCCACTCATACGGTATTCGCATGGTTTTTATTATATATACAATCCGTCTATCATTCCATTATATGGATGCTGGCTAAAAACTCCGATTTTAGTCAAGAGCTTCACTTTCTTGCTGCCTCTTTTATTAAGGCTTGGCCAATAACATTCCTCTGAATCTGATTTGTTCCCTCATAAATCTGGAGTATCTTCGCATCGCGCATCATCTTTTCAACAGGGTATTCTCTCATGTATCCTGAACCACCCATAACCTGGACTGCATTTACGGTAACACGCATTGCCACATCTGTTGCATAAACCTTTGCCATTGCAGATTGTTTTGATATATCCTTTGCACCGCTATCTACATATCTTGCGACAGAATATACAAGTGACCTTGCTGCCTCTATTTCTGTTGCCATATCAGCGAGCATGTGTTGAATAGCCTGGAAGCTTATTATAGAATGCCCGAATTGTATTCGCTGTCTTGCGAATTTAACAGCCTCCTCAAAGGCTCCCTGTGATACTCCTACGCCCTGCGCGCCAACGCCTACTCTCGCATTATCGAGTGTCCTCATTGCCACAATAAAACCCAGTCCTTCTTTCCCAATGATATTCTCTTTAGAAATTCGACAATTATCAAAAATAAGTTCTCTTGTAGTAGATGTCCTTATGCCCATCTTTTTTTCCTTTTTGCCAAAACCAAAACCAGGTGTGCCCTTTTCGACTATAAATGCAGAAGCGCCCCTTGCTCCTTTTGATTTGTCAGTCATTGCAATTATTGTATAAATTTCAGCCTCGCCTCCATTAGTAATCCACTGTTTTGTACCATTCAATACATATTCATTTCCATCGAGCTTTGCAGTTGTCTGTATGCCGGCAGCATCGCTTCCTGCATTAGCCTCTGTAATAGCAAAGGCAACCAGTCTTTTCCCTGCTGCGATATCAGGGAGATATTTTTTCTTCTGCCCCTCAGAGCCAAAAAGGAGGAGGGGATATGTACCGAGGGCATTTGCTGCATATGTTGTTGCCACGCCGAGACACGCCCTTGAAAGCTCTTCAACTGCAAGACACAGTTCGAGGCTTCCCTTTCCAAGACCCCCATATTCTTCAGGAACAAAAAGACCGAAGAGGTCAGATTGTGCAAGCACCTTCATTATTTCCCATGGAAATTCTTCTTTTTCATCAAGCTCTGCCCTAACAGGAACAACTTTTTCTTCAGCTATTTGCCTTGCCAGATTTTTTATCATCACCTGGTCTTCATTTAAAAAATAATCCATTATTGACCTCCATATCCTGTGTGTTTAATTTGATAATACGGGCTAAAATTAACCTTTCTATTATAACAAGTTAGGCATTAATTTTAGCAGAAAAGAAGATATGTTTTAATTCTATTCGTGAAAAATAGTCACACTAATTTTTTCTTTTTTACGTATGCTATTAGCTAAATTAACAGCTTCTCTTCTGTCATTAAAGCTGCCTATCAACACCCTGTAAAGAGTCCCCTTATCTCTTTCTGTGCTTTTGTGTATAAACGCATTATATCCCTTTTCTTTATATTGCTTTATAAGTATTGCTGCATTTATCTCATTTTTAAATGCACCCACCTGGACAGAATAAACAGGTTTAGTTTTTGATTCTATCTCAGGTTTTGGCTTTTTCTCGACCGCAGGCAAAGGAGTTACAGGTTTGATCTCTTCAACTTTTTGAGGTTTCTGTATTTCTTGCGGAGGAACAACAACCTGTTGCTGAACAGGTTGTTGTTCCACTGGTTTTGATGGTTTGCTTATAAATGGTATCTGGATCTTTATCTTTTCTCCTATGTACATATATGCCACTACCCCTGCTGCGATAGTTATTAATAGGAGGATAAGAATCAATATCATTAGTCTTTTATTAGTACCGCCCTTCCCTCTGCCTGTTGCCCTGTAAAGACTGTCTTTCTTTTGAGGTAAAGGAGTTGGACTTGATGTTTCTTCCTCTTCTTGTTTTTCAGGAATGTAATGCTCGAATATTTCTTTTCCCATACCTTTAGTTACCTCTTTTTTTATTTTAGGTTTTTCTGAAACAATTTCTTTTGTAATCCTTTTTTGAATCTCTTGTGGCGCAACTTTTGTTGGTTTAGTTTTTTCTATCTCTACCTGTTCTTCCAAGAGTTGAGTTTCGATCTCATTTTCGACTGCCTTAATAGGCAATTCTCCTTTGGAAGATTTTATTCCGATTCTTTCCTCGGTAAGTTTTTCTTTAAACTGTTTCATCTCAACAGGCTTTATCTTAATTTTTTCTTCAACAGGCTTTGATACCGGCTTTTCTTCTTTAAAAGACTGCAAATCAAACCTTTCTTTCAATGGCTGTGCGGCTACTTGTTCTTCAGCAGGTTGTACCTCAAGCTCATCTCTAATAGGTTCAGCGCCAAGATGCTCTGTTTCAGAAATCTGTCCACCAATCTCTTCTTCCACTGGCTGTAAAACAGTCCCTTTAGCAAAGGCACCTATTGTTTTCGAGATAAGTTCTTCATTACTAAAAGGTTTTTTAAGAAAATCAACAATGCCGTATGTGGAAGTTAACCTCGAATCTATCGTACCCCCATGGGGTGTGATTACAATAATAGGTACACTTTTAAGTATGTCGGAGTCATGAATTTTCTTGCACGCCTCAAGTCCACTTACCCCTCCTATGCCAATATTTATAAATATCAATGAAGGTCTTATCTTATCAGCCATTTTAATGCTAACATCTACATCTGAAGAGGTAAAGACGAGATATCCCTCTGATTCAAGCGACGACATAATGCTTTGTATTATTTCTGTCTCATTATCAATTACAAGAATTGATTTCTCTGCCACAATGATCTCCTAAATTAATAGTTTTGCCGGAAAACCTACAATGGTTCCCAATATTTTGTAGGCATATCCTGTGCGAGTTTTAGTCCGCCATCTGAACCTGCAAAAAGCGGGTCTTCAACTCTTCTAACTTTGCATTGGCCATATTCTTTTAGCACATCATATAAATATTCGGAGATACCTCTGATAAGGCAACCACCACCTGCAACTATAATATTATTTTTTATCTTTACCTGAAATTCAGGATCAAATCTTGCTATCATTTCAATAGTTGTCTCTATTATTGCAGGCAGAATGCTTTCGCAGGAACGTTTTATCTCATTCGTAATATCATGCATAACAGGCTTGCCACCAACAGGAATCTCCACTTGAATATTTCCTGGCGAGTTTCCCACAAAACTATATTGTTCCTTAAATTTCCGAACCATATTCTTATTGAACTTTGAATTAGGATACTTTTCTCCTAAGTAACTATAAAGTTGTTCATCTATATAATCACCTGCAAGCAATATGGTCTTCTGGTCATCTTCTGTAGGTATACTCCCGTGCATAATGCAGAAATCAGTTGTTCCAGCACCTATATCTATTACCATTGCATTATCTAATAAATTCAAGCCATAAGCTACTGCAAAAGGTTCTGATACAACCATTAAAGAATGTACAAATTCTGCTACAGCTCTTCTGATAGCGAGTTTGTTTGTCTTCAGCGTGTCAGCAGGCACTCCCACAACTGCATATATTCTCTGTTCAGGAGTTGGCTTAGCACATTCTATCAGGTGTTTAATAATCTCCCTGACCGCCTCTTCGCTCTTTTCGATGCCCTCTTTTATTACGCCGTGTTCAAGGGGTCTGCATAAATCAAGCGCAAGTCTATTTTTAAGGGCATCCTCTCCAAATAGGACAGGCTTGCCCACTACTTTTAAAGAGATAAAATCTTTTGGCCAACCAACATAACTCTCGATCCATTTCCTTGTTCCATTACTCGTGGAGATCGAACTTCTCGATGTTCCAAGATCAATTCCAACAAATAAGATGTTATCTTCTTTTTGCTTCATATTTTTCACCCCTTTTATTTAAATAATCTAACATACCTGCCTCAAGATAATACGCTATATTCTCCCTGTAGCCTTCGGTATTAAGTCTAATCTCCTCTTCTATGTTACTCAGGCACGAAACCTCTGTCAGGACAGCAGGAACATCAACACCCAGTAGAACAACAAAAGGCGCCCTTTTCACACCATAATCTTTAACCTTTTTATTTTCCTTCCTAACATTCGAAAACAGGTTTTTCTGTATAGATATTGCAAGTTCACTTGATTCCTGATATTTCAACGCATCCTCCATCTTTTCGAGTATTTTTTTAAAGTCACTTAAGCCATATTGCGAATCTGAATTTTCACGTTCTGCGAGTTTGAGTGTTGTTTCGTCAGAAGGAGGACCAAAAAAGTATGTTTCTATTATGTTTATTGGTTTTGTTGTAAGGTAATTGAGATGTATAGAGATAAACATGTCCGCCTTGCTCAACTGGGCTATTTCTACACGCTTGGCAAGGGGTAATGTAATATCATCTTCGCGTGTCATTAAAACCTTATAGCCATGTTGTTTAAGGCGTTCCTTAAGTCTTTTTGCTATATCCAGAGTAATGTCCTTTTCATAGGTGCCCATTTCTCCTATACATCCGACGTCTGAACCACCATGCCCCGGATCTATCATGATTGTCTTTACCTTTAAACCAAACAAGCTGCTCAGAAATTCTTTGGGGATATCAAGAAAGACCGCATAATCTATGGGATTTACAGAATTTTCACCACGCGGAAAAAATGTCTTCTGTGAGGCAAGATTTGCTGCCGAGTGCCTTCCCTGCACGGATGAAAAATTCATGAAGGTAAGATGTCCTAAAACAGTCAGAATTATTATAGAGAACAATAAGAAAATTTTTCTAAAAGAAGGTGTTTTCCACGAAATAGTTTTATGCCATTTCCCAACAATTCTTAAGTTATCTTCATAGACACCCTTTAAAATAGCCCGCCTTAATCTTAACTCTCTTTTCTTTAAGAACATATTTCTTAAATCAATTTACCATATATTTAGAAAAATTCAAATAGTTGTAGCACTTAAGTCATAAAATACCCTTCTCGTATCTCTACAGGAACCTTTTAAAGGGTTATTTATACAGTTGATTTACTTAAATCCTTTTTTGTCTTCTCTTTGAGAGCCGCTTGTGCTGCTGCAAGTCTCGCAATAGGGACCCTATAAGGTGAACAGCTAACATAGTCAAGTCCTATCTTATGGCAAAATTCAACAGACTCTGGGTCGCCTCCGTGTTCACCGCAGATACCCATTTTAAGGCTCTTCTTTGTCTTTCTGCCTTTTTCTACTCCAATCTTCATAAGGAGACCTATACCGCGATGGTCGAGCGTAATAAATGGATCATCATCAAGTATGCCTTTTTCAACATAATAAGGGAGGAATCTCCCTGCGTCATCCCTCGAAAGACCAAATGTCGTTTGTGTAAGATCGTTTGTGCCAAAGGAAAAGAAGTCAGCCTGAGTGGCTATCTCATCTGCTGTCACAGCAGCCCTCGGAAGTTCTATCATTGTCCCAATAGTATAATTAACCTTTGTCTTGTATTCTTTCTGAACTTCTTCTGCAATATTAACAGTAAGCTCCCTCATCATTTTAAGCTCATTTATATGCCCAACAAGTGGTATCATTATTTCAGGTATTACTTTAATTTTTTGTTTTGTAAGCTCGCAGGCAGCCTCCATTATTGCCCTGACCTGCATCTCGTAAATCTCAGGATATGTTATTCCGAGCCTGCATCCCCTGTGTCCAAGCATTGGATTAAATTCGTGTAATGCATTATTTCTTGCCCTGAGCTTTTCGAAAGGGACATCCATTGAGGCTGATAGGGATCTTAAATCTTCATCTGTATGTGGCAGGAATTCGTGAAGAGGAGGATCAAGCAATCTTATTGTCACAGGAAGACCCTTCATAACCTTTAATATTTCTATAAAATCGCCTTTCTGCATTGGAAGTAGCTTGGCAAGTGCCTTTTTCCTACCCTCAATATCCTCAGAAAGAATCATTTCCCTTACAGCAATTATCCTCTCAGGCGCAAAGAACATGTGTTCTGTCCTGCAAAGACCAATCCCTTCTGCACCAAATTTTCTTGCTACTTCCGAGTCATGAGGGGTGTCAGCATTAGTCCTGACACCTATCTTCCTGAATTCATCAACCCATTTCATGAACTTGCCAAAATCACCTGTAAGTGCCGGCATTGCAAGAGGCGCCTCCCCGAGCATAACTTCACCTGTTGTACCATTAAGGGTTAAATAATCACCTTCTTTTATAACAAGAGCGTTAACTGTAACATATCTCTGAATCTCGTTAATATTTATTGCACCACAACCTACAACACAGCATTTACCCATCCCTCTCGCAACAACAGCCGCATGGGAAGTCATGCCACCCCTCGCAGTAAGGATCCCCTTTGCAGCGTTCATCCCCCCGATGTCTTCAGGTGATGTCTCTGTCCTGACAAGAATAACCTTCTCGCCTTTTTCTGCTGCCTTTTCTGCATCATCTGCTGTAAATACAACTTTCCCAACCGCTGCCCCTGGAGATGCAGGAAGCCCTTTTGCGATAATCTTAACCTGAGCCTTCGGGTCTATCATTGGGTGGAGAAGCTGATCAAGTTGCTGTGGGTCAATTCTGAGTACAGCAGTCTTTTTATCTATCAATTTTTCTTTTACCATATCAATAGCTATTTTTAAGGCGGCTGCGGCTGTCCTCTTACCCACCCTCGTTTGAAGCATGTATAGTTTGCCTTCCTGTACCGTAAATTCAATATCCAACATATCCTTATAATGTTTCTCAAGTCTTTTATAGATATTATTAAGTTCTGAATATGCCTTTGGGAGCCTCTTTTTCAGTTCATCTATATGAAGGGGGGTTCTAATACCAGCAACTACATCCTCCCCCTGTGCATTTATAAGACATTCTGCAAAAAATTTCTTCTCCCCTGTAGATGGGTCCCTTGTAAAGCCAACCCCTGTGCCTGAGTTTTCACCCAAATTTCCGAATACCATTGATTGCATGTTGCACGCTGTGCCGAGGTTATCAGGGATGTTATTCAATTTTCTATATTTAATAGCCCTGTCTCCAAACCATGAACTGAATACTGCATTGATGGCCTTTTTAAGCTGTTCATAGGGAGCCGAGGGAAATTCCTCTCCAGTGGCCTTTTTATAAATAATCTTATATTCTTCAACAAGATGTTTAAGGTCATCAGATGTAAGTTCTGTATCAAGATGAACGCCTTTCCTTTCCTTCATCTCCTCAAGTGCCCTCTCGAACTTCTGCCTGTCCACTCCCATAACAATACTGCCAAACATTGTAATAAGCCTTCTGCATGCATCATATACAAACCGTTCATTACCTGTCTTTTTTATAAGTGCATTCATTGTGGTTTCGTTAAGACCCAGATTGAGAACAGTATCCATCATCCCGGGCATGGAAAATTTTGCTCCTGAACGCACTGAAACTAATAAGGGATTAACAGAATCACCAAATTTCATACCCATCGCTTTCTCTACTTTTTTCAGGTTCTCGAGAACCTGTTCCCACATCCCCGGAGGATATTTCTTACCCGCCCTAAAATATTCGTTACACGCTTCTGTTGTAATAGTAAACCCAGCAGGAACTGGGATTTTAAGATTTGTCATCTCTGCGAGCCCGGCACCTTTTCCGCCGAGAAGGTCTTTCATATCTCCTCTTCCATCTGCCTTACCGCCACCGAAAAAGTAAACATACTTTTTTGCCTTTTTTGCCATTAATAACCTCCCCGATAAGGATTAAATTTAAAATGTTTAGATTAATAGGATACCCTACAATAGCAATAAATTCAATCCTGGTATTTTGGATATATTTTTGTTTTTTGTAACTTATCTGTAACCTTTTTTATGGTATTTTAAAAATTAATCTTTAATATTTTAAAGGAAAATTATGACAATAAAATGGAAAAAGGTGGCTTTTGATGTTATTATCATTATGGTAGTTGCTATTTTTATTGGTTTTTTAGCAAATGAATTACGAGCAAATAAAGTGTCACTGGTTCCTTCCCATATAAAGAGCTTACAATATCAAACTATAAGCATAAATGAATTTAGCCAATTTCAACACACGAATTTTAGTGGATTTATCTTCGATGCCCGTCCACATAATTATTATGAAAAAAATCATCTGCCCAATTCAGTAAACTTCCCAGTATCGGAATTTGATTTTTTCTATTCCCTCTATCTCGCAAATGTCTCGATTGATACACCTATTTTTATTTACGGAAGGACTTTAAGCCAGACTTATGACCTTGAACTTGCCCACCGTCTTTCTCTGAAAGGTTATAGAAATATTACTGTCATTTCTGAGGCATGATAAAGATTCTAAAGGGAACAATATCGAAAATAAAAAATATATTCTTTCATCGTGGGATTTCTATATTCCTCTTAAGAATATTTCTCGGTTTGATGTTTGTATACGCAAGCATTCATAAAATCAACAACCCTGTTGACTTCTCACAAATAATTGCAAAATATGAAATACTACCCTTCTGGGCTATAAATATCACAGCGATAATATTACCGTGGCTTGAGCTATGGATCGGGATACTTCTTATTATGGGTATCTTTGTAAGATCATGTGCAATTATACAATGCGGTTTGCTGGTTGTATTTATCCTTTCCATCGGATTTAATATAGTTAGAGGATTAGACTTTTATTGCGGCTGTTTTCCTGAAGATAATATCTTTTCAGGAACCAACTATCTACACATTACACTAAATATATTCTGGCTATTAATGGCAATATTACTTTTTATGCTCGAAAGAAGGAGATTCAGCCACCGTTTCCTAATGCTTCTATTCAGTAAAAAAACAGATGTCTAAATATATTTTTTACATCTTTAGCTTCCTTCTTTTTTATTTTATTACAGAGAATAGTTTTGCTATTCAGCCCTCGATCAACGCCGGTGATGTCTTTCCTGACATTTCTATGAAAGGAGAATTTACAGCAGAAGATAAAAAATATCTCGGTTTTTTGGATCAAAAGACATATCATTTAAGCAATGTTAAATCCGATTTTCTATGGATAGAAATCTTTTCCATTTATTGCCCCGTGTGTCAGAAATATGCTGATAAACTTAATACGTTATCTGGTTTGATTCAGAGAGACGATTTTGTTAATAAAAACATAAAAATGATAGGGATAGGCGCAGGTAATAATAATAAAGAGGTTGAACACTTTAGAAAATATTTTAATGTCTCTTTTCCTCTTATCCCTGACCCTGACTTTAAGATTCACAAGGCTATGAAGGAGACAAGGACACCATTGATAGTTATAGTTGATAAAAGATCAAAACCTTACAAGATACTGGTTGTGCAGGACTTTTTTAAAGAGCCTGAATCGCTGTTTGAAGAAATAAAGACTCAGTTGATTAATCACGTAATTCCTTGAAAAGATGACCTGCCTTCCGATATTTTCCTGATACATCAATCCTCTTTTTAAAAACTCCTCGCATTCACAAGATAATTTTGCTAATATTAAAATATGGTGAAAAAATCCCTATTTTTATTATCAGTTATTTGTCTTTTATTGTGCCAGATTGTGCTCGCTGCTGAATGTCCATTAGAAGGGGATGTCTTTCCAGATATACTACTTCCTGCACCGCAAAATGCAACCGAAAAGAACTATCTCGGGATAATCGAGAAAGACTCCTTTAATCTGTCCCAAATAAAATCAAAACTAATAATTCTCGAGATATTCAGCATGTATTGTCCCTATTGCCAGAAAGAGGCGCCTATGGTTAACGAGCTTTATCAGATTATAAATAATACACCAGATATTAAAGACACGATTAAAATTATTGGAATTGGCGCTGGCAATACAGCATTTGAAGTGGATGTCTTTAAAAATCAATACAATGTCCCCTTTCCTCTTTTTCCTGATGAATCTTTCACTATTCACAAAATAGTGGGTGATGTCAGAACCCCGTACTTTTTTGTATTTAAACTTGCAGATGGTTTTAATGAGATTATTTATTCCAAATCCGGAAGCATTCAGGATCCACACCAGTTTCTTGACATTATTATTAAAAAAGGCGGTATAGATGAATAAAGTAGGATTATATTTTTTAACAATATTTGTAATTACGATTCTACTATTTATTCCAATAACAGGTTATAGTCTTTCTGAGCAATTCAACGGTAAAATTTATAATCCTGGCATACTTAAACCTGTTGACAGTACTGCCAAACTTAAAATAGGAGATAAGTCTCCTGACTTTAGTCTTCCTTCCGTTTCAGGAAAAAGGGTTTCCCTAAGCCAGTATTTTGGCAAAAAGAATGTGGTGATATCTTTTGTGCCTGCTGCATGGACGCCTGTCTGTTCTGATCAATGGCCCGGCTATAACATAGCAAAAAGTTTTTTTGATAAAAATGATGCTATATTAATTGGCATTACTGTAGATAGTATCCCTACATTACATGCATGGACAAACGAGATGGGCAATCTCTGGTTCCCTGTTCTTTCTGATTTCTGGCCTCATGGTGAAGTGGCTAAAAAATATGGAGTTTTACGTTCAGATGGTGTATCTGAGAGGGCATTGTTTGTAATAGATAAAAAAGGTATAATTCAATACATTGACGTACATGATATAAATAAAAGACCGCGACTCGATGTTCTTATTAACGAACTTGAGAAACTTGAAAAATAAGCCACTTCTAAGTCTTTTCTGCTTTGTTTTTTTATCGCTTTTTATCGGGAATGCCCTATCACAAACAGAACCAATTAATATATCAGATATTTTCCCTGAATTGATATTTAAAGATAATTTGACAGAAGAAGATTCTGTATATCTCGGAATATCTAAAAAGAAATTTCCTTCTTTCAAAGAAATAAAAGGTCACCTCATTATTGTTGAAATTACAAGCACTTATTGCATAAGCTGTAGAAATAATATCCCTGTCTTAAATGATGTATTTTACATAATACAAAATGACACTGACTTAAAAGGTAAGGTAAAGATAATCAGTATTGCAGCCGGAAATAATCGGAAAGAGGTAAATAATTTTAAGAAAGAATATAAAATTATTTATCCTATTTTCACCGACCCTGATTTTGCTGCCCATAAAGCTTTAGGTAGCCCTCGAGCACCCTATACAATATTTGTTATAAAAGATGCTCAAGGCGGAGATGTTGTGGTTGGAATTCATCAGGGTGTATTCAACTCAGTAGAAAGCATTATTAATGAAATAAATATTTTGTTGGCGCGTAAGAACAGGGGATAGAGTATTCTCGCTCATTCTCGTCCCGACATAAAGTCGGGACTCCGAGGCTTTTGCCTCTTTATAATTGAAATATTCTCATTTGACCATCGGCAAAAAAATCCGCTCAAATACTCTATCCCCTGTTTGATCATGAAAATTTATGAATTATCTGGGTTAATGTACAGAGCAGGAAAAGCAGGGATCGTAAGCCCTTACGAGCATCTCGCACAAAAGAGAAACTTCATCTTCTGGTTTGTCTATATTTTCGTTCACCAGCTTTTTCAGTGACTCTTCAAGGCTCAGGGAATTATACGCTGTTGGAGTAATGATATTTGCTTTTTCTATAATCCCCTGTTTATTCAATTCATATTGATGACAAAGTAATCCACGAGGGGCTTCGGTTACAGCAGCGTCTGAACCTCCTTCGACTTTAACATTGGAAAAATAATCCTTAAGAGAAAGCGAATCAAGGATCTCAATGCATTCCCATATACCGTGTATTATCTCTATCGCCTGTGCTTTATTATTAAGGAAAGGATTTATTTCAAATGGCTCAAAACCTATAGCCTCTGCTGCCTTTTTAGCCTCGGGATGAAGCATATTAAATTTAATATTAAGCCTTGAGAGGGCACCTACCATAATCGGCGGTTTCCCTTTTAATATTGTTTTTTTTGCATTCGAATAAGAGACTTCCTTTTCCTTAAAGTAAAAATCATATTCCCTCATTTTTATTTTTAGACCAGAACTTGTAATAATATGTCCTTCATTTATCGCATAATCATCCTCGCTGTTAATAGCCACATATTCTACATCACTTTTAAGATCAGGATAACGTAGTTCTGATATCATCTTTAATGTATCTATTGCGTCTGGTTTTACAGATTCAAGTTGCTTAATCAAATTTCCAATCTCATCCCTGTGCGGGACATTTGTAAACCCACCCACTATCATTGTAACCGGATGAAGTGGTCTGCCCCCAAATAAGGCTGTAATATTATTTACAGCCTCTTTCAGCCTTAAAAGCCTATTTGCTTCCTTTTTAAGCCCGGTAAACATGTCCAGTCTATGATAATCAGGCAACACGAGCATATAGAGATGCACAAGATGGCTTGATACTATCTGGCTTAATGCCATTATCTTCCGGATCTTTTTAATTTCTGCAGAAGGTATAAAACCAATTGCTTTTTCGAGTGCATATATCGAGGTGGTAATATGAGACACAGGGCATATGCCACATATCCTCGAAACTATATCAGGAACTTCATCAAATCCTCTTCCAACAAGAAAGCCCTCAAAAAATCGGGGAGGCTCCCATATATTAAGTTTAAGTTCCTTAAGTTTTCCCCCTTTTATCTCAAACTTAACTGATGCCTCTCCTTCAACACGTGCTATATAATCTATCTTAATCTTCATAAGGCTCTACCACCTTTGCAAATTCAATAGTATCAGCACCAAACTGCGTAAACTTTCTAACAATGTTGTCCTTTGACAATCCCATCATTTCAAATTTTTTTGCAAGGGCTTTTGCATTTGCCTGTTTCATAGGTCCAAAACATCCATAACATGCCCTGTTCAGTGAAGGGCATAATGCACCACATCCAGCATTTGTTACAGGTCCCATACAGGGAATATTGTGAACCACCAGAACACACTTATTGCCCTTTAATTTACATTCCACACAAACGCTGTATTGAATGAAGTCTGCTTTCTTTCTGAGAAATAATGAAGATAGTGCTTCGTACAGATCTCTTTCTCCAGGTGGGCATCCTCTTATAAATCCATCTACTTTTACATATGCATCTATTGAATGGGGTTTTATAGAATATATATTGGATATATCTTTATAAACTCTTTTTTGTACCTCAATCTCGGGTATCGTGGATTTTATAGCTGGTATCCCTCCATTTATGGCACATGTACCTATTGCAAAAAGCAGTTTGCTCTGCTCTCTTATTCTTTTAAGTTCATCTACCTGCCATGATTCTGTTATAGTGCCTTCAACGAACGATATGTCAAAGGAACCATGATGGTCTCCTCCTCTTTTAAGCATTTTTGCAAATACAAAATCGAATTTTGCGACTGTTTCGAGGATATGTTTCTGAAAATACATAAATTGAAACTCGCATCCTGCACAACATGAGTATTTAAAAAATCCGAGTCTGAGTTTTTTCATAATTTCCTATGATTTTATCCTCGCTCATTTATAAGTCCCCTCTTGAGAGGGGTTAGGTGGTGTGTTTCACTATCTAATACCCACCCCTAAATCCCCTCCCAAAAGGGGACTTTTTCCTTTATCTGTCTCGACAGGGAAGACTTACAATAAGCCATCCGGCAGTCCGCATACTTGATCATAAGAAAACACAGGGCCATCCTTGCATACAAATAATCCAAAGTGCTGACAATGTCCACAATGTCCGATGCCACATTTCATCCTTCTTTCGAGAGATACATATATATTCGACTTATCAACTCTCATTGCAAGAAGTCTCAGGCATACAAACCGCATCATTATTTCAGGGCCACAAATAAATGCAAATGTATTTTTAGAATCAATTTTAACTTTATCAAGAAGATCAGTAACAAGACCTACATTGCTTCCTCTCTCGGCAAGGGGGGATACGGGGGGGTGTTGTACAACCTCATCCACTGTTAGATAAAGCGAGATATTTTTCTGCCACTTATCAAATTCATTTATAAACAGCACTCTTTTTTCATTTTTTGCTCCATAAAGAAGACTGATTTTCCCAAAGGATTTTCTTTTGCTCAAAATTTTCTGTAATACAGGTCTTATTGGTGCAAGACCAACACCACCTGCAATTAATAGAATATCTTTACCCCCTACTTTGTCGAGGGGCCAACCCTTCCCAAAAGGTCCGCGAATTAATATTTCATCTCCTTTTCTAAACCTCTCTAAAAATTTTGTCACCCGTCCAACACCTTTTATAGTATGTTCAAAACATCCGTTATAAACAACAGAACTCAGAGATATAGGAGCTTCTCCTACTCCCGGATAACCAACCATGTTAAACTGACCTGGCATTGCTCCAAATAAACCCTTTACAAAAAGCGTGTATGTTTTAATATCTTCACATTCTTGTTTTATATCCTTTATTTTTGCCTTTATTGGCTTAAGCAGGTTCATGCCTCTGTATTTCTTTTGCTATCTCTGTAATATCTATTCCTGTTGGGCACCATGTTATACATCTGCCGCAACCAACACTCCCAATAATATCAAACTGTTTATTCTGGTTTAACTTGTGTGTAACAAATTGTCTGAGTCTTGCTCCCCTACCCCCTCTGAAATTATCACCGTGTACCTCTGCAAACCTTAAGTCCTGACATGCATCAAGTTGCCTAAATCGCCTCGCAGTTTTAAGATCAACAGAAACCTCATCTAATATGTCGTAGCAGAAACAGGTTGGGCATACCATAACACAGTTTGAACAGGATAAACACTTATCTTCTGCTGTATGCTCCCAGACAGGATGGTTCAGGTTGTTTCTGAAGAGATTATCAAGTCCTTTGACATTAATAGTCTTTTCGAACTTATTCAATAATGATTTTTCCTTATCTGATTTTATCTTTAGTTCAATTGCCCCTGCTCGCTTCCCCTTGATATTAAATAATTTCTCTGCCCTCTTACTTTTTATCTCGACAAGATATTTATCATCAAAATCTGTAAGGAGCATATCATAACCTGATGATGCCTTGAGAAATGGCCCTGTGCCGACTGAAGAACAGAAACAATTTTTCAAAACCTGTGTGCAGTTAAGGGATATTATTATAGTGTTTTTTCTTCTGCTTTCATAATATGGATCCTTAAACGCTCCTAAGAATATTCTGTCAAGATATAGTATCGCGTTAGTATCACAGGGATGAACTCCAACAATTATCTGTTTATCGGAAAGTGGAAGAGCTTCTTCAACTGATATTCTGCCATCCATCTTAAATTTACAAAGTTCTTCCCTTTGTTTATATATAAAAAGCTTTCCAGGAGAGAGCATGGTAGTCTCATATTCCATAAAAAGTTTTTTTGAAGAATTCAATTCTCTGAAGGTAGTCTGATTTTCATCCCTCACAGGACCTATAAGTTTATAATTTTTCCTCAGGGAATCAAGCCAGAGAAAAAAATCATCTTTGGAAACAAGTTCCTTAGATTTTCGGAAGATATATTTTTTTGTCATGATGAAGAGTATTTTAAAGTTGTAAGTTACCAAACAATGTATAATGTGTCAAGAGCAGTCATTTTCCGTACGTGTTACGTAACATTTATATTTTTCACCTGATAATCCCCCCTTTGTACTTCCCCCCTTTGACCCTTCTGCGTCCCCCCTTACTAAGGGGGGTGAGGGAGGATTTTTTCATTATCATTTGTACCGCTATGTGATATGATTGTTCCATTTATAACTTTTTTATATATTTTTTTCTTGACACTCATATGTTATTTTGATATATATGTTGGTATATATTAACTAAATCTATATTAATATGTAGGTGTGATTTTAAAATTAAAAGAGCAAGTTTATAGAATTTTTTGTAAAACCTTTAAAGAAAGGAGTTTTTATGAAAACTATTACACGTAGGGACTTCTTAAAAGTCTCGGGAGTAACTGTAGCTGGTTTGACCTTCGCCCAATTTGGCTTTGATCTTACACCTGCTCAGGTTTATGCTGCTAAGCTACGGACTGACCTTCGTATAAAAAATGCTAAGGAAACACCCACTATATGCTGTTTCTGTTCTGTAGGATGCGGCATTCTTGTCGCTACAGACAAAAAGGGTAAAGTAATTAATGCTGAAGGGGACCCTGATCATCCCATCAGCGAAGGGGCGCTTTGCGCTAAGGGAGCAGCAAGCTATCAAATTGCTGTTAATCCACACCGCCTTCAAAAGGTTCGTTATCGTGCTCCATACAGTACTAAATGGAAAGAGGTCAGCTGGGATTGGGCACTGGATAAGATTGCTGCGAATATCAAAAAAAGCCGAGATAAAAGCTTCAATGAGAAAAATGCTGATGGGAAAGTGGTCAATCGCACCGATGGTATAGCTTCAGTTGGTAGCGCAGCATTGGACAACGAAGAATGCTGGCTATATTCGAAAATGCTCAGGGCACTCGGCCTCGTCTATATTGAACATCAGGCACGTATATGACACAGCGCTACTGTAGCGGCTCTGGCAGAGTCGTTCGGTCGCGGTGCAATGACAAATCACTATATTGATTTCAGAAATGCAGACGTCATTCTGAATATGGGCAGTAATGTTGCAGAGAATCATCCTGTCTCTTTCAAATGGATTCAGGCAGCCAAAGACAAAGGAGCGATATTCATCCATGTAGATCCAAGATATACACGTACCTCAACTAAGGCTGATATTTTTGTCAGACTTCGTTCAGGAACAGATATTGCATTCCTCGGCGGTATGATCAAATACATTCTGGACAATAATCTCTATGATGAATTTTATGTTAAAAATTATACTAATGCCTCCTTTATCGTAAACCCTAAATTCGGTTTCGATGATGGACTTTTTTCAGGGTATGACCCGAGTAAGAGAGCATATGATGCCTCCACATGGGCATTAGAAAAGGATGAGAACGGTATCGCGAAACGAGATATGACACTGCAGGATCCGAGATGTGTTTTCCAACTCCTCAAGAAGCATTATTCAAGATATACACTTGAGAAAGTAACAGCGATTACCGGAACACCACAGCAAGACCTTGAAAAGGTATATAAGGTTTACGGCTCTACAGGAAAGCCTGATAAAGCTGGCACAGAGTTGTATGCAATGGGATGGACCCAGCACACTGTTGGTGTTCAGAACATTCGTGCTATGTCAATTATTCAATGCCTTCTCGGCAATATGGGTATAGCAGGCGGCGGTATTAATGCGCTGAGAGGAGAATCCAACGTACAGGGTTCTACTGATCAGGCATTGCTTTACCATATTATTCCTGGATACTTGCCAACCCCTCGCGCACAATGGCAAACACTTGAGGATTACAATAAAACAACCCCCTCATCCAAAGACACGAGAAGTGTTAACTGGTGGAAAAACAGGCCAAAATATGTAGCAAGTCTTTTAAAATCATATTATGGGGATAAGGCTGTAAAAGATAACGATTTTGGATACGCCTTGCTGCCAAAGCTTGACCCTACACAGGATGCTTCTTGGCTTAACCTTTTCGACGAGATGTACAAAGGCAAGTTTACAGGTTTCTTTGCGTGGGGTATGAACCCTGCATGTTCAGGTGCTAATTCAGGAAAGGTACGTCAAGCACTAACAACACTCGACTGGATGGTTAATGTCAATGTATTTGATAGTGAAACAGGTTCCTTCTGGAAGGGACCTGGTATGGATCCAAAGAATATAAAGACAGAGGTATTTCAATTACCATGTGCAGCTTTTATGGAAAAAGAGGGCAGCATATCAAACAGTGGTCGCTGGATGCAGTGGCGATGGAAATGTGCAAACCCTCCAGGCGATGCAAGACCTGATGGTGAGATCATATTTGATCTATTTAACAAGGTTAAAGCCCTTTATCAGAAAGAAAAAGGTGCCTTCCCTGATCCCATAATAAATCTCAAATGGGATTATGAGACAGATGGACATCTTGATGTTCATAAAATAGCCAAGGAGATCAATGGCTACTTCCTTGAAGATATACCTGAGCATCCTGTAGACAAAAAGTCTTACAAAAAAGGTACGTTAGTACCGAGCTTTGTGTTCTTGCTTGATGATGGTCGGACATCCTGTGGTAATTGGATATACTCCGCAAGTTACACCGAAGCAGGTAATATGGCTGCCCGTAGGAAAAAGGATGATCCGACAGGACTCGGACTGTATCCCCAATGGTCTTGGGCATGGCCTGTTAATAGAAGGATTATTTATAATCGTGCCTCAGTTGATGTGGATGGAACTCCTCGTAATCCCAAGAGGGCTATTCTTAAATGGGATGTTGAAAATAAAAAGTGGGTTGGTGATATCCCAGATGGTCCTGCACCACCTATGGGAACAGAGGGAGTCTATCCTTTCATTATGAAGCCTGACGGTGTGGCTTCAATATTTGGTCCCGGACTGAAAGATGGTCCGTTCCCTGAGCATTATGAGCCTCTGGAATGCCCGATTGAAAAAAATCTTATGTCTAACCAAAGAATAAATCCTGTTATAAAGATATTCGAAGGCGGACCTGATACATTTGCTACATGCGACCCGAGATATCCTTTTGTTTGCACAACTTATAGGGTAACAGAACACTGGCAGACAGGCGTCTTAACGCGTTGGCTGCCATGGCTCGTTGAGGCAGAACCACAGGTCTTCTGTGAAATCAGCAAGGAACTATCTGAACTCAGAGAGATTAAGAACGGTGATTGGGTAATTGTGGAAACACCACGAGGTAAATTAGAAGCAGTGGCTATTGTAACATTCCGTCTTAAACCATTTATGATTGCTGGTCAGACAGTTCATCAGATAGGAATTCCATGGCACTTTGGATGGCTTCAGCCAGAAGATGGCGGTGACAGTGCTAATTTACTAACTCCTACTATTGGTGATCCTAATACCATGATACCCGAATCAAAAGCTTTTATGGCTAATGTAACAAAAATAACTCAACCGGCCAAAAAGGCTGGGAAAGCCTAA
Organism: Nitrospirota bacterium; assembly: GCA_040753615.1. Classification (GTDB taxonomy): domain Bacteria; phylum Nitrospirota; class Thermodesulfovibrionia; order Thermodesulfovibrionales; family SM23-35; genus JBFMDO01. The sequence goes on along the minus strand of JBFMDO010000054.1, from coordinate 10,058 downwards.
TGGAGGTGATAACAAATGTCAGGTAAATCCTTTTTTATAGACACAACCAAATGTACAGCGTGCCGTGGGTGTCAAGTAGCATGTAAACAATGGAATATGAATCCGGCAACTAAAACTAAACAACGTGGAAATCATCAGAATCCAGAAGATCTATCGTATCTTACCTACAAATTGGTGAGATTTAACGAGATGGAAGTTGAGGGAAAACCAAGATGGTATTTCTTTGCAGATCAGTGCAGACACTGTATTGAACCACCATGCAAAATGATGGCTGAATCTTTAGGTATAAAAGCCATTATTAAAGACGAGGACACAGGTGCTGTAATTTATCATCCAGAAGTAAAAATAAAGGCAGCAGATTTCAAGGCTATAAGGGAATCCTGCCCGTGGGATATCCCTCGCTGGGACGAGAAAACTCAGGGAATGGCAAAATGTACCATGTGCATTGACAGGATTAAGGAAGGGCTTTTACCAGCGTGTGTTAAAACCTGTCCTACAGGCGCTATAAATTTTGGTGATCGGGACAAAATTTTAGAAATGGCAGACAAGAGACTTGCTGAAGTTAAGCCGATATATCCAAAGGCACAGCTTCTTAACCATGATTTTGTCAGGATAATCTTTCTGGTGATTGATGAACCTATAAAATATCACAAGTTCGCAGAGGCACCCAATATTACAGAAATTGTGAAATTTGTATCAGCCAAAAAACTAAATCGGCATGTAGTAAGTTCCTCCAATCTGGCAGGTTAAAAATTAGTTAAGTGATTACTTTTAAAGGGGTTTGTTCTGAGTTAACTCAGAACAAACCCCTTTTTTATCTAAAGAATGTTATAATTTTGACATGAGCAAGATAAAAGAACAAGTAGAATTATTAAAAAGAAAAGAGTTTGTTTGTAAAGAAATACTCGATTTTTATGAGAAGGTTGTAGAAGAACAAGAGGGTATTAAGGCATCTATTAATATTAAACCTTTACCTATTAGAGAAGATGTAAAAAAATTACATATCAATGAAGGATTTCCGTTAATCAGTAAAGAGGAATTCAGTCTGGATATCCCTTGTTCAATAAGGTTATTCGAAAAATTATGCAAGATTGGTAAAAATGCAACAGCCAAGATGAATAAAAATATTTTGATAATCGAAGATGCTGTCAAGAATAAGTCTTTGTCCCCTGATGAATTTTTATCAAAATTTTATGATGACGTTTTCCTCGATAAGGCCACAGAAGATTTAGAAATTGACAGTGCTATTTTTAAATTTTTGATTCATATGAGTATCAGACCATCAATTACTGCCAATATCGAAAAACTAAAAGATCAGGTTAGCATAAAAGGTTGGTTTAGGGGGTACTGTCCTATTTGTGGGTCATTGCCTCAGATATCTGCTTTAAAAGGAGAAGGACAACGTTATCTAATATGCTCCTTTTGTGGATTTGAATGGCAGAGTGAACGTCTTAAATGTCCTTTCTGTGAAAACAAAGATCATGAGACGCTTCACTATTTTTATGAAGATGGGCAGGAGGTTTATAGAATAGATGCATGTAATAAATGTAACAAATATATCAAAACTATTAATTCAGGTAAGCTTGCTTACGAGCCTGATCTTAACTTAGAGGACATCGCTACTTTTTATTTAGATATTATAGCTCTGGATAAAGGGTTCAAAAAGCATGGATCACAACCATGGGGATTTTAGCTTTTCATACTTTTTTTGCCTGAGGTACTGTCACTTCTGACTCACTCTTTGATACAGATGACCTGCCATCAAACTTACCACCTTCTATAATTGTCAACTTAATTGTAGATATATCTCCAACTACATGACCTTTTGGTTTTATTTCCACTATCTCCTTTGCTGTAAGATTTCCTTCAACCTTGCCGCCTACAATAATGCCTCTCGCTATAATATTGCCCTTTAGAAGGGCTTTTTCACCGAGGATTGCCCAGTCAGCATTTATACTACCTTCCATAATACCATCAATTCTTAATGTGCCCTTTGTATCAATATCCCCTTTAAACTTTGAATTAATTCCTATAAACGATTCGATTTTTTCCTTGCTCCTTGTAAACACTATGAACTCCCTCCTATATATTTCTTGGGATTAACATGTCTGCCGTCTTTCCATACTTCATAATGCACATGTGGGCCTGTAGCATTCCCAGTGGCACCTACATAGCCGATTATGTCGCCTCTTTTAACCCTCTGTCCAATATTTACGGTATTTATTTTGTTATGAGCATATAATGTCGAAAACCCGTGGCCATGTTCTAAAACAACAACCTTTCCGCTTCCTCCACTCCATCCTGAGAAACTTACTATTCCATCTGCTGTAGCTCTAACAGCAGTGCCTGGGCTTATTGCAATATCAATGCCTGCATGAAATTCTTCTTTCCCGCTTATAGGATGTATTCTTTTTCCATAACCTGAGCTAATCCAACCATCTACAGGAACTCCCATTGGCGTGGCAAAATATATATCTCGCTGAATATGTAAATATTCCCTTATTTCACCGATAGTTTCGATGGATTTGCTAATCTCTTTCTTTAGGTCTTCCATATCAATTGACCCACTATCTGATATATCAATATTTTCAAGCACATCTTCCTTAGAAGAAAGAGAGAATAATTTTTTAAACTCGGTTTCAGCTCTCTTAATCGCAGACACTGTGTTCTTCCACTCCAAAAACTGTTGTGAATAATAATTTAAGCTTTGTCTCATCTCATAATATTCAACAGCGTGCATGGTAAGCGAAAAAATGTAAACAGCGCCAAAACACCATAATATTACAGAGATAAAGATTCCAATAAAAGGGAATCTAACATTCAATGGACTTCTGTTAGTATGAGGAATGAACATAATTGTTATAGGAGTAAATGCTCGTTTAATGAATCTTTTCAGCTTATAAGTATCTAACACACTTGCCTCCTTTTTCTATATGCCCGATTATATAAGCCAAATATTTTGCCTTTTTAAGCAACAAAATGGCATCCGTTGCATCTTTTTCAGGAACTATCATAATATATCCCACTCCCATATTAAAAGTCATTTTCATTTCATAATCCGGAATATTGCCTGTAGTCTCAATAAAATCAAAAATTTTTGGAACAGTCCATGAACCAGTTTTAATATTTGCGTAAACGCCTTCGGGCAATATCCTCGGCAGATTCCCTGTAATTCCTCCGCCTGTAATGTGAGCCATACCTTTTATTTTTATCTTATCCCTTAAAAACATAAATGCCTTCACATATATTTTTGTAGGCTTAAGAAGTTCTTCACCGAGTGTGCCTCCAATATCAGGGATATATGTATTTACATCCAGCTTTTCTAAATCGAAAAAAAGTTTTCTTACGAGTGAATATCCATTACTGTGAAGGCCGTTTGATGCGAGACCTATGATGACATCTCCTGCTTTTATCTTTGAGCCGTCTATTATCTTTTTCCTGTCCACAATCCCTACAGCAAAACCTGCAAGGTCATATTCTCCTTCTGAATAAAATCCGGGCATTTCTGCTGTCTCTCCGCCAATCAGGGAACAACCCGCCTCCTTACATCCAGTAACCATGCCTTTAATAACATCTGCCGCCTTCTCGGGTTTAAGCCTGCCTGTAGCAAAATAATCAAGAAAAAACAAAGGTTCTGCCCCACTTGTGAGTACATCATTTACACACATTGCCACAAGGTCTATTCCAACTGTCTCATGCTTATCCATCATAAATGCTATTGCAAGTTTAGTGCCAACTCCGTCTGTTCCACTCACAAGTACTGGATTTTTATATTTTTTAATATCTATTTTAAACAAGGCACTAAAAGAGCCAATATCTGTCATGACCTCGGGACGAAACGTCTTTCTGACCTGAGGTGAGATAAGGTGTACAAACCTTTCTCCCTCCTCAATATCAACACCTGCCTTCTTATACGTAAGTTCCTTATTCATTCTTTTCTCAAGTCAAAATTCTTGCATAATTCTAAATTTAAATCAAGTTTTTTAAAGCCCTTTACGGCAAAAACATTAAAAAAGTCCTTTTTTAGTCGGAGAGCTTCACTCTATCGAATCCTCTTACAACATATTCTTTTGGGCAAGAGTATAAATCTGCCCTGCAGGATATGATTGTAAGAAGTCAATGATTTCTTAATGACTCTAACATAACTAACATGCAATGCTATATTTCAACAATATAATAAATAATATAGCATTATTGTATTGCATTTCATTTCCGTTTTCAACGATTTTATAAGGTTTTACCCTTGACTATCTCACCTTTAATTCCTATAATCTATCATAATGTTGAATAAACTTAAAAGACAATGTTAGGCTGAAATATCCACAACTACTGAAGGGGGTATAAAATCTATGCAATCAAAAGCCTCAAAAGCAGCATTAAAAGAAATAGGAATATTGTTGAAAACTATAAAAATGGCAAAAGGTTATATGGCTGATTGGAGTGATTATCATAAAGCGTCAAATAAGATTTTAGAATGTCATAATCAGATTGAGAAAATAGTTACAGAATATGGATTGGGGGACGAAGTGTTAAAGAAGGCAACTGAAGAAGCTTATAACAAGCTTATGGAGGAAGAATGTTATACAGAGGCTGCCTCTTTCGCTAAAAAATATGGCCTTTAAGTTATTATCATATACACAGGGTCTGCGAATTCGAGGTCGGACTTGATTATTGAATTTCACCCGAAAAAAGAATCGCCTAACAAGGCACTCCAGCGGATGGCTTACAGCCACCGCTGACCTCATCGTTGGCGCAGACAAGGCGCAGGGCGGCGAAACGCCGCCAGAGCGCAGATAATTGATATAATAAAGACAAATAGATAACCACCAATCATGAAACCTATATCTTTAGAACAAGCTGAAATGTTTTTCTCAAACTCTTTACTAACAACAGAAATATTTAAAAAACAAAATCTGAAAATAATAAAATACTGAGTCTGCGCCAACGAGGCGGATGAGCAGAACGATTCGCTTATGAAATCGTATATAATAATAAATAAAGACGCGCCAACAAGCGAATCGAACAGTCCCCCTTCGGGGGCTGCTCATCCGCCTCGTTGTGCGTCAAAAAGCCGGATCGGTAGATGAGCAAGGTGGAGAACCTGACGGAAGAGGAGTTGACCCGCGCACTTGCTTATGCGGGTTTCATACTGGTTGCGTTCGAGCTGGTAAAAAGTCTCATTGTTAAACCGATCAAGGCATTCTATGCAGGTGTCACCTTTGGCAAGGGGTTACCGTTCAAGTCCTACGAAAACGATGTCCTGTCCAGACACAAAAACGAGTTTGAAGCGTGTCTTTTGTATCTCCGCGACTTCATGAAAGCTATCGACTCCGATGATCTTCTGGCCATTCAAGGATTACGAAAACACAGAAATGATTTGGCCCATGACCTCGTGAATAGACTTCACGATCTGGAAATTGAAAGCTTTGTGCCGTTACTAGAAAAAGCTAATAAAGCTTTGTTCAAACTTAGTAACTACCGGACCTACATGGAAATTGGTTCGGATCCAAAGTTCCAGGGCAAGGGAATCGATTGGAGTACTGTCAAAGGACATGAGTACATCGTGTTTGAGGAAGTTCTCAACAAGGTGAAGCTTCTGGGGGCAGGCTCAGAATGACGCACAACAAGGCGCTTCAGCCGACGTCGCCGCTAACGCGGCGCCGCGTCTGAGCTTGGTCGTTGTGCGAAATAGCTCTTGAAGGAGCAAAGAAAATGAATACGAAGAGTATTGCTATCATCTGTGCTACCTTAATTCTAATCGGGCTGCTGTTTTGGCCAACACTATATCGATATGACAAAATGACACTACAAGGAAACACCTTTCCTGTAAGAACCCATAGGCTAACTGGATATACCGAGTATTTTCTGATGGGCAAGTGGATTCCCCAAAAAGGTCAAGAAAGAAGCAAGAAGAGTGAAATTTTATCTGTAGAAGAACAGAATAAAGTCACAGGGAATGCTGGTCTCAGCGGTTACGGGTCGTTTAGTGGAAAAATCTACAACGGTAGCAGTTGGACAATAACAGATATGATAATTCGAGTTATTGCAAAAGAAAAGAACGGAAATGTGAGGTGGGACAGAAAGTTTAAAGAAACACAAATTATAAGTCCATTGTCAACGGCAAGTATTTATATTGCTGTTACAGGAGACGAAAATGTTGCGTCGTTTACATGGGGTATCGAAGAAATTCGCGGATACAAGAAAGAGTAATTTTCACCAACGATGAACAGCGACTTCGCACAACGAGGCAATCCAGCCGACCGCAAACAGCGTCGGCTGATTTTAGACGTTGGCGCAGACAGGCGCAGGGCGGCGAAGCGCCGCCAGAGCGCAGAAAAATAAATAACAAAGACAAATGTAGGGGATATTGATTATAAATCTGAGTCCCAAAGAACATTTTGAAAAATCCTTATTTAATCCTTTATCTAAAAAACAACATTACAGAAAAACAAAAGGCAGAGTCTGCGCCAACAAGCGAATCGAACAGTCCCCCTTCGGGGGCTGCTCATCCGCCTCGTTATGCTTGTAAGATGAAGAAAAGATGCAGGAAAAAAGGGAGCAAGAATATTTACTAAAGATAAGAAAAGCCATTGAGCAAAAGGGATGGCTATCTTTTAAGTATTTACGCCCAGATGGCCAAGTCATCAGACATAACGCCATTTATCCCCGTGAGATATTTAGCGACGAGAAACATACCTACTTCAAAGCATACTGCCACTTTACTCGTGATGTCCGTTCATTCCGATTAGATAGGGTGCAATCACTACGACCAACCTCGAAGAAAGAACATCTCCCCCTGAGAAGCCGTGTAATTGCCGTTATCCTTATTATATTGATACCCACTTCATTATTTACGATTTGGACTTTCACTGGAGGAGACCCAAGAGGACAATGGGTACTTGTGACGCATGTTACGGACGGCGACACGATAGGCGTAGGCCGAGGGTGGCGATACGAAAAGGTGCGCCTTATTGGTGTCGATACCCCTGAGACGGTTCATCCAGAAAAGCCTGTCGAGTTTTTTGGTCCTGAGGCTTCAGAATTTACCAGGAGACAATTAGAAGGGGAGAAGGTACATCTTGAATTTGAGACTTCTACCCAGTATGATGATTATGGTCGTCTACTTGCCTATGTATTTCTTATGAATGGTACACTTTTCAATGCGGAACTTATCAAGCAAGGATATGCTCGTGTTATTGCCCCTTCCCCATTCCATCGTTATAAAGAATTCCGCCTTTACGAACAAGGGGCAAGGGTAGCGGGTGCGGGTCTTTGGGCTGGAAAGGATATTTGTAAAGAGATCATTGGTAACAGGCGGTCGAAGATTTATCGTCTTCCTGGTGATGCTGGCTGTGGTCGGATCAAGGAAGAGAACCGAGTCTACTTTGATACTGAAGAGGAGGCAATAAAAGCAGGATATAGACAAGCGAAGAAATAAAATAACAGGACAACATGTCTGGTTTTTGACTTTCGTTGTTAAGCCGCAATCATTGGAAAGAATATAATATGGGAAAGGCCGTGCATAACAAATCACTCCAGAGGATGGCTTACAGCCACCGCTGATTTCAGTCGTTGTTGAGGGTGCTTCGCACCCTCAACAACGATGCGAATGAGGAGTATTCGCACCGTTATGTGTAAGAAAGGAACTTAGATTATGGCATCTGTACAACAATTGACGGGAATGCGTGGTGTCTATCTTGTTGCGGCAGAGCTATCAAGATTAGGATTCATAGCATCGCCTACTTCTCGAAGTGCAATTGGAGCTGATATTTTGGCAACAGACCAATCTTGCCGAAATACATTTTCTGTCCAGGTTAAAACAAATGCTCGCACTTTCAATTTCTGGCTTCTTACGAAAAAAGCAAAAGAGCAAGTATCTAACAATCATATTTACGTATTGGTAAATTTACGTCATAATAAATCAGGAGAGATGATAGAGTATTTCATAGTGCCGAGTAGAGTAATTTCTGAAAAAATGGTATATTCAAAAAATAAAAACTCGGAATGGTATGCCATAAATTTGAGAGATGTAGAAAAATACCGTGATGATTGGTCTGTTTTTGGCAAATCTTGAATAATAGTTAATTCTCATGATTCAGCGTATTACATAAATGGGAGTAGCAAGTGCGGTATTATTTTGATTGGGATCCCAATAAGGCAAAAGCAAATCGAAAAAATCATGGGATTGCTTTTGAACAGGCATCGACTATTTTTCTTGATCCGCGGATGATAAGCGTCTTTGACACCGAGCATAGCGAACATGAAGATCGATGGGCTACAATTGGAATTGACAAGAATGGCATTTTGTTGGTTGTAGTACATACTTTCCAGCAGTTGGATGCTGATTCTTGCAGAATCAGAATTATTTCTGCACGTAAGGCAACCAGAAAAGAGTTTAAACAGTATCAGGAGGAAAATATATGAAAAAAGAATACGATTTTTCAAAAGGTGAAAGAGGCAAGTTTTATCGCCCTGGTGCAAAATTGTATCTCCCCATCTACATCGAGCCTGACATGATGGAAGTGCTAAGAAAATTATCAAAGAAAAAAGGCGTCGATGTTGCAACAATAGTAAATGAATGGATAAAAAAAGACATCTCTATTGTAGAAACAATAACAAAGTAGCACATAACAAATCACTCGTGCGGATGGCTAATAGCCACCGCACACTTCCGCCGTTATGTGTGAAATAAATATGGACAGGAGAAAATAAATAAATGCAGACACTGCTATTTAAAGGCAAAGACCGATATACAGAAAAGAAATTTAGTAATGAGCGAGAATTTGAAGAACTGGTATTCAGCAATTCAAAATGCTATTTGGCGACAATACTATCTTAATTGACGTTAAGAAGAAAATTGGAACGCAATTTCTCGGCGGCGTGGTACCCGATTTCTTTCTTATTGACCTGTCCGATAGCGAAAATCCAGAGTTTTATTTAGGCGAAGTTGAATTAGCCTCTCATGAATTTTTCCGTCATATCTTCCCGCAGATAACCAAGTTCTTTGCATTTTTTAAAAATTCGGTCAGCCAGAAAGAATTGATTGAAAAATATATAATCTAATCAACTTGGATGAAAACATAAAAACGGAAATCAAAAGCCATATAGGAGAGAATGAAATCCATAAGTTTTTGAATGACATGATTGAAGACAGTCAAAATATTCTCTTAATCCTCGACGACGATAAAGAAGAACTTCCAGAAATAATTGAAACTTATACAGATACGTGAGGAAAGATAGTTAAACAGTTGGTATTGAGAAGGTTTGTGTTGGGAAATGAAACCATTTTATCTCTATCTCCCGATTTTGAGAATATTGAGAGTGCTGAGTTAATTATTGACGAGGAAGATGAGGGCGAAGCTATTGAATCGAAGCAGAAGTATACCGAGGAATACCATCTCGACGGCGTAAACCCTGAGATTAAAGAAGTTTTCTTGCGATTCAAGGACGTTTTAACGAGTCGAATCGAGAATATTGTCTTCAACCCGCAGCGATACTACATATCTATTAAAAAGAAAAGAAATTTTGCATATTTCAAAATCAAGCGAAAAAAAATTAGGCTTGTTGTTATGGCGAAGGAAGATTTTGTTAAAAACAAAACAAAGTTTCATCAGGTCAAACCGCTGTCAGAAGGTGTTCAAAACTTCTATAACGGAGATTGCTGCGAAGTTATAATAGAAGAAAATAAAAATTTGGATGAGGTTGTGAATTTATTAGTTGATATTCAAAGATAAATGAGCCGGTTTTAACCCCTGTGTCTCTGGAAATTTTCGTACCACTGTGATATTCTTAGAAAAAGAAGCGGAGGTGCGAAAAATGTCATTACCGGAAACAATCTTAAAACATATTCAGGAAATGCCCGAATCATTTCAGGCTGAGATATTAGATTTCGTGGAATACCTCGAATCGAAAATTAAGAAGGGCAGTAAAATTGATAGAGAAGAAATGGAATGGTCAGAACTATCTCTATCATCTGCAATGCGTGGCATGGAAGAAGAATATTCTCCTTATTCGCTCAACGATCTCAAGGAACGTTTTGCATGATTCAGGAAGGACAA
>JBFMDO010000053.1:0-17966 GCA_040753615.1 Nitrospirota bacterium | reverse complement strand
TCTTTTATTGTTTTCTGTGTTATCAAGAATGAGTGAGCGTGGTGAAAGATTGTTTCAGGTAGAAGGCTCGGCATTAGGAAGAATTCCACTTGCTGTATCAGCCTTTTATATCGCTAAAGATAATCCATTTGGAGTAGGAAGAGGTCAATATGGAGAGGAGGTAGAAAAATATTGGTGGCAATTAAAACGTTTTGAACATCACCAGGTTGTTACAGTCACAACGCCACATAATCAATTTTTGAATGTTTTAGTATATTGGGGTTTTCCCGGATTTTTGTTGTTAATATTATTTTATTATCAAATCTTAAAGCAAATAAATAATATTAGAATTACACCATCAAACGAATATATAAAGACTATAAGCAGTGGATTATTATGCTCATACATTGTTTACATAATAAATTCCATGTTTCATAACAATGGTGCTTTTACAGGAGATCCGTTTCATTGGTATATGATTGGATTGACCTTTTGTTTAATTAAATTGACAACTTACAATAGAAGACTTCAATGAATAGTAAAAATATCCAGCCATCACATATTTACTTGCCAATTGGTATTAAGAGATGGCATGCGTATTGGACTCAGATAAATTATGTTTATAAAACAAAGGCTAAAAAGATTCTTGAAATAGGTCCGGGGAGAAGAGTAGTGACTGACTATTTAATAAAAGCTGGCTTAGATATATCAACTTGTGACATAGACTCCAAAATAAAAGCTGATTTTTATTGTAATTTAGAAGACATTCCTCTTGAAATGAGTTATGAATTGGTTCTTTGTTGCGAAGTTTTGGAACATATGCCATATGAGAAATTTCATTCGAGCTTAAAGAAAATATATGCTTTAACAACAAGATATGTATTAATTTCTTTGCCTCAACGCCATCACCTTTTTTATTTTAAAATTATAATTATGAATCGGACTCTATTTGAATTTAAATGGATAAAGCCAATTTTTAAGAGAAAACATATCTGGGATGGCCAACATTATTGGGAAGTAAATGCAAAAGGTTATAGTGAAAATAAAATTAGAGATGATATTGAAAGGGTAGGATTTAAGATATTAGAAGAAAAAATATATATTGAAAATCCTTATAACAGATTTTATTTGTTAAAAAAATTAGAAGAAAATTAAATCTATTTTCCTTTATTTAAATACATTATGCCTAAAGTAAGTATAATAATGGCCGTATACAATGAGGAAAGATATGTTCAAAAGGCTATAGAAAGTATATTAAACCAGTCGTTTAATGATTTTGAATTCATAATAATTAATGATAACTCAACAGATAACACCGCAGAGATTTTAAATCAATATAATGATAAGAGAATTATAATAATTAATAACTTAGAAAATGTTGGACGAGCGAAATCTAGAAACTTAGCAATAAAAGCTTCAAAAGGTAATTACATTGCGATTATGGATGCTGATGATATTTCTATGCCGAATAGAATTGAGAAGCAGGTTCAATTCATGGAGAAGAATGAAAACATTGCAATTCTTGGGACTGATTATTATTCCATTGATGAACTTGGAAGGCGAACGCATGCAAAACTGAAAAGACCTCATACTGCAGAGGAAATAAAGAAAAGCATTTTCTTGTTTAATCCATTTATTCATAGTACCCTTATGATCAGAAGGTGGGTGATTGAAGAAATGGGTGGTTATGATGAACGATTTGAACTTGCGCAGGATTATGAACTTTCACTGAGAATTTTGAGTAGATATGAAGGCTATAATTTACTAGAAGAACTTGTTGCTTTTCGTATAGATAAAGGAAGAATTAATATAAAAAAAGTCAGAAAACAAATCTATTATGCAATTTCAGCAAGATTAAAAGCTTTAAAAAATGGACGATATCCTAAAAGAAAATATGTTTTTATTGTAAAAGATGTTCTTAGATACTTTTTCCCATATTATAGTATCTTTAAAGGACTATCTAAAAATATACCTGCCGAATAGCTAAAAATAAAGCAATGAGAGTATTAATTTCTGCTTATGAATGTTCCCCTACGTCAAGCTCAGAGGCAGAGGTGGGCTGGCAATGGGTTAGCCACCTAAGTGAATTTCATGAAATTGTAGTTATTACAAAAAGGCATTCTTCATCACAAAATACACTTAAATTAATAGAAGGGAATAAAAATATTCGATTTGAATATTATGATCTTCCGAAGATTTTTGATTTTATGAGAACAGGAGATTTAAGACATTTTATATATTACAATCTATGGCAGATAGGCGCTTATTTTCGTGCGAGAAAAATTGTAAAAAATGAGAAGTTTGATTTAGTACATCATTTAGTCTATGTCAATACATGGCAGCCAACATATATGGCTTTTCTTGGCATACCATTCATTTTCGGCCCGATAGGAGAAAACCCGAAAATACCTTATCAGATTATTAAACACTATGGAATAAAAGTTATATTAAGAGAGTTTGTAGGTAGGTTTATAAAAAGCGCAAGCATAAACCTCAGTCCCCTTATGAGGTTAATTTATCATAAAGCTGCAAAAATAATTGCCATAAATAATGATGTCTATAAAAAAATTAGAAAAGGATTTAGGCATAAGACCAAACTTTGTCCTGCAATAGGTATAAATGAAATGGAGCTAAGTCCAATTAATGTGCACAAAAAAAGAGTTATGATTTTATATGTAGGCCGATTTGTATATATAAAGTCTCCAGATTTGGCTTTACTTGCTTTTCTGAGTTTTGTGGCACAACACGATGATGTTGAGTTGATAATGATAGGTGGCGGAAAGTTAGAATCAAAACTAAAAGAAATTATTCAATCGAGTGCAGATAAGCATAAAGTTAAGCTTTTAGGATGGATAGATAGGAAAGAAGTAATGGAATATATGAAAAAGTGTGATGTGTTTCTATTCCCCACTTTTGAGGGTGGTGGTATGGTTGTTTTAGAGGTAATGTCTTATGGAAAGCCAATAATTTGTATGGATTTTGGAGGACCAAAAGACTTTCTAACTGAAGAATGTGGGATTAAAGTGCCTGTTACTAATAGAACACAGATAATTGATGACCTTTCAGAAGCACTTGAAAAATTGTATATTCATCAAGATTTGAGAAGGGAAATGGGAATTGCTGCAAGAAAAAGAATTGAGGAAAATTATACTTGGGATAAAAAGACTGAGTGGATGAATCAGGTCTATATAGATACTTTAGGAGAATAGAATGTTATCTTTGCTCCGAAATCTACAATATAAATTGACCTTATCTGATCATAGAGAATTACTTAGATGTATTTTAAAGCTATTGGAACCAAATGTAAATGCTACATTGTTAGATATAGGATGTAACGATGGCTCAAAAACGATAGAGTTTGCTAAGAAGATAGGCACAAAGACAGTATATGGCATAGAGATTATAGATAAAAATATTAAATCTGCAAATGAAAAAGGAATAGAAACTATAAAACATGATATTGAAGATGGTTTGCCTTTTGAAAATGACATATTTGATGTCATAGTTTCTAATCAAGTAATTGAACATTTAATCAATACAGATACTTTTTGCGAAACGATTTTTAGAGTTTTAAAAAAGGGGGGGTATTCAATAATTGCAACTGAAAACATATCATATTATGCGAGTATTTTTGCTTTATTATTAGGATACCAAGCATTTTCACAGAATATCAGTGATAGATTTCATGTGGGTAATCCATTAAGTTCTTTTTCGGGAAAAGAACTTACAGATAAATTTTCTACACATAAAAGAATATTTAGTATTAGAGGACTCCCGGCACTTTTAGAAAAATATGGTTTTAAAATTGAGGCTGTTCTTGGTGCAGGTTTTGCTCCTCTACCTTCTTTTTTCTCAAGAATTAACAAAATCCATTCACGTTTTATTATTGTAAAAGCCAGAAAACCTTAATTTCATCTTCGGTTATCTTGTTAAGTTGAATGAATAAAAAAATCTTGATGCTTGTTAATTGGGATGTACATAAAGCAGATAGCAAAAGTTTCCAAGAATTACAGCCTCCAAATATATTAGAAAAGAATAAAGCCTATTGGTTTTTCCAATACTGGACTAAAGAAGATATTAAGATTGACGTTATCGATTATTCTAAAGTTCCAGTTATTCATCCAATCGAAAAAAAACTGCTTCGGTTTTATGTCGTTCAAACTTTAAAGGCATCTCTAAAGCTCAGGAAATATGATCTTATTATCTCTCATGGCTCACAGAGTGCTATTTTCTTAGCCTTTATTCGTTCGCTATTTGGCATCAAAAATACCCCTCATCTTATCATTGATGTGGGCTGCTTAAACGGAGGCCGTTCAAGTCAACCTGAGCTTTCAATATTTCAATTTTCTATGAAGTCGATTTCAGGACTCATATATCATGTGAGTTCACAAAAAACACACTACGATAGGTATTTCCCATTTCTATCAAAAAAAGCTTTTTTTATTCCATTCGGAGTTGATACGGAATTTTTTAAGCCATTAAATGTTAAGCAAGAAGATTATATATTGTCGGTTGGCTATAAATTTAGAGATTGGCTAACCTTGATCAATGCTTATTCTCAAATAAAGACTAATACTGCTTTAAAAATAGTTGGTCCTGAGGAGTTGAATATCGAATTGCCAGAGAATGTTTATCTTCAACCCTATGTTCCGATAAATACACTAAAAGAATTAATTCTAAAAGCAAAATTCATAGTTCTTCCTCTTGTAGACCTTCCTTACGCCCATGGGCAGATGACACTTTTGCAATCTATGGCTATGGGAAAAGCTGTTATAGTTACTAAAGTGCCTTCTACAGTTGATTATATAAATGATGGTGAAAATGCTCTTTTTGTAAGGCTTAATGACGTTGATGACATGAGAAATAAAATAGAGTTTCTTTTGCATAATCCTGATGAAATATTCAGGCTGGGCGAAAATGCGCGGAAGTCCATTGAAAATAAATTTACTGAAAAACATATGGCTGAAAGTATTTATGAAGCTATTAGAGAAATAGGAGTATTTTAATAATGGGTGCTTTAGAGTATGTAAATTGTGATCTTTGCGGTATTGATAATACAGAGCTATTGTATCGAGTGTCAGAATGCACAGGGATGTATTCAGAGATATTTAATCTGGTTCGCTGTAAAAACTGTGGATTAGTCTATGTAAATCCGAGGCCCATAAAAGAAGAATTGTACAAATATTACTCGCAAGAAAACTACTATGCTTATCAGAATCTTGAAAATGAAACTTTCCGAAATAAAATTAAAGATTATCTTGTCGAATGGGCGGGTGGATATAGGAGAAGAAATAACGGATTTAATTATATAAATCGGTTTATTACTTGGGTTTTAAAGGCACTCACTAAAAATATTCTGATTGGTGTTGTGCCTTATAAAATAAAAGGGGAACTTTTAGACATTGGTTGTGGAAATAGTTCTTTTTTAAAATGGCATAAAAATCATGGATGGCAGGTCAAAGGAGTAGAGGTTAATAAAGAAGCTGCTAATCTATGCAAGCAGAAAGGAATTGAAGTATTTAATGGTGAATTGTTGGATGCTTCGTTTGCAAATGAGACCTTTGATGTCGTAACTTTAATTCAAGTTTTAGAGCATCTGCCTAATCCATCAGATACATTGAGGGAAATACATCGAGTTCTTAAAAGAAATGGTTTGCTCATAATCGGAGTCCCTAATTTTGGAAGTTTTGACAGGAGAGTTTTTAATGGTGAATGGGGTCCCTTAGAAATACCGCGCCATCTTTACCATTTTAATTATATAACTTTGAAAAAAATCTTGGAGAGGAATGGATTTCAAATTGAAGATTTACTAGGTAAAGGATTTTATATGCTTGGGCTAAAGAACTTAAAGTATTTCAATGGGCAAAAGCATCTTGATAAATTAATTGTATTATTACGTATAAGTTTAATCAAACCTTTTCTTTTACTAATCTCAAGAAGTCGAATTGAAAAATTTAGTCCTTTAATTTCTATATATGCTAAAAAGTTAGATTAATGAAAATCCTGATGGCGCATAACTGGTATTTTGTGGGTGGCGGGGCGGATCGGGTTTTTTTTGAAACTATGAAACTTTTTGAGAAACATGGGCATGAGGTAATTCCATTCTCAATGAAAGATAAAAGAAATTACGATTCAATCTATAATGAATATTTTGTCGATGAAATAGATTATAGCAACATAAAGTTTTCGTTTAAAAATCTTAAAACTGCCTTTAAAATGATTTACTCATTCGAAGCAAAACGAAAGCTTGATGCTTTAATCAAAAAAACAAAACCAGACATAGCCCATTTACATAATATCTATGGCAGACTTACTCCTTCAATATTATATGCGCTTAAAAAAAACAATGTCCTTACTGTAATGACCCTTCATGACTATAAGCTAATATGTCCTGCTTATGATATGACTTCCAATGGAAAGCCATGTGAGCGATGTAAAGGCAGTAGGTTCTATAACGCCTTCATGAGAAAATGCGTAAAAGACTCCTATTTGGCTTCACTGGTCTATGCTGCTGAATCATCTGTCCATTCATTCCTAAGAACCTATGTGAAAAATATTAGTTATTTTATTGCACCGAGTCTTTTTTTGAGAAACAAAATGATTGAATTTGGTGTGCTTGAAAAAAAGATTGAATATATCCCCAATTTCATAAATGTTAATGTTGATTATTCATCAAATACCAAGGATGATTATTTTCTCTATATAGGCAAACTGCTTCATGTGAAAGGAGTTTTTACTCTGTTGCGAGCTGTCAAGAATATAAAAAAATCTCATTTGTACGTTGCCGGGTATGGAGAATTGAGAAGCAAATTAGAAGACTATGCAAAAAAGAATAATATGAACAATGTAAGATTCCTTGGTCATCTAAGTAGCGAAGAAATGTTTAAAGTATTAAATATGGCCAAGTTTGTTGTACTGCCAACTGAATGTTACGAAAATGCACCATTGGCTGTGCTGGAAGCTTTTGCCTATAGCAAGCCGGTTATCGGGTCTAATATTGGTGGCATACCGGAAATGGTTGTCAATGGTGAAACGGGCTTGCTTTTTGAATCTGGGAATGTTCAGGGCTTAAGAGAAAAAATTGATTACCTTCTCTCACACCCGGAAAGGATTTCTGAAATGGGTAAGAAGGCAAGAGAGAATATTCAAAAAGAATACAATCCAGAATTACATTACCAGAGGCTTATGGATCTTTATAAAAAAGTATCGAAATCGAAAGAGTTCCATTAATGCCGCCTAAAACAGCTGTCATAGCAGTTACCCTTAATTGCAATGCAAAGTGTGTTATGTGCAACATCTGGAAAAATAAGTTCACAGATGAACTGAAACCCGAGGAATACTTAAAGCTCCCTTCTTCTTTAAGAGAAATCAATATTACAGGAGGAGAACCATTCTTAAGGAATGATATTGAACAGGTTGTCGGATGCATTAAGCAAGCATGCAAAAATGCACGGCTTGTAATTTCCTCAAACGGGTATCTGTGCAGTAAGATCGAATCGGAAATGAAAGAGATTCAAAAAATTGATCCAAAAGTAGCTTTAAGGGTCTCCATCGACGGCTTGGAAGAGACGCATAACAAAATTAGAGGGTTTAAAGACGGTTTTAAAAGAGCATTGGAAATTTTGACAAGAACAAAAAAGATCGGGATAAAGGATCTGGGAATCAGCATGACAATATCAAGTCTGAATGTAAGCCAGATTTATGATGTGTTCAAAATTTCAAAAAAACTTAATGTCCAAATGACAATGACGGCAGCATCTGATTCAGATATCTATTTTGGAAATATTGATGAAAATATAAAGAAATTTAATTTTCAGCAATTTGAAAAACAACTTAGTATGATCGCTAAGGAAAGAATAAAAACTGTAAATCCAAAGGAGTGGGCACGAGCATGGTTTGAGGGTCTCTTGATAGATTTTGTAAAGGATAAAAAGAGACCGTTTGGTTGTGATGCAGGACAGGGGTTTTTTTATATGGATTCAGTAGGCAATGTTTATGGTTGCCACATCATAGAGAATTATCTCGGCAATCTGAGGGATTACGATACTTTTAAAGAACTCTGGGAAAACGAGAAAAGAAAAGAAATTTTTGAAAAGGCTATGAAATGTAAAAAATGCTGGATGGTATGCACTTCCAAGTCAGAGATACGTAACAAAAAACTAAAGGTTGGGTTGGAAATTCTCAAGAAGAAATTTTTTAAATGAAAATATTTGTCATAGGCGCGAGGGGATTCCCAAATGTACAGGGAGGTATCGAGAGTCACTGCGAAGAGCTTTATCCGAGGATTGTTAAGAAAGGATACGAGGTAACATCTCTCACAATTAAGCAATATACAGAAACAAACAATTGGAAGGGCATCTCATTTACAAGGATACCTTCGGTATCATCAAAGAACCTTCAGAAACCTATCTATAATCTGTTCTCTGTACTGTATTGCATTCTCCGAAGACCTGATATTGTACATGTCCATGGATTAAATGCTGGCTTATTTATATGGCTTTTTAAGCTATTCGGATTAAAAGTTGTAGCAACCTATCATTCCATGGATTATCTCTATCCAAAATGGAATACACTTGTGAAGGCGATGTTGAGGTATTCTGAAAAACAATTTTTATCAGCAGACTATATCATCACTGTGTCGGGGACATATTTAAAACATTTCAAGAAACGGGGAAGAACACAAGCGATTAATTACCTGCCGAACGGCGTCAATCTGATAGAGGATGGTCACGAAAAGAACAAAAATACAGTACTGGGCAGGTGGGGGCTGCAAGAAAACGATTATATTCTGACGGTTGGCCGTATAACACCTGAAAAGGATATCCTGACACTAATAAAAGCATTTACTAAAGCAAATCTTCATGAAATAAAATTGGCAGTTGTAGGAAGCGCCGAGTTTCAGAAACAATATTTTGAAAAACTGAAACGGATATCAAATGACAAGGTTATCTTCACCGGGCAATTAAATAAAGATGAGCTGTCAGTCCTCTATGCAAACTGTCGCCTTTTTGTAATTGCATCTTTATATGAAGGTCTTCCGAATGTATTGCTCGAAGCGATGAGTTTCAATTGTAATATTTTGGCAAGCGATATTGATTCGCACATGGCAATCGGTTTGGAACAAGATGATTATTTTAAAGCTCAGGATACAGATGATCTGGCAAATAAAATACAGAATAAAGTTTCGCAAGACATTAGAAAAGATTATTCCGAGTTTCTTTTGAAAAATTACAATTGGGATGTTGTTGCTGAAGAAGTTAGCAAAATATATAATCAACTTACAGGAGAAAGTGCTTAATATGACGGATGCAGAAGACAGGTCTTGAGTGGCTCTTTCGATTACCTCAGCAACCCCAAAAAACCATTTACCGCATATTCCTTGTACCAGAGTTTCTTTTGAGAACATTTCTACAGATCATAAGGCATAAATCGTAAACCTTATAAACTTGCACTTACAACGTGCAGGTTTTTAAAACAAAATGCAAAAGGTATGAAAAAATCCAGGCAGAGTGGAAGGGGGAAAAGTATTACGGTTGGTAGAAACTCTACTTTGAAACTGTCTGCCTATGGGGGAAGCTTACCGGATTAAAGTAAAGCCTATCAATCCCAAACAGACAACCAATGATCTTGCGGCTGCACTTATGAGACTTGCTAATGATCCTGATTTACGAAAGAAAAATGGGAGAGGCGGGGAGAAAAAGGGTTCAGGAACACAAAACTTCAATCAATTCCATTAGCATTTATGCTTAAACTCCACAGGTTT
The DNA here is from genome assembly GCA_040753615.1 of Nitrospirota bacterium. Lineage (GTDB taxonomy): Bacteria > Nitrospirota > Thermodesulfovibrionia > Thermodesulfovibrionales > SM23-35 > JBFMDO01. The sequence continues at coordinate 8,224 of JBFMDO010000053.1, read as the reverse complement.
TAAAACACTTTTAAAAATAAAATTGACGGGTATATCTGTAAGAGCGTGAGAGAATGGGTAAAAATGCGCGGAAGGAGTATGAAGAGAAGTATACACCGGAGAGGAATTATGATATGCTGATGGGTCTTTATGAGAAAGTTATGAACAGAAGAAGTACAATCGAAAGATAAAAGCGAGATAAATGGACAAGAATATCTTATTCGAGATAAAAACGCCTTTGGGGGTGCTGATCCGGGTGACTGCTGAATACTGGGAATACATTGTTACGATAAAACACAGGCCTATGAAAGGGAAGGATGATCTTGTAAAAGAGATATTGACTTGCCCTGATGAGATAAGAAGAAGTAAAATGGATGCAGATGTTCATCTTTATTATAAGTTCAAAGATAAATTATACTGTGTTATATGCAAACACATAGGGAATGAAGGTTATATTATTACTTCTTATCCGACGGATAAGGTTAAAGAAGGAGAGATCATATGGACAAAATAAAAGTCTATTATAATAAAGAAGCGGATACGGTTGATATATGGTTTGGTAATCCTGATGACGAATTTGTTTCAGAAGAGGCAGGGGAAGGGGTTATACTCAAAAAAAATAAAGATGGCATTGTCATCGGCGTTGAAAAATTATATGTCAGCAAGCTTTTGGATCCCCATAAGCCATCATCTGTGGAAGTCCTCGTTTCTTGATATTACTTGGCTTGATAGCGATCTTTCTTTGAAAAGAAGGATTCCCGACAATCGGGGATGACAATCTTTCCATGATCATACCAACTAAATATATATGAAGGTCGCTATTATCGGTTCCCGTGGAATTCCTGCCCGTTATGGAGGATTTGAGACATTTGCTGAAGTGCTGGCGCAGGGACTTGCAAAGTACGGACATGAAATAGTTGTATATTCTCTCCCCGAATTTCAGAACATTCCGTTTTCACACCCAAAAATTAAACGGGTCTTCATTAGAGCTTTAAGAATATCAACTCTCCATGAGCAGTCTTTCGATATTCCACAGTGCCTTCAGAGAGAAAAGTGAGGCTATCATCTTGCTTGGTGTTTCCGGCGGTCTTGTGATGTGGCTTCCTATGTTGCGCGGAACGAAAACCCTTGTTAATATTGACGGTCTGGAGTGGAAGCGTTCCCGTTGGGGAGGGTTCATAAAGTTTGCATTGAAATCGCTTGAACGACTGGCAGTAAAATGGTCTAATGTCGTGATTGCGGATTCAGAGGCAAGATGAAATCAAGAATATTTTAATAGATTTTTCCACTTTTACCATTCCCACAGAAGTCTCTCTCCACATTGAATCAATGATATCAGCTACCCTTAAATCCTTGCACTTCCGAAGTGTAGGTTTTAGAACACAAACTCATGTTTTTCTTAGTATTACAAAATCTTAATAGGCACTATTTATAGGTAGATTTCCCTTTAATTTTTATTCTATAGATAACTATGACTTTTGCTTTATCATCAACTGTATATAAAATACGGTAATTACCGATACGAACGCGATAGCCTTCTTTTTCTGTAAGCTTTTTTGAACCAGTAGGTCGTGGATTGGAAGAAAGAGAAATGATTGTTTCATCAATCAAGGAACGAAATTTGGGAGGAATTTTTTGGGCTTCTTTTTGGGCTTTTCTTTCTATTACGACTTTGTAGGTCAAATTTTAAGCCATGTCTTGCGGAACTTTTCATAGGTGGTAAAAGAGGTAGCTTCTCGTTCGGCTTTAAGAATATCATTAGCATCCTCAAGGTCTTCAATTAACTCCATAATATTTTCATATTCCTTGAAGTTGAGAACCACAGCTTTCTTATTACCCTTTTCATCAACAAGATATTTTGGTTTTATAGTTGTTATATTGCTTTGCATCTTGTACCTCTCTTATTTTATTAAGATAGCATGGGTTACAGATATGAATCAAGCTGGCAGAAGAATCCCCGGAGCAGGTCTTTGAATTGTGAAAGACTACGGACATGCACCTGAAATCCTTGCCAAGGTAAAACTCAAACTCATTTTTTACTACCTCCCCCTAAAACCCTCCACCTCGGAGGTGTAACCTATAGCAATACATATCCTTGACATAAGGATATGTATGTTATAAATTATCCTTATTAAAAAGAGGTCATTGATAATGCCGGACAGCATCCTGATTCGATAGTTATTGAGAAAAATATTACAAATAATTTATTGACTGTAGACAAAATGAAAGCACCTGCCGAAAAAGGAGAGGAGGCAGTCTTCACGGTATTTCAAAAAGGAAAATATGATGCCATTTGCAGTGATGATAAACGGTTTATTAGGAGACTGCGAGTAATTGATATTCCATATATAACACCGGCTGTATTTATTGCAATTCTGTTAAAAAACGGTAAAATGACATTGAAAGAGGCAAAGGAAAAATTAGAGCTTTTATCACCTTTTGTCAGTGAAGATGAGTACTATGCCGTAAAACTGGTATTGGATAACTGGAGGAAAGAATGAAGACAAAGTCTCTGAGAATACCAAAGGATATGATTTCTGCCATAGCGCTTGTGGAAAAGGAAGAAAAAATAGAAGAAGCGACTGCTATGAGAAAGCTTATGAGGATTGGTTTTGAAACTTATGTGGGGAATCTTTACAAGCAGGGAAAAATTACGCTGAGACAGGCTGCCGATATTTTGAATTTAGACCAGATAGAATTGATCAATATTTTTTTGGATGCAGGAATCAAAGGAAATCTTGACGCATCAGATGTTATGGTCTCCCTAAAGAAATTTGTAACCTAAAAACAATTTTCCCGTATTCTGAAACGTATAAGGGTTAAATGCAAATGTAGTTGTGATAACTGATGTTAAAAAGGCTTTTTGATATCCTTCTTTCCTCAATTGGCATGATTTTATCTTCTCCCCTCTGGATCATTTTTTCTTTAATGATCAAATTAGAAGATAGAGGTCCTATATTTTATACACAGGAAAGAGTGGGTAAACAGGGCAGGGTTTTTAATGCCCTTAAGTTCCGCTCGATGATAAAGGATGCGGAAAAAGATGTTGGACCTGTGCAGGCAAAGGAAAATGACCCAAGGGTTACGAAGGCAGGAAGGATATTGAGAGCAACAGCCATGGATGAGCTTCCTCAGCTTATAAATATTTTAAAAGGGGATATGAGTTTTGTAGGTCCAAGGGCATTGAGACCTGATGAGTTGGAAGTAAGGGGAAATCCAGAGGTTTTAGACATTGAAGACATCCCTCTCTATAAAGAGAGGATAACTGTCTGTCCAGGGTTGACAGGATTAGCTCAGGTTTATCTGCCGAGTGACGCCCCGAGAAAGGATAAATTCCGCTATGACTTGCTCTACATCAAAAAACAATCCTTGTTGCTGGACATCAAACTCATTCTTCTTTCGTTCTACATTACATTTCGCGGCAAATGGGAACACAGGGGGACGAAATTTTAAGGCTTGAAAGGCAAAAAGCAAATGGCTAAAGAATGTCCTAAGTTTGGAAAGATTTTTTATACCACTCATTAGTGTTTGGATAGTATAATAGAAACATGTCTGAATCAACTAAAAGTTATGATGTAATTATAGTTGGGGCAGGACCTTCAGGTCTCAATGCTGCCGGGTGTCTTACTGAAAATGGACATAAGGTTCTGACACTGGAGGCAAAGGATGAAGTGGGTAAAGATATTATATGCGGAGGAGTAGTTGGGAAGGAGGTTTTTGATAAATTCAACATTTCGCATGAATCAGTTCTCAGGGAGATTAATACAGCGCAGATGACCTCTCCTTATGGAGCGACTGTTTCTTATTCAGAGGAAAAGCCCTTTGCATATGTTATAGATAGAAGGAAGTTTGACTCGGAACTGCTTCAGAGGGCAGTTTCAAGAGGCGCTGAGATACATTTAAAAACAAAGGTTACTGATGTTTGCGTTAATTACAATAATGTGGATGTTTATGCAGAATGTGATGGTTTGAAAAGGGTTTACAGGTCAAAAGCCATTGTGCTTGCAACAGGCATAAAAACAGACCTTTCAAAGAGACTGGGTCTCGGTTATCCTAAGATGTTTTTGAAAGCGATTCAACAGGAGGTGGAATTGCCTGAGAGTTCTCTACTCACGGTCTTTTTGGGCAATGAGATCTCTGATTCAGCCTTTGGTTGGGCAATACCAACAAAAGACCGCAGATTTAGAATCGGCCTCGTGGCAGAGGATGATTGTAATCAAAGATTCCACATATTTTTAAAAAAGAAATTTCATAGCTTTAATAATGTTAGCCCACAAGTCAAGCCCATTGCTCAGGGCATTGTGACAGGAACCTTCAGGGACAGAGTGCTTGTTGTTGGAGAGTCAGCGGGTCAGGTTAAGACAACTACTGGCGGCGGAATATACTGGGGATTACTCTGTTCAGAGATTGCATGTGATGTATTGACGAGGGCATTTAAAAAGGATAATTTTAGTGCTGAAGTTCTATCAGAATACGAGAGGTTATGGCACGAGAAGATTGCTGATGAAATAAAATCTGGCTTGCTCGTGAGGAGAATATACAGTTACTTGACTGATACCCAGATTGAGAGAATTATTCAACATGCGAGGTCCAATGGGGTTATTGATTTTATTAAAAAACGCGCTGTTTTTGATTGGCACGGTAAAACATTGCTTAATCTCTTTAAGAAACAATCCCTGATAGAGATATTCAATAATAAAGGGAGCTAAATATATATTTTTATGCTATCATTTGAATAAAAAATTTTTATAGGAGGAAAAGATGGATAAGGTATTAGAAGGTATTATTCAATTAGCCTCTAAAAGGAAAAGCAGATATAAAAAAGGTAATGTGCCCATCGAGAAAGTTTCAGATAAGATAGCAGAATTGGGGATATTTCTTATTACGAGTTCAAAAAGGATATCTGCCCTTAAGGGAGAACGATTAAAAGTAAAATTTGCTGAGGTTCAAGATAAAGTAGACGACTTTAGGAAGGTTCTTTACCAGATAAGAGAAACTCTATAATTTAGTTGACTAAAAAAGAAAAGGCATGGCACTTCTTCAGTTAGCTCTTGACTTTATACATATTGACGATGCCATTAAGGTTGCTTCCATCACCCAAAAATATATAGAAATCATCGAAGCAGGCACACCTCTTATTAAGTCTGAAGGTATCAGGGTAGTAAAAATTCTTAAGAAAAAATTTAAGGATAAACAGATAGTTGCAGATTTAAAGATAATGGATGCAGGTGACTTAGAAGCAAAAATGGCTATAGAAGCAGGCGCTGACATAATAAGTGTCTGTTCACAGGCATCTTTAGAAACTATTGCAGGGGCTATAGAAGAAACAAGGAGACATAATAAGAAAGTAGTCATAGATCTTATAGGGTCAAAAGACAAGATATTAAGTGCAAAACAGGTAATGCATTTATCTCCTGACTTGTTCTGTCTCCACACTGGTCTGGATGAACAGACGAAGGGCAAAAAGCCTTTCGGGATACTAAAAGATTTTATAAAGGAAATAAATATGCCCTACTGTATTGCAGGTGGAATAATGCCTGAAGATATCCCTCTTATAATGCCGTTTAAACCTTCAATCATTATAATAGGTGGCTATATCAGAAAAGCAAAAAGACCAGAAGAAGCTGCAAAAACTATCAAGAACGCAATAGATAACTGGAAATCTGTATGACTTATTATCCTTTTATATTAGGAAAGATAAAAGAGGTTACAGATAAGATATCTCATGAGGATTTCGATAACTTTATTGATTTAATTATCAAGTCGCCACGGATATACATAATCGGCGCTGGCCGTTCCGGACTTGTTGCGAGGGCATTTGGCATGCGACTTGCGCACCTCAAAAAGGAGGTGTTTATAGTGGGTGAGACTATCACGCCAGCCATGAGAAAAGGAGATGCCTTAATTGCTGTTTCAGGCTCAGGAAAGACCACATGGGTTATTGAGACTGCAAAGGCATCAAAGACACTCGGTGGCAAGGTTGCTGCAATTACATGGGACCAAAAATCAGAGCTTGCAAAGATTGCGGATGTAGTGGTTCAAATAAAATCACAAGCAATACCAAGGAGAGTAAAAGGTTATACTACAAGAGAACTTATGGGTGTTCCTCTTCCGCCGTTAGGTTCACTCTTTGAGATTTCCACACTTATATTTTTTGAGTCCTGCGTGCTTGAATTGATGAATCGGCTCGGTATAGCAGAGGAAGAGATGAGGAAGATTCACGCTAATCTTTAACCCAGAAATTACATTTTTCGGCTTAAATGGATAAGTAATGATTTCATATGGCATTGTTGTTCATGGCGGAGCAGGCTCGCCTTCTCATTTTTCAGACGGCTGCAGAACAGCGTGTGAAGCAGCATTTGATATCCTTGAAAAAGGCAGAAGCTCCATGGATGCAGTGGTTGAGGCAGCCAGAATCCTTGAAGACGACGGCAGATTTAATGCAGGAAGCGGGTCCTCTTATCGGCTTGATGGGAGAACTGTTGAGATGGATGCATCTGTTATGGATTCAAGGGGGAATATCGGGATAGTAATGGCAATCAAAAATATAAAGAATCCTGTCATGGTTGCACAGGCTGTGATGGAAACACCTCATATTGCATTAGCAGGTGAAGGCGCAACAGTGTTTGCAAAGATGCGCGGTTTTGAAGCCCTAAATCAGGTTTCACAGTATGCCCTCGAAAGATATAAAAAAGTAAAACAGATGATAAAAGAGGGGAGATTAGGAGAAGAAGCCATGCGATGGAAGGGCTACGAGATTGAATCCCTGTGGAATTTTGAAGATACTTCATACAGGGATATTTTTTGTGATACTATCGGAGCTGTTGCATTAGATAAAAAGGGCGTCTTTGCTGTTGCAAGCTCTACAGGTGGTTTTTCACCGATGATGCAGGGAAGGGTAGGTGATACTCCTATGATAGGTTGCGGGTTTTATGCAGGGGATGCATGTGCAATAGCCGTAACCGGTACAGGTGAAGAAATTATAAAGAAGATGCTGGCAAAAGCTGTCTATGATATGGCAGCTAATGGCGGGGATATCAGGAGTGCAGGTGAAAGAGGTATAAAAATGTTTCCCTTAGAAATTAAAATAGGCATTATAGGTATAACGAGAGAGGGCTATACTAAAATGGCAAATACAGAAATGGCATCTCATTCGCTGGTTAAAGAGATATAGTGAAGCCCCCAACTGAAAGTCAGAGATGAAAGCCAGCATTCATGTAAATTAAATCTTGACAAGTTCCTTCAGAAGTGTAAACTAAAATTATGAAGAGATATTATTTCATAACCATCTTAAGTTTAATACTTATGCTTTTTTTGTGCTGTGCTCCTGTCATTAAAAAAGACCTCATGAATATAGCCTTTAGGGATTTTTCGTTTCCTGATGTAAAACAGAACCCCGATTTTTACAGAGGAAAACTCTTTGTATTTGGTGGTATGATCGTTAATACTAAGGTCACCAATGAGGGTTCTTTAATAGAAGCACTTTATGTAGAAGTTGATTCACGAGGGTATCTTAAAGATATTGGACTGGGTGAAGGAAGATTTCTCGCCTTATTCCCAAAAGAAAAGGGACTTTTAGACCCTGCGATCTTTCAGAACGGCAGAGAGATAACACTTGCCGGAGAATTTATTGAGATAAGAAAAGGGAAAATAGACGAAACAGATTATATTTATCCTTTTTTTAAGATAAAAGACATTTATCTCTGGGAGAAGAAAAAGGAATACTATATAGTTCCGTTTCATTATGCTCCGTATCCATACTGGTGGGATTATCCATACTGGTGGGATAGACCTTATTTAAGGTAAAGAGTTTTATAAGTTTATCTAAAATTATAATGTTTTCTTATGGGATATTTGATGTCCCAAATACAAGAAAGTCCTTTAGGAAAGGTTACAAAATCTCCCTTCTTAATTTCTACCTTCTTCCCATCCTTTGTCTCAACTATGACCTTCCCCTCAAGTATATAGCATTCCTCTGTTTCATCATAATGCCAGTCAAAGCGTGAAATCTCTTTTTCCCATATAGGCCAACTTTTAACATTACGATTTTTAATCATTTGTTCTGATGGTTTTTCAATTTTAATTTCCATAGTTCCTCCTCCTTGTTCAATAGTTTTTAACCCGACTTTATGACTTTTTGAACGTAAGTCCTTGATAAATAAAGAAAGAGGGGGTCATTTTCGCCAATACATCTTTTCTGCCCTTATTGTGCTTATACCGAATTCCTTCAGGCAGGCAATCGTAT
>JBFMDO010000052.1:0-34520 GCA_040753615.1 Nitrospirota bacterium | reverse complement strand
GCAAGGGCAATCCTTGCAGGGATAAAGGTATCTAAACTTGAGAGGATTGCAGCTTAATTAGGAACCATGAAAACCATTGAGAATAGACCCTTTGAGAGAATTTGCAGAAAAGACTTGACAGTATCCTCATGGGTATAGTTCTCCTTTCTCCCTTTTAGGGAGTTGTTTAAGCCATTGAGAATTATACCCAATTTTGAGTTTGCAGAATTCATGTTACACTGTCCCTTTGTTGAGGGGGATTTGTTTTCAAAAAAAACAACTGTACAAAGAGGTTCTGCAAAATTTAAATTTACAGTGTCTCTTGAGTGATTATGTATCGCTATTAAAAGCTTGCCATCCCAGTCAGGGTCAATCGTTGTAGATATATGAGATAATCCTTTAGAAACTTTGGATACCTTAGACGCGATTAATGCTGAAATCGTTCTATCTTTGGGCATTCCGACTTCTTCTAAGGTAGTAATCAGAACCGTATCTTGAGGGATAATAGCAATTTGGTCACCCTCTTTTATTTCAAAAGTTCCTCCTTTAAGTGCTGATGAATATGGGCTTCCTACTCTTAAATCGTAACCAACCGGTGTCAAGCAATCCTCAAAAAACGGATAAATATGTAATTTGTTTTTATCTGTCCAAGTGTTTTCAGAGCATATCATGTTTTTCAGATTGGTGTCAGTTAATAATGACATAATCTCATCTCCTTTTTATAAAAATTTGCAATGTGGCGTATAACGTTTGCGGCACAGACGAAGCCGTCAGGTTTGTATGCTTTCCGTTTGTGCCGCTGTTGTGCGATGTTCTGACCCGCATACTTTTATATAAATTTTTGTGGAATTAATAAGTTCTTTTCTATATCAGGTGGAATAGAACTTTCAATAACTGGATTTTTTATAAGAGTTAAAGAAACCGTTGTTCCACTTAGCTCCATTTTTTTATCAACTATTAGTATCCCATAAAGCTCGAGTAACGATTCTTCTGTTAGCATTTCCGTTAATTTTGTCGGCAAACTCGCTCTATCACCAGTATACATCTCCGCATCCAAACTGATTATATTAAAAATTCCTTTAACCATTTGACGCTGCTTATCCTTTATTCCTGATATTATTCTTTTAAGCTGATCAAGATAAGGTCCTTTAAAAAGGATTGATACCCCATTACTATACGAGGCACTGAAGGGAATTTCCATCCCATTTTCGGAACTCGTCCCAATTATCCCCATCGCCATTTGAGAATCCCAACTCCCGATCGGGTCCATTTTATGGTCTGATTTTGAAATAATAGTGTTTGGAAGAATTTCTTGCCGCTCAAAATTTTCAATGTCTACTGGTAGTTTCAAATATTTATTTGTTTCACTAAAATTGCTGAAATGTGTCCATTCATTGTTAAATTCTATCTGCCAGTTTCCACGAGGAAAATCATTTTTAATTTTCATAAATAAATCACTATGTGCTTTCCAAATTTCTTGTAAGAAAGGAGAAAGCAAGAAAGCCTTACATTCCACTTGAATACTTTTATCACGAAAAAGAATATCTTTGGGAGGACTTCCTTTGACTGATTGTTCAAAATAAACATTTTCGCCCATACTTTTTAAAAAGGCCCCCATAACAAGTTGTAGCCATTCGCCCTTTGGTTCATGTAAGGAGCCATTTGGGTCCCTTTTAATTGACTTCACAACTTTAGAAAAACATGGGCAAGCTTCTAAAATTGACAAGATGGCAGATCTTTCACAAATAAGCTCAGCTGTACTTTGGTCTTCTATAGGGCGTTTAATTAATTGGCTAAATATCGTGGGGCCAAGATTTTTCTCGATTCTTATTAAACGATTGTTTAAATCAATTGGACTTATACCACGGGTTTTAAATACTTCAATGGCAGAATGTCCAAGTAAGATTGTGGGTGCTTTGTCTATAGTCTTCATGTGTCATTAATGTTTCTAAAGTCAATCCTTTTTAAGTCTGGTTGCGGGTCAGAATTTCGCACAACTTGTTTGTATCAGCATTGAGTACTGATATGCTCCAAATTCGGCAGTGTATCAGCACCTGTTGCGGATATATCAACTCTGGCTGAATGCCAGCAATCTTCTCTTTTACAAAATATGTCACTCATCACCTCCCTTTGGTAAATTTATGGACTCATTATCTTCCCCAGACTTTTTGTGCTTACGTGAGTATATATTTCAGTTGTCTTGCTATGGGCATGGCCCAAAAGCTCCTGAATATAACGTAAATCTGTACATCCTTTCACCCTTGCCTCTCCCCATCAATGGGGAAAAGTCATGCATTAGAGGAGGTTTTCATGGCTAAATTATTAATAAAAATCCTTATGTTGTCAAGGGAATAATTTTAAGGGTAGAAGAGATTAAGACAACAAATGGATTGATAAAAATAATCCCTTTTCTGATATCTAAAAATTTCTATTTCGCCCAGATTATTCATGAATTTTTATGATCAAAGAGGGGGGTAGAGTATTAGAGCGGATTTTTTTGCCGATAGTCAAATACAATATGTGAAAATAAAGAGGCAAAAGCCTCGGAGGGCTATAGCCCGAGAATGAGCGAAAATACTCTACCCCCCTCTTATTATCTACAATTTTGTGAATAATCTTTTGGTTAGAACCCTGCTATTGCTGCCCGGGCTAAATCTAAGAGGGAGGAGGGGAATACGCCTATTGCAAGCACGGCAAATGTTGTTATTGCGAGGGCAATGCTTGTCTCAGGGGATTTTGTGAGACTGACTTCTATTTTTGGATCTTTCATGTACATGTACATGACTATCCTCAGATAAAAGAATGCTGATATTGCACTGAAGATTACTGCAACAACAACAAGCCATGTATATCCAGCATCAATAGCTGACAGGAATATATATAACTTGCCGATAAATCCTGCGGTGGGCGGGATGCCTGTTAGTGAAAACATAAATATAAGCATAAGTGCTGCTGCTAATGGATGGGTTTTGGCAAGACCTTCATAGTCATTTATATTCTCACCCTTGAAACCTTCGCTTCTTAGCATGATTATCACTGCAAATGCTCCGATATTCATAAATGCATATATCATCATATAGTTCATCATGCTTGAAAGCCCCTCGTTATTTGCAGCAATAATACCGAGGAGTGCATATCCTGCATGTGCAATTGAGGAGTATGCAAGCATCCTTTTGATGTTTGTCTGGGATAATGCAACTATATTTCCAACACCCATTGTGAGTATTGAAATAGGAATAAGTATTGCCGCCCAGTCAACTGATATTGAACCAAATGCTATCATAAAAACCCTTCCAATGACTGCAAACCCGGCTGCCTTTGGGCCAACTGACATAAAGGCTGTGATGGATGTCGGCGCTCCTTCATATGCGTCAGGTGCCCACATGTGGAATGGAACAGCAGCGATCTTAAAGCCAAATGCAACTATGAACAATATGACAGATAGCGTAAGCGAAAGATTGCCTTTGAGTCCGTTCTCACTGATAAACTGCGATATTGCCTTAAGATCTGTTGTTCCTGTTAAACCATATATCAATGATGTCCCATAAAGCAGTATTGCTGAAGAAAATGCCCCGAGGAGAAAATACTTCAGGGCTGCCTCATTTGACCTTGTGTCATGCCTGATAAAGCCAGCGAGCACGTATGTGCTGAGAGCCATGAGTTCAAGTCCCAGATAAAGCACTATGATGTCTCCGGCAGATGCCATAATCATCATGCCTATAGTTGAAAATAGTATCAGGCTGTAGTATTCGCCAAAATTGACTTTTTCTATAACAATATATTTAACGGATATCAAAACAGAAAGGACAACGTTAATTAAGAAAATAAGTTTAAAGAAAGTGCTGTAATTATCAGAGATAAACATGCCTCCGAATGTAATGCCATATGCACAGGTCAAACTGCATACCACAAGACCTACACCTAATATGCTAAAGAGTGCGAGTATGTCTTTTCTCTTTATTATAAGGTCCGCAAGCAGTATTAAAAGGGCAAGCCCTGTCATTATAAGCTCAGGTATTATAGGGGTAATGTCAGGTAGCTGGAAATTCATTTAATTACCTCCAAAAGAGTTTTTGCTACACCCGCCTCTTGCGCAACACTGCCTGCCATATTAACTCTATCCAGCAGATGCTCAACAGAGACATGCATAAAATCAAGGAATGAACTTGGATAAATTCCTATCCAGAACACGAGGAAGATCATGGGCAGAAGTGTAATTGTCTCCCTCACGCCCATATCAGGCAAACCAACAACCTTTTTATTAACTGCCATAAAGAACACCTTCTGATAAAGCCATAGCATATATCCTGCACCTATGATCACCCCTGTTGCAGCAAGTATACCTACTATTTTGCTCTTGGTAAAACCACCGAGGAGAATAAGAAACTCACCAATAAATCCATTTGTTCCGGGGAACCCTATTGATGCAAGCGTAAATACCATAAAGAATGCTGCATATATGGGCATATGTGTAGCAAGCCCTCCGTAATCCGCAATCTGTCTTGAGTGCGTCCTTTCGTATATTACTCCTACGGATAAGAAGAGCGCTCCTGTCACAACACCATGGTTGAGCATCTGAAGGATACCGCCTTCTACTCCCTGGCTGTTAAGTGCAAATATCCCGAGAGTTACAAAACCCATGTGGCTAACTGAACTATATGCAATAAGCCTCTTCAGATCTGTCTGTCCAAGGCATATTACAGCCCCATATATAATTGCAACAACAGAAAGCCCGAGCATTATAGGAGTCATAGCCTTTGAAGCCTCGGGAAATAAAGGCAATGAAAATCTCAGGAAGCCGTATGCACCCATCTTAATAAGTATAGCTGCCAGTATCACACTTCCTGCTGTTGGAGCCTCAGTATGAGCATCAGGCAACCATGTATGCACAGGCCACATCGGGACTTTTACTGCAAATGCTGCAAAGAAGGCCCAGAATAGCCATATTTGCATAGTATAAGGATATGATGTTGTCATCATTTCGAGTATATTAAATGTCTTGCCTGAATATAGATATAGAACGATTATTCCAACAAGCATCAGGACGCTACCAACGAGTGTATACAGGAAAAACTTTATTGCTGCATAAATCCTGTTTGGACCTCCCCATACCCCTATGATAAGGAACATGGGTATAAGCATCGCCTCCCAGAATATATAAAACAGGAAGAAGTCGAGTGAACAAAATACACCTACCATTGCTGCTGTGGTGAGCAGGATCGAAATATAAAATTCTTTAACCTTTTTCGTTATAGAATGCCATGATATAAGAACACACAGAATTGCAGATAACGTGGAAAGAAGGACAAATAAGACGCTTATTCCGTCAACACCGAGGAAATAATATATATTCCAGTCAGGTATCCAGCTTTGTCTTTCAACAAACTGCATCTTATGGGTTGATTTGTCAAAGTTTGTGAACAGAGGCAATGAAAGGGAAAATGTTGCAAGACTCGTTACAAGGGCAATCCATTTTGTGAGCAATTCCCATGATCTTCTATTAAGCAGAATCAGGAGTGCGCCCACAACAGGCAAAAAAATTACTGTTGTAAGAATTGGATAATTTAATTGATTCATTATCACCTGTTCCATATTTCTCCTACCGTAATAGTAAAACTAATGCGATTATAAAAAATACACCTGCTGCCATAAACATACCATAGTGGTGTAATAACCCTGTCTGAACTTTTCTTAATAATTTATCGCTGAACCATCCAATAGACTTCGGGATGCCATTCACTATCCCTTCTATAATCTTTGCATCTGTAAAGCCAACAAGAATACTTCTTGCAATCCAGAGCGTAGGCTTCACAATTGTATAATTATAAAGTTCATCAACATAATATTTATTAAAAAGTATCTTATATATAAGTTTACATTTTTGTGCGAGCATGATAGGTATGCCTGTCTTTTTAAGGTAAAAGATAATAGCTAAAATAAGACCTATAGTAGCTATGGTTGTCGAAAGACCCATTATAGCAAACTCCTGAGCATGCGTTCCGTGAAATTCTGGATGCCCCACTACAGGCTCGAGGAAATGAGCAAAATGTGCGCCGCCGCCGAGAACAGAAGGGATGCCAATCCAGCCCCCTGCCAGTGCACCGACTGCAAGCAACATTAACGGAATAATCATAACCTTTGGCGATTCATGCAGATGGTGCTCTTCATGATGAGTTCCACGGAATTTGCCATAGAACGTAAGGAAGATCATCCTGAAAGAATAAAATGGGGTAAAGAATGCGCCCATAAGCATCAAGACCCATACAAACATTCCAACATGGCTATGGGATGCAAATGCAGACCACACTATTTCATCCTTACTAAAGAATCCTGCCAGACCAGGAATACCACCTGCACTTAATGCTGCTACAAACATTGTGATGAATGTTATCGGCATATATTTTTTAAGTCCGCCCATCCTCTGGACATCATTATGACCTACAGCATGAATAACACTACCTGCAGCCAAAAAGAGTAATGCCTTAAAGAAAGCATGGGTATAAAGGTGAAATACACCTGCTGCATAAGCGCCCACACCACACGCTACAAACATCATCCCGAGGTGGCTTAATGTAGAATATGCTATTATCCTCTTTATATCATTTTGAACACATGCAATGGAAGCTGCAAACACCGATGTAATGCCTCCAACAACTGCTACCACCATCATAGCCACTTCTGAAAGATTAAATATAGGATTGCATCTTGCTACCATAAATACACCTGCTGTGACCATGGTTGCAGCATGGATGAGTGCGCTGACAGGTGTTGGCCCTTCCATGGCGTCAGGCAACCAAACATGGAGAGGCATCTGTGCTGATTTGCCTACAGCGCCACAGAATAGAAGCAGCGCTATTACAGTCATTAAATTAACTTCTACACCAAGTATATTAATAGTCTGGCTTGCATAGCTCCCCACCTCAGTAAATACCGGGGCATAATGAATTGTTCCAAAGGTAAGAAATATCATAAATATGCCGAGGGCAAATCCAAAGTCGCCAAATCTGTTGACAATAAATGCCTTTTTGCCTGCATCTGCTGCTGCCTTTTTCTCATACCAGAAACCTATTAAGAAATACGAACAGAGGCCAACACCTTCCCACCCGAGATAGAGTATCAGGAAGTTATTTCCCATAACAAGCATAAGCATAAAGAATACGAAGAGGCTGAGATACGCAAAGAACCTGTAATAGCCTTTATCGCCATGCATATAACCGATTGAATAGATATGGATAAGTGAGCCTACCCCTGTGACAACGATAAGCATTACTGCAGTTAACTGGTCAATGAGGAAACCAACAGAGACCTTAAAGTTGCCAGATATTATCCATGTATATAAATCCTCATTGACTGTTTTTCCATTAATGACATCGAAAAGTGTCATAACAGCCACCACAAAAGAGCCGATTATGGCAAGGCATGAAGGCCAGTGAGCCTTATTCCTTAAGACCTCTTTCCCCAGCAGGATATTAATACAAAATGCTGCAAGTGGTAAGAATGGTATTAAAAGATAATATTCCATCTTCTTAATCCTTTAAAATTCATCATCCCTTCATCTCGTGTATTTCATCCACATGTGCTGTGGCTTTATTTCTGAACAAGGCTACAATTATTGCAAGCCCTATTGCTGCCTCAGCAGCTGCAACAGCAATAACAAAGAAAGCCAATATCTGCCCTCTCATGTCCTGCAGATAATGGCTGAAAGAGACAAGACTGATATTTACAGCATTAAGCATTAACTCAATGGACATGAACATAATAATGATATTCCTTCTTGAAAGGAATCCGAAAACTCCTACCGTAAAAATCGCTGCGCTGAGCAGTATATACCAGTTTAATGGAACCATATCTAACCCGTACGCCTCTTCTTTGCAAGGACTATCGCACCCACTATTGCTACAAGGAGCACAAGAGAAGCAACCTCAAATGGGAACAGATAGTCAGTATATAATAGTTTTCCTAACACCTGTATATGTGATTCCTGATTTATTAAATCTGTAGTGTATTTCCCAGCCGGGGCTGCTACAAATGACCTCAGCATCATTACAAATACCACAAAGATTGCAACAGCAAATGTAAATCCGGTGGACCAGGCGCCAATAAATCTGTTTATTCTGACTTCTTCTTTCAGGTTTAACAGGAATATTACAAATAAGAAAAGCACAAGTATCGCGCCTGCATAAACAATTACCTGTATAGCTGCCAGAAATTCAGCATTCAAAAACAGATAAAGACCTGCAATATGGAAAAATAGAAGAAGCATCCACAACACACTGTGAACTGGATTCTTCCTTGTTACAATAAGTATTGATATCAACACCATCGAAAATGCAAAATATGCAAAAAATAATTTAGGAAGCATTGCCTCTCCCCTTTGCCTGATTTACAGGTGTCCCCATATCCTCTGACATGGGCCGCCAGAACTTCTTAAAATATTCTTTTCCTTTTTCGCCAGCCATATATTTATCCCAGTTAGCCAAAAGCTTATCCTTTGTCATAAGCAAGGCTTGTCTCGAATAATCAGAATATTCATAATTCTCTGTCATTGCTATAGCCCCATAAGGACATGCCTCAACGCAGAAGCCGCAGTAGATACACCTTAAGACCTCAATCTCATATCCTTCAACCTTTCCATTTGCCCTTGTGATCTTTATGCACTGTGATGGACAGATTGTAGCACATAGCCCGCAGCCAACACATTTTGGCTCGCGGGTGATCGGATGTCTTGCGAGGGCATGCAACCCCCTAAAGCCAGGGGCTATCTTTCTTCTTTCTTTGGGATATTGTATGGTAACCGCACGTGAAAACATCCTGCTTAAGGTAAGTGCCATACCTTTCAAAATCTCTATAAAAGTTACCCTCTTTATAATTTCCCTTACAGCCTGCTTAAAGTTCACGCCTTGCTCCTTTTACCATAAGATCTTTACCAGCCCTGTTACTAATATATTTGCCAGTGCCACTGGAATAAGTATCTTCCAGCCAATGCCCATAAGCTGGTCGTATCTGTATCTTGGTACCGTTGCCCTGATCCAGTAATAGAAGAAGATAAATGCATAAACCTTTATAAGAAACCATACAATACCAGGCACATATGATAAAAACGGCAATATCTTTGTAATATACCATGGTATTGTCCAGCCGCCGAGAAAACATATTGTACACAGTGATGCCATTATAAGCATCCCGATGTATTCACCGAGGAAGAAAAGTGCAAATCTGAAACCACTGTATTCTGTAAAATACCCTGCAACAAGCTCGCTCTCAGCCTCTGGAAGGTCAAAAGGTGTCCTGTTAGTCTCTGCTACAGCAGCAATCACAAACACAATAAAACCAATTATTTGGGGTATTGCAAAGATTCCGAATGTGGAATTTTCCTGAGCCTTTACTATATCTGAAAGATTCAGCGAGCCTGCCATGATCATCACTCCCACGAGGCTCAGTCCCATTGCGATCTCATAACTGATAACCTGTGCTGTTGACCTCAACCCCCCAATGAATGCATATTTAGAGTTTGATGACCATCCTGACATAAATATTCCGTAAACACCGAGACCTGACATAGCAAAGAGGAATAAAAGTCCTACATTGACATCAGCAATCATAAAATTCCCTGTATAGGGTATAAAAGATAGTGATGTCATTGCAGCAGCCATAAATATTATAGGAGAAAGATAAAATACTGGCTTATCCGCTTCTGACGGCATCACGTCTTCCTTGAAAAATAATTTTAATCCATCAGCAAATGGCTGAAGCAGTCCGTGTGGTCCTACCCTCATAGGTCCAAGCCTGACCTGCATATGTCCTATAACCTTGCGTTCAAAATATGTTGCATATGCAACATGAAGCAACGCTACACCGAGAACAACAACAATTTTTATTAATATAATCCCCACATCAATCCCGAATTTTATTAAGGAATCGAGTGCTGCTGGACTGATTATATTTTCAAATATGCCCATTTTTACCTGTCACATTCTCCAAGCACTATATCAATTGTACCTATATTGGCAATTACATCAGCGACCAGATGCCCATCGCAGAGTCTCGGTAAGACTGATGCATGCACAAACGATGGGGATCTTAGCCGCATCCTGTAAGGTTTTCCGCTTCCATCACTGACAAAATAAAAACCGAGCTCGCCCTTAGGCACTTCTGTTGCAACATAAAGTTCTCCCTCAGGAACCCTCGGCCCTTTCTTAATAAATGTAAATTGCTCAACGAGAAGCTCTGTAGCCTTTTTGATTTCCTCTGCAATAGCAGCAGAAGCTGCCATCTCTGCCAGCTTTTCATCGCTGAGTCCTTTTCCACCCGGTATTATTTTTAGTGCCTTGAATTTACAAGCTACATAACAGTTCGCACAACTTAGACACAGTTCCTGTTTAATCTTGTGAGGTTTTTTCTTCTCACCAAAAATAGCCTTTGCAGGGCATGCCCTGAGACACATCCCGCATCCCTTACAGGTCTTTTCCTCAATGAAAAATGCGTGTTCTTTAGTCGGATGGGTTACAGGCATCATTATATCTTTAGGTTGTAAGGTAAATTTAGGGGCGTCAGCCATAACAGGACCCGGAGGCAATATTTCGATACACTGCCTTAGAATATTATTCGACTGCCTCATTTCTATCATCCTGCAACGGTATCTGTCATAGGTATCGCCTTCTGTTCCAATCGGCACATCAAAATCAACTTTATCATAAGCATCATACGGAATATGTTTTCTTATATCGTAGCGGACGCCAGAGCCTCTTAATGTCGGGCCTGTAAGTCCCCAGTTTATTGCCTCCTCTGCTGAGATTACACCTATTCCTTTTGTCCTCTGGAGCCATATCCTGTTCTGGTCAATAAGTGTTTCATATTCCAGAATCCTTGATGGAAATTCCTCTGTAAATTTATAGAGGCTGTCGAGAAATTCCTGTGAGATGTCATTCCTTACCCCGCCTATTCTCGGATAGGTAACAGTAAGCCTTGCACCGCAGATCATCTCGAAGAGCTCGAGTATCCATTCCCTTTCTCTGAAGCAATATAGAAATACTGTCATTGCTCCTATATCGAGGGCATGAGTTGCAAGCCAGAGCAGATGGTTTGATATCCTCGACATTTCTCCAACAATAGTCCTTATAAACTTTGCCCTCTCAGGAGCCTCTATTCCAAACAATTTTTCAACTGCAACAACATAGCCGATATTATTTGACATTGCAGATACATAATCCATTCTGTCTGTTAAAGGGAGAGCCTGGAAATAAGATAAGCTTTCACCGAGCTTTTCCATTCCTCGATGCAGATATCCTACATAGGGTGTAACCTTAACAATTTTTTCTCCATCTACATCAAGTACGAGCCTCAAAACACCATGTGTCGCAGGGTGCTGTGGCCCCATATTTACATTCAGTTCTCTTGTCTCGAATATCTTTTCTACCTGCTCCATATCAACCTTCCCAATCAAACTCCTTTAATTCCTTTGCCTTCTCAAGAACCTCAACAAATCCCTGCCATTCCTTTTCAGGACCGGCTAATGGATAATCTTTTCTGAGTGGGTAACCCTCCCAATCCTCTGGCAGGAGAATCCTTCTTAAATCAGGATGTCCACTGAATATAATGCCGAACATATCAAAACATTCCCTCTCATGCCAGTCAGCACCAATCCATACAGGGGTCACAGAGTTTATCTTTGGGTCATTTTCGTGAACCTGCGCCCTGAGACGAATCATGTGACGATGCCTTATTGAATAAAGGGTATAAACAACTTCAAACCTTGGTTCCTTTTTGCCTTTATAATCAACACCGCAGAGGTCTTTTAAGAGATCAAACCTTAAATCAGCCTCGTCGTGAAGATATCTGCAAATATTAACAATCCTGTCTTTCTTAACGATCACAGAACCCTGATCCCTGAAATTAGTAATTTCTACTACGTCTTCAGGGAATTTCTCTTTTATCTTTTCGGCAATCTGTGCCGGATCTTTTTTGATAGCAGACTCGCTCAGTTTCGCCATTACTATCGCCATGGGCTCCACCTCGCTGTTTCTTTTCTCATCTTTTCCTGAAGCTTCATCACTGCCTCAAGAAGTGTTTCTGGTCTGGGAGGACAGCCGGGTACATATACGTCAACAGGAAGAAATGTATCGCAGCCCTGCACTGTATTGTATGTCCTAAATATGCCGCCTGTGCATGCGCAACTTCCCATTGCTATTACATACCTTGGTTCAGGAATCTGATCATAAACCCTCCTTACAACAGGAGCCATCTTTTTTGTAACCGTTCCTGCAACAATCATACAATCTGCCTGCCTCGGCGACGCCCTAAATATAACGCCAAACCTGTCAAAATCATAATGGGCAGCACCTACCGCCATCATCTCTATTGCACAGCATGCGAGTCCAAATGTTACGGGCCATATTGAAGATAATCTTGACCAGTTTGCGACTTTATCAATAGTAGTAATAATTACATTTGGAGGGAGTATCTTTGTTCCTTCCTCGACCTCAACAAGCCCAACTGTTGAAGTATCTATTACCATCTTTTTCCTCTCTATAAGATTGTTTTTATATCAAGCCAATGACAATGCTTTAATCCCACTGGAATGCCTCTTTTCTCCATGCATAAACATATCCAACCAGAAGGATTACTATAAAAATAACCATTTCTATAAAGGCATAAATTCCAATCTTATCAAAAACA
Source organism: Nitrospirota bacterium (assembly GCA_040753615.1). GTDB lineage: Bacteria > Nitrospirota > Thermodesulfovibrionia > Thermodesulfovibrionales > SM23-35 > JBFMDO01. Next base: position 21,866 of record JBFMDO010000052.1, on the reverse strand, counting down.
ACAGCCCATGGATAAATAAAAACAGCCTCAACATCAAAGATCACAAAAAGCATACATATTACATAAAATCTGATTGAAAATCTGTAGCGAGGCTCGCCAGTCGGTGTTATACCTGACTCATAAGGCATGAGCTTTTCAAAATAAGGTTTTTTAGGTCTGAATATCGTACCGATCAGTAAGGCTATAACGCCAAAGACCAGCCCGATAATAAGAAATATAAGAACGGGCAAATAATTTGTTGGTAAATACGATCCAGGCATAAGCGAATATGTTATACTTGAAAACTTTAACACTTGTCAAGTAAAAAATAAAAAAATTTTTTAAGATTAAAATTAAAATAATTAATACTATAAAAAAGGAGGACCGATGTTCAAAATCTTAAAGAAAGAACAATTATCAGATTTAGTAGTGCTATTTGAGATTGATGCAAAAGATATTGCGAGAAAGGCTGAGGCAGGCAATTTTTTTGTCCTCAGGATTAATGAGCAGGGCGAGAGAATACCCCTGACCATTGCTGATTTTGACAGAGAAAAAGGAACCATAACAACTGTATTTCAGAAGGTTGGAAAGACAACCCATCATCTGGGGTCATTAAATAAAGGTGATCTTATATCTGATGTCATCGGTCCGCTCGGCAAACCCTCGCATATAGAAAATTTCGGGAAAGTCATCTGTGTAGGAGGCGGTGTTGGAATTGCGCCAATATATCCAATCGCAAAGACATTAAAGGAAGCAGGGAATAAAGTGATTTCGATCATCGGTGCAAGGACAAAAGACCTTATTTTCTGGGAAGAAAAGATGCGCACAATATCAGATAAATTAATTATTACAACAGATGATGGTTCCCGCGGAATAAAAGCCGTGGTAACTGCGCCATTAGAAGAAATCTTAAAAGAGGATAAAGATATAAAACTTGTAGTTGCTATTGGGCCGGCTATTATGATGAAATTCGTATGTCTTACGACACGAAAATATAATGTAAAAACTGTAGTGAGTCTGAATTCAATAATGGTTGATGCAACAGGGATGTGTGGCGCGTGCAGGGTAGAAGTTGGAGAAGAAACAAGGTTCGCCTGCGTTGATGGTCCTGAATTTGACGGGCATAAAGTTAATTTTGATTTATTAATGGCAAGACAGAGGATGTACTGTGATGAAGAAAAGTTAGCCATGGAAAAATACAGAGAAAAAACGGAGGTTAAATAGATGGAGCCAGAAAAACATGAAGACAAAAAAACAAAACCCCGAACAAAAATGAGAGAACAGAATTCCGGCGAAAGGGGCAGGAACTTTCTTGAAGTCCCTTTTGGCTACACTCCTGATGAAGCAACTGAAGAAGCATCCAGATGTTTAACCTGCTTAAACCCTTCCTGCAGAAAAGGCTGTCCTGTTGAGGTAGACATACCCGCATTCATAAAATTAATCAAAGAAGGAAAATTTATTGAAGCTGCATGGAAGATAAAAGAGAAAAATGCACTGCCTGCTGTATGTGGAAGGGTGTGTCCACAGGAGATTCAATGTGAGTCTTTATGCATACTCGGCAAAAAAGGTGAGCCTGTTGCAATAGGCAATCTCGAAAGATTCGTTGCCGATTATGAGAGAGAAACGGGTGACATAACTATCCCGGAAAAAGCAAAACCCACTGGGAAAAAAATAGCAATAGTAGGCTCAGGTCCTGGCGGATTAACATGTGCAGCTGATTTAATAAAATCAGGACATCAGGTTACTATATTTGAGGCATTACATAAAGCGGGCGGTGTCTTAATATATGGGATACCTGAATTCAGGCTCCCAAAGGCAATAGTCGAGAAAGAGGTTGAATATATCCAGCAATTAGGGGTTGAATTCGTACTCAATGCAGTGATCGGAAAACTCTTTACTCTCGATGAATTGTTAGGTAGTCATGATGCATGTTTTATAGCAACAGGTGCAGGTCTTCCCGTCTTTCTCGGCATCCCCGGTGAAAATCTGAATGGTGTTTATTCTGCTAATGAATTTTTAACAAGGGCTAATCTGATGAAGGCATATCTTTTCCCTGAATACGACACACCTATAAAAAGAGGTAAAAAGGTTGCTGTATTCGGCGGCGGCAATGTTGCAATGGATGCGGCAAGGGTTGCCTTAAGACTCGGAGCAGAAAAGGTTTATCTTATATACAGGCGGTCCGACGATGAGATGCCGGCAAGACGGGCAGAAGTCCATCATGCAAAAGAGGAAGGGATAAAATTCATGTGCTTAACAAATCCTGTAAGATTTATAGATGACGGCAAGGGAAATCTCTGTGGGATCGAATGTATGAAAATGGAGCTTGGAGAGCCTGATCAATCAGGGAGAAAGAAACCTATCCCTGTTAAAGACAGCAATTTTCAGATAGAGATAGACATAGCAATCCCTGCAATCGGGACAAGGTCAAATCCACTCCTTCTAAGCACCCTGCCTGACTTAAAATTAAATAAGAAAGGTTATATTCTATCTGAAGAAGAAACAGGCATGACATCAAAACAAGGCGTATTTGCAGGTGGGGACATAGTCTCAGGCTCTGCAACTGTCATACTGGCAATGGGCGCAGGCAGAAAGGCAGCAAAAGCGATTAATGAATATTTAAAATGGAAATACTGGGATGCAAGGAATCTGAATTAACCCGTAAAATGCGATTAAAAAATGTCCCGATGAATATCGGGATTGTGAGAAAATTTAGTTTTCGATACCATAGTGTACCTTTAACTGATGGTTTTACGCATATTTTTATCCATACAGCCATTCAAGATAATCTCAATAACTCATCGAGTTAACTAAATTTTTGAGCAATAGCTGCATTTTCTGAATTAATTAATATAAAAAAAGGAGGCTGGAGAAAAAATTCTCCAGCCCAAAGATGTGTGTGTTTGTGGGGAAATTTATTTCTTCTTTTTTGCAGTCTTCTTTGCTGCTGTTTTCTTCTTTGTTGCTGCTGCCTTCTTTGTTGCCATTACCCATTCACCCCCTTTCAATCCGCACCTGCCTCATTAAGGCAAACACGGAATATTAAGTCTCAACGTCTGCCCAAAAGGATAATCCTTTTGCCTGATAAAAGCCTTTTCAGTGTTGAATCCCTCTTCTTTTTTTTAATTTTATATTCATCCTCATCCATTATAGTACAATCAATCTTGTGATCAAATCTTTTTTCGATATCCTTAATTTCTTTTGGCAGTGACGAAGATGCTCCAACAACAAAAAGGTCTACTTCAGCCTCATTATCACCTTCTGCATACGGACCATAAAGAAATGCTACCTTTGCGCCAGATGCCCTCAATACCGCCTTGAGCGCACCAGGCAGACCAAGAGACTTTGTGATAAGATTCTTCAGTTCAGAAAACAGGGGTGAACTCTCATTAGCCTGAAAATATTTCAGATTGGCAATCTTTTCGCTTGTCACTATTCCCGTCTTCTCAAGATTGTCAAGCTCCCTCTTTATGCCAGAGGGGTTTTTCCTAAGCAGCTTTGCTATCTCTCTGATATAAAATTGTTCATCAGGGCTGTTCAGAAGAAGCGACAGAACATCTGCTCTTATTGATGATGAAAACAAACTCTTTAACATTACCATTTAACCACCTTAAGATTTATATACACCAAAAAATCATATTTGTCAACAAAAAAATTATATTCAGGAACAATTGATGCATTTTTGTAAACGATTTGTTTTTTGGAACAATCGTTCACAATATGGAAATATGATTTTAAGTGCTGTATCCATTGCATACTTTCCTGCTCCCCTTCCATTAGGGCACATAAAATTGTAAGATAATTTTATGATAGTCCTTGAAAATGTCGGCAAGTCTTTTGGCAATAAATGGGCGGTAAGGAATTTGAACATCCGTGTGAGCAAAGGAGAAATCTTTGGTCTCCTTGGCCCAAATGCTGCAGGCAAGACGACAACTATAAAGATGATGAGCGGTCTGCTCAGACCGACAGAAGGAAGGATATTCATCAGTGGATACGATATCGCAAAGGAACCGTTAAAGGCTAAATCAATTCTCGGCTATATACCTGATAAAGCCTTCCTGTATGAGAAACTCAAGGGCATCGAGTTTCTCATATTTACTGCATCCATCCATGACATCGAAAAATCAGCAGCCATTAAGAGGATTGAAGAACTCCTTGAGCTATTTGGCATAAGGGAAATAAAAGAGGAGTTGATAGAAAGTTATTCGCAGGGCATGAGACAGAGGCTGCTATTTCTTTCTGCGCTTATACATAACCCAAGCATACTCCTTATTGACGAACCTTTTGTAGGTCTTGATCCGTATGGTGTCATAATGCTAAAAGACATGATCAGAAGATTAAGCTCAGATGGGGTTACTGTTTTTCTCGCAACCCACAGCCTCCACATCGCTGAAGAGTTATGTGGAAGGGTTGGCATTATCAGCAAGGGTTCTCTGATCAGTATAAAAAATAAGGAAGAAATTATCACAGAAGGCGGCATTCAAAACTTATTTTTGAAAACAACCTCATGAAGACAACATTTTTACTACTCAGTCCAAAGATTAAATCTGCAAAAAATTCTATAACCATTAATACGCTTTTAAAAAGACTCCCTTTTATATTCATAGGGTTTGTCTTCTGGCTGTTGTTTTATATCGGCACTTACAAGGTCTTGAACTTCATCCGTGAAATATACTTCTTTGGAGAAATCATTTCCAGGAAACTCCTTTCCATAATCTTTTTCAGCCTTGGTATCTTTCTCCTTCTCAGCAACATCATAACCGCCCTATCCTCTTTTTATATATCTAAAGACATCCCTTTCCTTATGTCAAAGCCCGTCAGGATTCAGGATATCCTGAGACTGAAAGCCATAGAAACAATATCAAGCTCCTCATGGATGGTGATATCCTTTATACCACCTTTTTTTATAGCTTATGGGATAAACTATAATGTCCCTTTTTATTTTTACCTCATGCTTATTCTTACATTTATCCCTTTCATATTAATATCAGGCGGGTTGGGGATAGCAGTAGCACATCTGCTTACGAGGATATTTTCTGCGAAAAGGCTGCGTCTGATATTGCTCGCTATAGGACTCATCCTCTTCCTCGTCGGATATCTCTGGATTGCGTCCCGATGGTATAGCCCTGAAAGTCCTGAACAATTCATTAATGCATTGCTGTCCATAAAGGTAGATTCTCCATATTTACCAAGCTTCTGGATAACAGAGTCTGTTGCGCCGATACTTAAAGGACAATCTCCAGAATTACTGTACCCTCTGGTTCTTTTGATCACAGCAATATTTATGCTTATATTATCCAGTGTAATTGGCAATTGGCTGTATCCTGACAACATCGAGAGGATTCAGCCATCTATAAGGCAGAAGTCAAAACCAGTCGCAGAGATATTTTATCCTAACAGAAATTCTGCGTTTTTATGGAAAGATATTAAGATCTTTTTTAGAGACGCAGGACAGTGGTCACAGCTTTTTATAATAATCGCTCTTATATTTATATATGTTTATAATTTCAGAAGTATTCCTGTTAAAACCATTTCTGGATTTTTTCCTCTTGTTAAAGAATTTATGGCGCTCGTAAATATGCTCTTAGCAGGACTTGTTCTTTCTGCAGTTTCCGCAAGATTCCTTTATGCGTCTATAAGCCTTGAAGGTATGGCATTCTGGATTATAAGGACTTCACCTGTAACAGCAAAAAAATTCCTTATCTCAAAATTCTTGTATGGCTTCATCCCTGTAACAGTAATTATGTCAATAGTTGTCCTTATTACAAATCTGGCAACAGGTATAAATGCCCTATTAATGATCCTCTCTTTAATCACCATTTTCATCCTGTGTGTCTCTGTAAGCGGACTCGGCATTGGTATGGGAGCAATATATCCAAATTTCAGGCATGAAAACATAGTCGCAATCTCGATGAGTCCGGGGGGTCTCTTTTTCATGCTCATCGCCTTCCTGATAGTACTGCTAACAGTCTCTATTGAGGCATGGTCTTTTTATATCTACAAAAGGGCAGAGCTGTCAGGTATTGCATTAACTCTTATGGAAAAAAGTCAAATTATACTTGGAGGCATTTTGATTATCATCCTCAATAGCATTACTTTTTATATACCAATGAAGATGGGCAGAAAGCGACTCGAAGAAGACCTCAGTATTTGAACTTTCTTTGATGTCATCTTCTTTATGTAATGGTAAATCTTTGCTTGGCTTTATTGAGGAGATGTGGTCGGAGATTATTTTGTAGAGCACTTTTGGTAATCATGCACCCACGTTGCATATAAGGACAACCCAATCCAATAGTCTATATCTCATCTGCGGATAGCTTTAAGCTCCTCTAACATAGAAGCCTCTGTAATACCTTCCTTTTTCATAATCCACTTCAAGTATGCCCTGCTTTTTTTGCATATGTCTTTTTAATGGCTGCGCTTATGGCCTCTGAAGCATTCTGAAATATTCCCAACTTAACATCTTCTTCTAACTTCTTGTAAATATCATCAGAAATTTGTGCGGTAACTTTCGGCATTTTATACCTCCATTTTGGCTGCTTTTTAAACTATAAATAAAATAAAGAGTAAATTACAATTCCTCTTTAAAAGCCTTATCCAAAATGCTCGGCATCAGGGCATGGAGTTCTTTTTAAATTTTTTAAAAATGATGCGGATTTATCCCGTTCATTCCGTGCCTTCTAAGGGAAAAAGTGATAGTATTGGTTCAAAATAAAGTTTTTATTTCTTACTTTTCTTCTTTAATCCCCATTCTTGTATCCTCATTATACTGCCCTCAGATAAACATTTTTTAAAGCGCTTTTCAGTGTGTTTATAGTCAAGTTTTTTATTTATTCCGCTTTTCTTTAAAAGGCTTTCAAAAGATATCCCGCGATCTGACAAATCAAGCAATGCCATAGCCTTTATAGCAGCATGGTCGCAAGTGCACAGCAGCAACCCCTCCTGTTTCTGCAATAATATTAATGCCTCTTTCTCTCCGTCATGAAGCTCTTCTTGAAATACCAAATCAAATTGCTCTTTAAATAACGCCATCTCTTCAACCGAACATGAAAGCTCCGTGATTGTTAGCCCGATTTCTTTTTTAAGGTTAATAGAATGTCGTGTACCGCTATCATCCTCATAATAGTAAGCCTCTTTATGTAAAATTATTGATGGGATATGTATCTGATGGCTTCTTACTATGTGTTTCCATGCACCAAGTCTATGCAAATCAATAATAACATCAGCATCGAGTAGCAGTAAAAGCAATTGAATAATCCTCGTTTTCGTCGTAGCCGTATCTTTTCAGAAAAGAAGAAACTTCACTAAATGGTTTATTTATAAACTCTGCAAACTTTGCTTTTGACAATTTTCCTATCTGAAGTGCTTTAATTGCAAGAGTAATATAACGCGTAGAAAGATATGGTTTCTCATCAGCCCAATCTCCAATACGCATTTTTTTATCAATATCTTTAATCTCTCCACTTTCCATGCTGTTCGTGACATCTTTCCTTTTTAGAAGATTGAGGTTAACCAACCTCCAAAGCAGAGCTTCAATAGATACTTTGAATTCTCTTGCGATCTCAACGAGGCTGATATACGAGATTTTATTATCTTCTAATCTTTTTAAAAATTCCCTTCGCACTTCTTCTTCTGGCAAAAGCAGAAACGAAGCAAATGCGTCTGCCCATTGTTCAACCTCGCTCTTGACCTGTTTTGATTTTGAATAGATGTCCTCATCAGAAAATATATCCCATGTTATTAAATGAAAAAGCTCGTGTGCTAAATCATAATTGCGTCTCCATGGGGCATCATTGGAATTAATAAGCATTGCCTTTCCATAATCCCCTGATGTTGAAGCAGCAGAACCTCCTATGCCTAAATCCATATAAAGGACTAATACATTCAGCATCTGCTCAAGAATATTAGGCAAGGAGTAGGCTGGTCTCGCGCCAAGGTTTAAAATGCGTCGGCACTCCTCTGATAATTCAACAACATAATTAAATTTTCCCTTATAAAAATCCTTTTTATTGATTGCAGGAAAAGAAAAAGCAGGGAGGCTCATGCTGTCTTCACCCGTAAGCTCTAATAGCCTCTTATAATTTTGGCAGAAAGAAACAAAAAGTCGTTCAGCTTTTACAGTCTCATCTGTCCTTGTTGGTTCACGCCATAACACCTTTAGTTGAGGAAGCTCTTTTTGTGCAGAGATAAAAAAATCCATCCTTCTGCCATAGATATCTGCTAATTTAGCCAATTCCCAAGCCTTAATCTCCCTCTCGCCAGCCTCAATACTGCTTAAAGTCTGGTAGTTTGAAAATCCCATCTTTTCAGCAACATGTTTCAGTGTATAATTTAATGTTTCCCTTTCCCCTTTTAATAGTTCTGCTATTATTTTGTTCCTTACCATATTTTAAAAGTAACAAAAGATTATATTTATGTCAAATAAAATCTATTTATATAATAATTACTTATTATTTACAGCAATCCACAATTCTTGTAAATATGCTATATGAAATTGCTAATTATTTGTATTATAAGCAGAATCTGCATCTGTTTATTAAATTCATGCAATTACTGCCCTACTTCGTAAACGGCACAAGGCGATAGAGAAACCCTCCCTTTGAAAACAGGGCATCGCCTTCGTTTTCCTTTTTAAACCTTCTCAGATCTTCTTTGGTAGGGATATATTTCTCAAAATGATAAGGGACATTGTCAATATAAAGCGTATGGCCGTAGAGAGTACCGTGGCTTTTTTTATGCTAAATAAGTATTAGTCAAAATTACCCAAACCCCACGTATGGCATTTCGGACATCCAACAGGCTCACCAATTTCTGCACTACCTACTGTAGCCCAGTCAGGACATTCATCAATATATTCAGGGTCATCATCATTAGATGCTACACAATATGTATAATGCGTAAACTGAAATATAAACTCATCGCCATCATATCCACAATTCTTGCATTTATATTTTTCCATAGGCTTCTCCGTAATTTTATTTTCCATTAGGCCTTTTAATATGACCGTTTATTTTATGAACATCGTAGCAGTCAAAAACACATCTACAAAAATTAATCATCCTCTTATCTTCAATCGCCACTGCCTGTTCATACATCTTTATAAAAAATCTTTTCCCTGCCTCTGTTTGAGAAAAATTTTTCTTCATAAGATTATGCTCCATGCATAATGTCTGCCCATTTTCTACTGAATTATCACCACCTTTGTCCTTGGGTCTTATGTGGTCAGCGCATATCTCAACACCATGTTCGGGGCCTTTGCCGCAAACAACGCATTTATAACTATTTTTTTCAAAAATCTTTCTCTTTACATCTGCTGGAAAATCAAAAAGCTCCACTTCGTTAACATGGGCAGGGTCATAACGATAAACTCCTTTTTTAACCTTAATCAGTTTACCTTCTTGATGAAATTTTCTAATCTGTCGCCATGCATCCCTCGGCTTCTTCCCATATAGTTTAAGATATCGTTCTTCAACCCAGTCTACAACTGGCCCATGAGTTAAATCTTCATTGGGATGTTTCTTAAAATATTCCAGTATTAAATCACCAATGCTTTTTGCCATTATCTGCCTCCTACTGCAACATCAAGTCTGAGTTGATCTATTTGGCCTTCTGTCAAAAGTCGCTTCTTTGCTAATTCGCAATATTTCTTATCAATGTCAATACCAATCCCTTTTCTTCCTGTCTGCAAACAAGCAAGTAATGTTGAACCGCTTCCAAGAAATGGGTCAAGTATTGTATCGTCAACAAAGCTAAAAAGCTTTATACATCGCCTCGGCAATTCAATAGGAAATGGAGCTGGATGCCCTACCCTCTTTTTGCTTTCTCCGCTAAAATTCCATACCCCATTTGTCCATTCCATAAATTCTTTTTTTGTTATATCTGATTTTCTACTACCACCTGTTTTTTTCCATTCATTTTTGTAAAAGACAACTATCACCTCGACAGGAGCTATCACATAGGGAGCAGCAGCAGAAAGCCAAGAACCCCATGCTGTCCTTCGAGAAATATTCTGTTCATTCCAGATAATTGTTGAATGGTATTTGAACCCTATCTGTTTTGCTATAGTTGTAATATCTGCACATACACTTTGCTGACCACCTTTATTTTTATCGAGTGGAATATTAAGACAGAAACGGCCGTCATCCTTGAGAAAATCATAACATCTTTTAAGCCATTTTCTTGTAAAAGATAAATAGTTATCATAAGACATTGTGTCATCGTGCGAATTATATTTAATATCAACATTATAAGGAGGTGAGGTTACAATAAGGTCTATAGAATTATTTTCTATTGCGTCAATATCCAAAATGTCATCATTATATATCCAGATCAAATCTCTATGATAATATGTTTTGTTCAGTTTTACATTATAGATAGCAAGCGTTTCTTTTATCTGAAATTCATTTTTTTTATATTTGCTTGGATTTTGAGGAGCTTCGATAGAATAACTATTCTTTAAATATTTTTGTAAAACATCTTTACTAAATCGCCGCTGTCCACCTGGAGTTTTTGAGGAAATGAGCAAGCCTTTTTTCTCCATTCGATAAATAGTAGCGACGCTAACACCTAAATGTTGTGCAGCTTCTTTTGTGCTAAACAATGTTTTGGTTTCCATTGTTACAACACTTTACAACATTATTCAACACTTGTCAAGTTAACTTAATCCTTGAAATATCGGTACACAGATTTTCCTAATGCTCTTGAGATTGGAATTATCTTTTTCCCCTTCTTTTGTCTGATTCTTCGTATCGCCCTCTGCCAATCGAGAGAACCTTTTGATATTAGCTGAATAGTGCTTGAGGGTATTTCCTGATTTGGAAATGCATCAAATAACGCTTCGATTCTGGAATCTACTGTTGGAAGTGAAAGGATTTGCTTCATGATCTCTGGTGGATTTGATTTAACCCATGCTTGTTTGCCTGCATTACATTCCTCGCATAGCGTTTGATAATTGGATAACTCTGAAATGCCACCCCATTCCACTGGAATGATGTGATCAACCGTTAGCTTAGCACCATCCTCCACACTCAACCCACATGCCCTGCATCTAAAACTATCTCTATGAAAAACCAGATATCGCTCTTTGCGACTGATATTTTTTCTTATACCCTTTGGTTGAAGCTTTTCTAAGGACAAAAGTCTATGATAACCATCCCCTCTTGTTTCTATCTGCCACCCTTCCTGACGCAATGTTCTAATTGTCCTTGGAACATCATTTGCGCCTGTTATTTCTCTGAATTTCTGATTATGAATCCACTTTCCAAGATGTTTTTTAAAGTGCTCAATTATAAGATTCTTGCTACCCTTTTTTTCATCTATAAGCCTCAAACTCTTCAACTAATTGAGGAATAAACTTGGCTGGATAGCGGTGGTAGCAGTGGGTTAGCTTGCAGGTGTCGGAAGGTTTATATTCAATAAAAGACCAGTCTTTATCAATATCCTGACATTGAAATAGTTCTATTAGCTCTGACGGAGTATAAAACTTATCTGTTTTTTCTTTAAGCTCCTGCCTGTCTATTAGCGATATAGTTCCCATATTCAGCCTGCTATTATATTACCATACAAATTTAAAACACACCTTTATTTCTCGGCCTGATTGTATATCATTAAAATTGTGCGGTCAATAAGGAATTATGTCTTTTCTGGCTATTTGCAGGACATATAGAAAAATACAATCGGTTATGATAAAGAAGAAAGTGTTTCTTCAGGTTCCAAAAGCCAAGGATATAAGTCATATTCTTTTTTCTCGTGAAATTTCATAAGAACATCAATAAGGGCATTTCTAATAATGCTTATCTGCCCGATATCCCAGTCACAATCAGGGGCAAACTCTTTGAGTAAGTTAAAGCAGGTATTATCAATATAATCCTGTTGAGCAATCTGATATTCGGGGAGCGTTCCTTCCTTGCTAAACTCCACTTCTACACTAAAATCTTTATTACAATGAACACAAGAATACTTTTCTGTTAAGAATTCCTGACAATAAGGACAGATGATTTTTTCCATTATCTTAACCTCCTTTAGTTATTTCACTGCCAAATTTTATATTATTAAAATTGTGTGGTCAATAAGGAATTATACTTAATTTCTTGACAATTGTAATACAAGTGTATACACTTAAGATATGATAATATTTGACGCCTCTACATTGATACTTCTTGCACGGATAGAGATTCTTGAATTGTTTGTATCAAATTTTCAGGGTAAAGTTTTAATCCCTCATAGCGTTGAATTTGAGGCTTTAAAGAAAGACAAAGAAGGGTCGCCCTTGATAGAAGAATTGATAAAACGTAAAAAAATTCAAGTTATATATGTGAAAGATAAAAAACAGGTTGAGAAACTAATGGATGATTTCAATATTGGTATAGGAGAGGCAGAGGCGATTTGGCTTGCTTTGAAAAAAGATGCAGGGGTGGTTGCAACAGATGATAGAAATGCGATAAGGGCGTGCAAAATGCTTCACATTGATTTTATTGCTGCGATTGCCTTTCTTGTAAGGGCTTTTGAAAAAGGACTTCTTGAAAGAGATGAAGCTCTTATTAAAGTGCAGAGGCTTTCAAATATTAGTAGATACAGTAAAGCAATAATAGAAGATGCAATTAAACAGCTAAAAGGAGGTGTTTAAATATGGCCACAAAAACTTTAAGTATAAGAATTGACGATGATGATTACAAATTCCTTTCTTCCCTTGCAAAGGAGGAAAGGGAGGATGTTTCAAAGGCTGTAAGAGAACTTGTTGACCTCGGCAGGATAATGTTCGCTATAGAAAAATACAAAAAATCAGAGGCATCCATAGAAAAGGCTGCTAAGTTAGCAGGTGTTTCTATCTCTAAGATGATGGACATGTTTCGTGAATACGGAATAGAGATGAACCTTGGATATGAAGACTATTTAAAGAGCTTAAAAACAATAAGAAGGATATGGTAGACATTGAAATAATTCCCAAATACACCTTTATTCCACTGCCTAATTGTATATTATTAAAATTGTCTTGACACAGGTTACTAAATAGTCTTATCTATCAATTCCTCAGTCTCTTGACTGCCTAAAGGTTTTGAGAACCAATATCCTTGATAATAATCACATTTCAGCTTTCTCAATTCTTCAAGTTGTTCAGTCGTTTCCACCCCTTCTGCAATCACTTCCATTTTCATATTATGAGCCATTGAGATAATAGTTTTAACTATTTCCATAGCCGACTCATTATCACACATCGTCTTCACGAAAGAACGGTCTATTTTTAAGGCATCAATAGGGAATATGTAAAGATATCCTAATGAGGAGTAGCCTGTGCCAAAATCATCCATCTGAACTTTTATATTTAACTTCTTTAACTGTGAAAACACATTGGTGGCAATTTCAGGGTCTTTCATGATAACGCTTTCAGTAATTTCAAGCTTCAAATTTCTTGGATTTAGATTTGTTTCTTCTATAATCTGCTTTATCGTATCTACAAGGTCAGGTGTAAACTGCCTGCTCGAAATATTTATACTTATTGTTAAATTGGCATGTGCTGGAAATATTGCATGCCATGCATGCATCTGTCTGCACGCTTCATAAAGAACCCATCTGCCTATTGGCACTATTAATCCAGTATCTTCTGCTACGGGGATGATCTCATTAGGTAAAACTAATCCCCTCTCAGGAGATTTCCATCGCAAGAGTGCCTCGAATCCCACAATTTGATTGGTCTCGGACAAAACAATGGGCTGATAATTTAGAAAAAACTGCTTCCTCTCAAGTGCCTGGTGTAAACTGCTTTCCAGTTGCAAATATGATGTTGCCTGTGTGTGCATAATTTCATCAAATATCACATAGCGAGCCTTACCAAGCTCTTTAGCTTTATACATGGCAGTGTTAGCATCCCGTAAAATATCTTCAGGTTTTTCATACTCTGGTTTACTTACAACTATCCCGATGCTTGCTGTGATATTCATAACATGATTGTTTATTTTTATAGGACGCTTGATTATATTGTGAAGTCGCTCAGCCACACTTATCACATTCCTGACATCCTTGATATCTGACACTATAACTGCAAATTCGTCTCCCCCGATTCGCGCTACTGCATCATATTCAAGCCGTGATATTCCGTCATAAGGGCGTATGTGCTTTTTTAATCTTTCTGCCACTTCTATCAGTAGTTGATCCGCCGCAGTATAGCCAAAGCCTTCAATTATTTTTTTAAACCGATCAATGTTAAAAACAATAACGCCAAACTTATAATCTTTTTCTCTGTTTGCACGTGCCATTAAAGCTTTCAGGTGGTCTAAAAATAAACTCCGATTAGATAGTCCTGTTAGAATATCATAAGATATTAAACGCCTTATTTTTTCATCCAGCATCTTGCGTTCTGTGATGTCTCTACCAATTCCGCAAATACCTATAGGAATTCCTTTATAATCCTTAAGTATATTCCCAGTAAACTCAAAAGGCACCTGTCTTCCATCTTTAGTAACGCCTGTTGTCTCAATACTGGCATAGCCTTCTTTTATTATCTTATTGACAGTTTTCTCAATTCGCTCAGTGTCTTCTTTTAAGAAGAAATCAGACGGCTTCATATTCATAGAGGATATCTCCTCATCGCTATATCCTAAGACGACGTTCATTGCCTTATTCCATCTGAGGAATCTGCCTTCTAAATCAAAAACAAAAAATATGTCTTTCAGGGCATTTAATGCATTTTCAATAAATGCCCTTTCTTTTAATAAATCTTCTGTCCTTCTTCTCAGTTCAGCGGTTCGAGCATTAACCGCTATCTCTAAATCGTCGTGAACTTTCTTTAATTCCTCTTCTACTCTCTTTTGCTCGGTAATATCACGTGCTATAGCAAAAATTAATTTTTCCTTAATTAATGGAAAGGCATTCCATGAAATCCATTTATAAGAACCATCCTTGCATAAATAGCGGTTCTCAAAAGTGATAACTGTCTTTCCTTCTTCAATGCCCTTTGCAGCATTGATTGTTGATTTGCGGTCTTCTGTGTGAACAAAGTCGAGGTATGGTTTAGATTGCAGTTCTTTTTTTGTCCAGCCGAGTGTCTTTTCCCATGATGGGTTCAATTTCTTGAAATAGCCGTCAAAACCAGCAATGCATAACATATCAATTGAGAAATTAAATAACTGGTCGCGTTCTTTTTTTGTATTCTTGTATCTGGTTTCTAATTTTTCTAACCCAGCAATGCGTTGACGAAGTTCCACTAATTCATTTATAAGCTGCTTTTTTGTCTTATTTTCATCTCTCATCTATACATCTTTAAACGTATTAATTACTACAACTATTTGTAAGAAATATAAACCTCAATGCTTAAATGCCCTCTGGCCTGTGAAGACCATAGCAATCTTTGGATTTGCTTCATTGCAGGCGGTTATGGATTCAAAATCCCTGTCCGAACCCCCTGGCTGAACTATTGCTGTAACACCTTCTCTAACAGCCACATCAACACTATCTCTGAATGGGAAAAATCCATCAGATATCATTACAGACCCTGTAAGCCCGCCCTTATCCTTTTTTGTCTCCTCATCAATCTCAATAAGTGCATCCCTGTTTCTTTTGCCCTCTCTTACGTCAAGTTCTAATGCCTTATAAGCAATGCCATATTTTTTAAAGCATACTGCGTCAGCATATTTTTGATATGCCTTAAAAATAGCTATCTCAGCCACACCTACCCTGTCCTGTTCACCTGTGCCGATCCCAACCGTAATACCGTCTTTAACATATATCACTGAATTTGATGTAATGCCCTGTTCAACACTCCATCCAAAAAGCATATCAGCATATTCCTCCTCAGTGGGCATTCTCTCTATAACGTATTCCTTCCCCTTGTATATTGCTTTTGCAGGCGAAAAATCTTCCTTTGACCTGATCTTATTTATGGAAGACTGCTGGACAATAATACCGCCATCAATGAGTGATTTGAAATCCACAAACCTGATGTTTCTGTATTTCTCCAGTTCATTAATCCTGCTTATCCTTATAATCCTCAGACTTTTTCTCTTGGCTAATATATCAATAGTTCCTTCCTCAAAATCAGGCGCTGCAACAACCTCAAGGTAATTTTTTGAAACCATCTCTGCTGTTTCTTTATCAATCGGCATGTTTAAAACAAGGCACCCGCCAAATGCTGCTATACGGTCTGCCATATTAGCTTTGTCATAAGCATCAGACAGTGTCTTCCCGTACGCAACTCCACACGGGTTGTTGTGTTTGAGTATCACTGCTGCATGCCTATCCATCAGGTATTTAATAATATTCAGTCCATTGTCAAGGTCGGTGAGATTTATCTTTCCCGGATGCTTGCCTGCCTGTATCATATCCCTTTCAGTAATGCTGCTAACAAGACCTCTGCCAGGCTGTATAAATTGGCAACCTCCGAGCATAAGATTACCATTTATCAATTCATATAGCGCTGCTTCTTGATCAGGGTTTTCACCATAACGAAGACCCTTTTCTATTAATTCGCCTGTCTTGTCGTCAGGAATCTTCCACGCCTTCTTTTTATAAACTAATTTCTGGTCACCAAATTTGATTATCATCTCGTCAGGGAAATGGTCATCCATAATAGTGCGATACATCTTCTTTATATCTGACATAAAAATCCCCCTCGTCACTTTTTAAATACTAACTCTTAAATATTTCTTTTATTCTTTAACTGCCTCGCTGATTTCCTTGCCCATTTCCTTAAATGCCTTGCCTGTTTCCTTGCCTGCCTTTTTAGCCGCTTTGCCTGTTTTTTTCCCTGTTTTCTTAGCTGCCTTGCCTATTGCCTTACCTGCTTCTTTTGCTTCCTTCCCAATAGCAATTCCCACATCCTTAAACCCCTCACCGATTTTTTTTGCCCCTTCCTTTATTTCCTCTTCAGCAAAGGATGGAGATAAAAATGCCAAAACCATGATTATGGATATAATATGATTTTTCAAAAAAAACTTTTTAAACCTTTTCATATCTACCTATCTCCTTTTGAATATTTTAATAAAATTATATCACTTTTCTATTACAAATTTTTCAGTATGGAGATAGTAACAGGGGGGGGATAGAGTATTTGAGCGGATTTCTTTTGCCGATAGTCAAATACAATATATAAGAGTAAAGAGGCAAAAACCTCGGAGTCCCGAGTTTATCGAGGGGCGAGAATGAGCGAAAATACTCTACCCCCCCTGTTTGATCATAAAAATCCATGAATAATAGTTTCCTCAGTATGTTTCAACGGAAATCAGTACATATTATGCTACAATAAATAAAACTGCGAAAAATACTATTGCAAGACTTGTATTATGTTTGATAGAAAAATATATCTTGTCATTTTCATCTTTCTGATAATAGCAGCCTTTGCATTTCTCAAGCATGCTCCTGCTATAGCCGTTGAGGTAGAAATCTTCCCGAATGAAATCAGCCCTGGAGATGCCTTTGTTATCAAGATAACAGATGCAAAAATCTCACACCTGCCTTCTGCTGCATTAGGCGAAAAGAAGTTTTATTTCAGCAAATGCAGGGAAAGATGTTTTATTGCTATCGGAGCAGTTGATTTAAAAACAGAGGCGGGTATTTACCCTGTTGAATTAAATATTGGGGAAGAGAAGAAAAACATAAAATTGCTTGTAAGAGATATAAAATTTCCAACACAGGAACTTACACTTCCCGATGATAAGGTATTTTTAAGCCCTGAGAACCTGAAAAGAGTGGAAAGCGAAAATAAAAAACTGGATGAAATCTTTCAGGAGATATCTGAAAGGCTCTGGGACAGCAATTTTATCCTTCCGCTTAAAAATGATATATCAACAGGATTTGGCATACAGAGGATAATCAATCAGAAGATAATCAGCGTACACAGAGGAGTGGATATACAGGGAGAGGAAGGAGAAGAAGTAACAGCGTCAAATAAAGGGAGGGTTGTTTTTACTGGAAAATTATTCTTTGGAGGCAACACAGTTATCCTTGACCATGGACAGGGGATATATACCATTTATATGCATCTTTCAGAATTCAATGTAAAGCCTCGGGATATTATTTCACAGGGCGAAGTTATCGGGCATGTAGGCTCAACAGGCAGGTCAAGTGGTCCTCACTTACATTTCGGGATAAAGGTGTTAAATACCAATGTAAATCCTGTATCTTTTACAAAACTCCACTTGCTATAAACTGACTGTCGTGTTTATGGTTATTGATTAAAAAGGCAGATAAATTTGCGGATTACAAGTTTGTATTGAAAAGCGCGCTGAACAAAATTTAATCTGAGATAGTATTATTTTTTGATAATTCTTAAATTTGAATTTAGTATCAAGACCATGCTAAGATAAAAAATCTTTTTCAATTATCCTACAGAACTTAGAAATGGCTGAAATTATTCCCTTAAGGGGAATTCTATACAATACTGCTAAGATATCTGTGGAGGATGTTTTAGCTCCTCCTTATGATGTTATTACGCCTGAATACCGCGAAGAACTATATAATAAAAATCCTTATAACATTGTCAGAATAGATTTTGGTAAAGAGCAGGATGGAGATAATGCCACAGATAATAAATATACAAGGGCAAGAAGATATCTTGAGGCATGGTTAAATAATAGAATACTTGTTCCAAGCAAAAAACCCTCGTTCTACATCTATGAAATGTCTTACAGCATAAATGAGGAAAAAAAATCTCTTCGTGGATTATTCGGACTTGTTAGGCTTGAGGAGTTAGGCAAAGGCAGTATCTATCCACACGAATGCACCCAGTCCAAACCAAAACTGGACAGGTTGAACCTCATGAGGGCATGCGAGGCAAACATAAGCCCTATATTTTCACTTTACAAGAGCTCAGAGAAAAATATATCAAACCTTATTTCAGAAGTTGCCATGACAAAGCCTTATATGGAAGCAAAAGATTCTAATAGCGCTGTTCACAGGCTCTGGCAGATTGATAAAGAAAAGGATATCGAGCTTATAAAGAAAGAACTCGAGGGCAAGGCTATATTTATTGCTGATGGCCATCACAGATATGAGACCGCACTTGAATTTCAGAAAGAGATGAGAAAAAAGACAAAATCTTCAACAGGTGTAGAATCTTTTGATTATGTTCTTATGTTTCTCGCAAATATGTTAGACAAAGGATTGACTATTCTCCCTACACACAGGCTTTTAAAGGAAATCCCAAGAAACACAAAAAAAATGCTATCTGAATATTTTGAGATCGAACCTGTAAAAAGAAACTTTGATATCGCAAAAAAGCTATTGGGTAGAAGACATACCTTTGGTTTCTTACAAAAGGAAGACGAAGGCTGGTATTCTCTTAAGTATAAAGAGAATAACCTAACAGAACTTTCTCCGGAGCTAAGAGACATAGATGTAATTATATTACACGATCTGGTCTTCAAAAAGATATTTAAGACAATAGATATAGAGTATGAGATGGATATTAATAAGGTTATCGATAAGGTTAGAGAAGGGCGGTTTGAGGCAGCCTTTTTCCTTAATCCTACAAAGGTTGAGGATGTTGAAAAAGCTGCGATTTCTTCTGTCAGGATGCCGCCAAAATCAACTTATTTCTATCCGAAGCTCTTGACAGGGGTTGTAATTAATAGTTTTAACCAGTACACTGTATCCGCCGAATGAAGTTACCCCTTAACAGAAGAGCTTACGCCTTTGCAGTTTTACAACTAAATGCTCGAGAAGAAATTTTTCAGGGCAAGCGAGAAATACAAAGGTATTATACTATTCACCATTCGGAGGATATACCATGAACATGAAAAGGAAAAATTCGATAGACCCCGTCCCAATCAAAGATATATTTAATAAGCTTACAATCGAAGACATGGATATTAAGGGGAAAAGGGTGTTTATCAGAGTTGATTTCAATGTCCCCCTCGATGAAAATTTGAGAATTACAGATGATAGAAGAATCCGCGCTACCCTTCCCACGATAAATTATGCAATTGATGAGGGAGCAAAAGTTATCCTATCATCCCACCTCGGTAGACCAAAAGGCACACCAATGCCGAGATTCAGCCTTTCGCCTGTTGCAAAAAGGCTCCAGAGGGTTCTTAACAAGGATGTAATTTTTGCAAATGATTGCATTGGAAGCCAGATAGAAAGTCTTGTCTCTAAAATGAAAGAGGGAGATGTGCTTCTACTCGAAAATTTAAGATTTCATCCGGGAGAAGAAAAAAATGACGAGGAATTTGCACGTGCCTTATCAAGACTTGCAGATTTATATGTCAATGATGCATTCGGGACTGCCCATAGGGTACATGCATCTATTGTTGGAATAACAAACTTTCTTCCTTCGGTAGCAGGCTTCCTGTTAAAAAAAGAAATAGAATATCTGAAAGGAGCGATTGACAATCCTGTAAGACCTTTTGTTGCCATACTCGGTGGAGCAAAGGTTTCTGGAAAAATAGGGGTGCTCGAAAATCTTGTTGACAAGGTAGACAAGGTTATAGTTGGTGGTGGTATGGCTTTTACCTTTATAAAAGCTGAGGGGTATGAAGTAGGGAATTCGCTTGTCGAAGAAGACATGCTTGAAACAGCAGAACGTATAAGGGCAAAGCTAAAAAAGGCAGGTATTAAGTTTTATCTGCCTGTTGACTGTGTGGTTGCCCAGAACATTGAGCCTGGTACAGAAACAAAAATTGTGACCACTCTTGAGATCTCAAAAGGATGGAGAGCAGTTGATATCGGTCCTGCTTCTGCCAAGCTGTTTTCAGAGGCAATACAGGATGCAAAAACTATCCTCTGGAATGGTCCAATGGGCATATTTGAAATAGATGCATTTTCGCGAGGAACATTTACTATTGCCCATGCAGTTGCAGATGCTTACGCACTCACCATCGTTGGTGGTGGTGACACCGACCTCGCTGTGCACAGAGCAGGTGTATCTGATGTAATATCATTTATATCAACAGGCGGCGGTGCTTCTCTTCAACTTCTTGAGGGAAAAGAATTGCCTGGTATCGCAGCCTTAACAAACCGCGAAGAAAAATAAAACACTTGTAACTTTACCTGCTCGCAACCTGGCAATATTTCGTATCGGAAATAGAAGTCGAAATTATCTTATGTGGTAATTTCTCATTTGTATGAGAAAGTATCCCTCTTTTCATTTCCACAATAGAAGGATTTTTACATTCAAGTTCCTTAACAAGATACGATGCTGCTATCTCTGCCTTTATAAAATCGCCACATGTAAAAATATCCACTGCTGCATAACCATACTCAGGCCACGTATGAACAGACAGATGAGATTCTGCAATTATAATCATACCGCTGATACCGAATGGACTAAACTCACGGAAGGAAACATCTATTATGGTAGCCTTTGCTTCTTTTGCTGCAGAAATCATTGCATCCTTTACCTTGTTAAGGTCTTTAAGAATTTCAGGATTGCAATCCTTCAATTCTAACAAAAGATGGGTACCTAACGCATACAATTCTCTACCCCCCTTCCGAAATTTATTTATTAAGCTAAAAAGTATA
Source organism: Nitrospirota bacterium (assembly GCA_040753615.1). Lineage (GTDB taxonomy): Bacteria > Nitrospirota > Thermodesulfovibrionia > Thermodesulfovibrionales > SM23-35 > JBFMDO01. The sequence goes on along the minus strand of JBFMDO010000052.1, from coordinate 437 downwards.
AAGAAAATATTAAAAATTGTCAATACCCCCGAATTGCCTCATCAAAAATCTAACTGAAAATTAATCATTGCCTCATTTAAAAATCTAAATGAAAAAAAAAGGGGTAGTTAGGCGAATTGCCTCACGTAAAATGTAACCGTATGAGAAATCATTGCGACATTTATAAAGTAACCCTACAAAGTTGTAAAAAGACAACAAAGGGAGGGTTACAGCATGAGCAGGAATGCCATAAGGGAGTATTTCAAACAAAGCTACATTCTTAGATGGCTTGACACGTTGTATTCGTCTGATATTAGATAAGTATAAAATTCTTTGATGCTGTAACATCAATTATGCAAATTTCATTTAGGGTATAATTCTCAATGGTTTAAACAACTCCCTAAAAGGGAGAAAGGAGAACTATACCCATGAGAGAAAGTTTATCAAAGAAGGCGAAA
>JBFMDO010000051.1:0-23655 GCA_040753615.1 Nitrospirota bacterium | reverse complement strand
AAGCGATTATGGATTTTATTGAAACACATAATGAGAATCCTAAAATATTTACTTGGACAAAGGATGCAGATACCATCCTTGCGAAGGTTTCTAAATGTATAGATCTGTTAGGGACAGCACACTAGATCAAGAAATAACATCTCAAGGGTACTGCTATCAGGCTCTTATATACTTTTATTTAAGAAAACAGGACGTAAGAAATGACGAGATTGATATATATATAAATTTCTTAACAGAGATGGCTTTTTACTTCTTTAAAGAAAAGAAACATGAATTATCGTCTGATGATTTTACCTTATTTATGAAGAGATATTTGGAGAAATACAATCTTCCAATAAAACAGGAAATATTACTTAAAAATTTAAGTCAAATAATTTCGGTAGATAGCTTTAATAATTATTCCTTTCGATATTTATACATTTATTATTTTTTTGTTGCTAAATATCTTGCTGAACATACCAGTGATAGCGAAATAAAGAACATAATTGAAAACACAATGCAAAATCTTCATGTAGATGAAAACGCCTATATTGTGATATTCATGACTCATCATTCTAAAAATATTCAAATCTTAGATGAAATTGAACTGAATGCTTTAAATTTTTTCGATAAATATAAACCCGTAACTTTGACAAAAGATGAGGTTAAGTTTTTTGATGAAAGAGCAAATATTATTGTTAAGGCGGTTTTACCCCCTGCCAATACAACATCTGAAGAAGAAAGATATAGAAGATTAGGAAATCAAGATGAGATAGAGCAATCACGAGGAGATGTTGAGAGAAAAGATGATATAAATAAAGAAGATTCCATAGAAAAAGAATTAAGGAAAGCTATCAGGACAGTAGAAGTTATGGGATGTATTATTAAAAATCGAGCCGGGTCTTTAGAAAAGACAAAACTTGAAGAAATATTTAAAGAAGCAATGAATGTTCATTTAAGAATTTTGTCTTCTTTCTTTAAAGTTATAGAAGATAAAGAAAACCAAAGAGATATTGTAGATTTTATATTAGAAAGGCTAGAAAAAATTATTGAGGAGAAAAAGGGGAAATTAAGCAGAGAAAAACTGGAGGAAATCTCAAGAACCATCTTCTGGAATCTGAATTTTTTTGTTGTATATGGTGTTATCTATAAAATTGTTTGCTCTTTAGGTTCCGATAAATTAATAGAAGTTGTTAATAAAGTATGTAATGAAATTAATACCCCGGCATCTTTCATAATAAGACATGGCATTTTAATGTGGTATAACAAAAATTTACAAGTCAATGAGATAGTAGAAAAAATTAAGGAAAAGGACTTTTCTGCAATAGCAGAAAGAGTTGTAAAATTAACGATTGTTAATCATTGTGCGTTACATCCAATTAGTTATAAAGATAGGCAAAGAATAGAGAATAAATTAGGGATTGCAGCAAAAAAACTCTTAAAAAGTTGTGAAGGTAAAGAAAAGGGAGGGTTATAAATTTAAGTGAGTATCACAAAACCTAACCCCACCATAATCATCGGCGATAGTCGGGGGATGAGAGAGATAAGGGATGAGTCTGTTCATCTTATTCCTCCCCCTCTTAGGTTAAGAGGGGGCGAGGGGGAGTTATGAAATACACACTCAATGATCCGATACTGAAACAACGACGTCAAGAGTTGCGGCGCAATCACACAGCCGCTGAAAAAGCCTTCTGGGATAAAATACGGAACAGGCAATTTTGCGGGATAAGATTTTGCCGGCAATATAGTGTCGGTCCTTATATTCTCGACTTTTACTGTCCTTCAATGAAACTGGCAATAGAATTGGATGGTGGACAACATACGCATGATGATAATCAAGAATATGATGCAGTTCGTTCCTCATATCTAAGAGCACAGGGGATTGATGTTATACGGTTTTGGAATCATGAGGTTTTGCAAAATATTGAAGATGTTTTAATCAGGATAGAGGAAAGGATAACACCCCCATCCCCCTCTTACCCTAAGAGGGGGTTAAAAGAAGGAATTCCCAAGTGAATACTGCAAATCCTAACCCCACCGTAATCATCGGAGGCAGCCGCAGCATGGAAGAACTGAATGATGAGAGCGTTCATCTCGTCATCACCTCTCCGCCCTATTGGCAACTCAAAGACTATGGGAACTGGAGTCAGATAGGGTTTAACGATACCTATGAAGACTACATTAATAATCTCAACCTTGTCTGGAATGAATGTTACAGGATTCTACATAAAGGCTGCCGTTTGTGCGTGAACATCGGCGACCAATTTGCAAGGTCTGTTTATTATGGCAGATATAAAATCATTCCAATCAGAGAAGAAATAATTAGGTTCTGCGAAACCATGGGATGCCGTTCACCAGTTTCCTTTAAACTGTAGGCTATGGCAGCCTAACTTATCTCTGTGTCCGTGAAAATGGGGGAAGATCAAGGACATTTCTAAACTGGCGGAACACGATTTTTTAATTAGCTTGACAACTTTTGTTGTCTGTGGTATTTCTTAAGGTAATATAATGGAAATATAAAAATATTCCTTTGTCTCAGAGTAAACCCGCCGAAAGGCGGTGGCACAGAGTAACGGGGCTAAATCGAAAAAGATATGCCAGCCGGACCGCCAGAGGAAAATTAGTCTGGCGGTTTTTTTAATGGCAATTCATGGATAAAGGAGGTTTTATGTGGAAAAATTTCATAATATGGACTGACTCACCTGTTCTTTCCATCTTGGTTTGGGTAGTTGTGTGCGTACTGGTTTTTTTCTTTGCCCGGATACCAGCCCAACAATTAATCCTCTCGATAAGCAGGGTACTTCATAATGCCTTCCGTCTGGCTTCGAGATCGCTATTGTATGCGGCAAGACGGATGGAGATGAGGAACAGGGAAGTTCTCCTTGCAGCAGGAAGAGAATCAACAGAGAAGTTGATCGAAAGGGAGTTTGAGAGGGTCAACGCTGTTGTCAAGCGGGATATTCAGGGGTATCCTGCGCTCCACCGTAATCTTTCAGACCTTGTGACAAAGATTGACGAAGACTACCGTGAAAGCACTGAAGCGCCGCCGTCGCCGCCTGGATGGCTCAATGCCGTAGAATCTGTGGCGAAGATTCCTTCAACCGGAGACACGCTTGTTTCTAATATGCTCGGCGAGATCAAGAATGCGATGGAACGTCATCACAAAACATCTATCCATGAATACCGAAAGGCGAGCAAGAAACGACATTCCCTTCTCAGTAAAATGATGCCTTTTTGGCGCAAGCTGACAAATACTCTCGAAAAAGTTGGGAAGACCATTGCAGGACTCGAAGATCGTTCATTGGTGATCGACAACAAAATGGCCCATTATGAGGAAATCCTCGCTAAAACAGACAGGGCAGAGCGGATGCTGTCGTCGTCGTCATTGACCCAGTTTGTCATATCGGGAATTGTTTTATTGATCGCTATGGGCGGCGCTGTCGTCAATTTTAATCTTATTGCGCTGCCGATGTCTGAGATGGTAGGAGGAGGCAGTTACATCGGCCCTTTCAAGGCGTCTAATATCGCTGCAATGGTAATCATTCTTGTCGAGACTGCAATGGGACTTTATCTGATGGAATCGCTCCATATTACAAGGCTCTTCCCTGTCATTCATACTATGGCCGATCGGTTGCGTTACCGTATGATCTGGGTAACATTTTCCATTCTTTTAATTCTTGCATGCGTTGAGGCAGCGCTTGCCTTCATGAGAGACCTCATTGCCGCCGACATGCAGATTCTAAGGCAGACACTGGCAGGCGTGGCAGAATCAGAGGCAACGAGGAGAAGCTGGATTCCTACTGTCGGACAGATGGTTATGGGGTTTATTCTTCCATTTGCATTAGCCTTTGTGGCCATACCCCTTGAATCCTTTGTCCACTCTTCACGAACAGTCCTCGGCGTTGTAGTTGTGGGCATATTGCGACTTATCGCTTTTATGCTCAGACTCACGGGAAACATAATATCATCAGTCGGAGAGATGCTTGTACGCCTTTACGATCTCGTCATTTTCCCATTGCTCTGGGTTGAGAGATTAGCCAGGACCAAAAAGAAGGAGGATGCAAGCTCAACAAAGGAGGCGTCGCAATGAAAAAGAAGACTATTATTCTATTTTTTGTTGTTACGGTTGTTTTTCTGATTCATGCATGCATTGACACACAGAGCAGGACAAAAGGCGTATATCTGCTCATAGACACGTCGGGCACATATACGGAAGAACTGAAAAAAGCGCAGACAATAATCAACTACCTGCTCGGCACTCTTCAGCCCGGAGATTCGCTTGCCGTCGGCCGCATTGATACAGGAAGTTTCAGCGAAAAGGACATCATCGCTAAGGTCACGTTCGACAAGCGGCCATCTACGGCAAATAATCAAAAACGCGCATTCCAAAAAAAGATAGATGAATTTATCAAGGGTGTAAAAGAAAGCCCCTATACCGATATTACGGGCGGCATGCTGCAGGCTGTGGAATATCTTAATGAAGCCGGTTCGGGAATGAAATATATCCTTATTTTTTCAGACCTTAAAGAGGAACTTGCTGCCGGAATGATACGCGATTTCCAGATAAAAATGGACGACATCCGCGTGGTTGCTCTGAACGTAACCAAACTGAGAAGCGACAATATAGATCCGAGGGAGTACATGAACCGTCTTGAGTTCTGGAAAAAACGGGTCGAGTCGAGCGGTGGTTTATGGAGGGTCATTAACGACCTTGAACGGCTCGAAAAAATCCTGTCCGACTAAGCAAAAGTTTTAAGTATAACCCATTGATATGCAAGCGAAAAAAGAATAAAGAAAAACGGTTCTATTTTCAAAAGAACTTGCTGCTACATGGTAGGGTTGGGAGGCAAAGCTTTGAATGAGATAAGGTCACATATTCGGTATGAGCTTGAGAAAGAAATAGAATATTGTATAGATGAAGAGAATACCAAAGAAATCTTCAAGGGGGTTATAACAAATATAAGTAGCGCAGGAGCGTGTCTTTTTATTTTTAAACCCCTGCAGAAAGAACAAAAAATAATAGTAAAAATAAAAACTGGTATCCGTGAATTAAAATGGAAAGCAGATGTGCGATGGTGTAATGAATTAGGCGAAAATATTTATAAAGTTGGTTTGGTATTTGTTTAAAAATTTCAGGAAAGCTGAACTCTTAAAATTAAGCCACCACTTCCTTTTTTTTCTTTGTGGTATATATAATTAAATATAATGCTTGTTGGTTACAATACTAATATATCTTATAAGGGTGAAATATACCATATCCAGACAGAGGATAGCGGATTAAAAAATCCTGTAGTTGTAACCCTTCTTTATTCAAAAGGGACTATTATTGCCTCTAAAAAGACGAGTTATGCACACATTATTAATGACCCTGATTGTAGAGAAAAGGCCAGAAATCTGATGAGAGAACAGCACAGGTGTATGATAAAAGATCTTATGTCCGGAAAATATACAGGAGAGCGTATGGCAGTAGAAATCTCGGAAGAGCCTATTGAGCAACCAAAGAAAGATACAGAAAGAAAAGATCAAATAGCAGGAAGCCTTGATGATATATTGCTAAACTATATAATTAAAAGGAAATAGATTTATGAAGCTGACATTTACTGATAAGGATATAAATCATCTTAAAGAAAAGGCAAGGGAGTTAAGGATAGAAATCCTTAAGATGCTCACTGCGGCAGGCTCTGGTCATACAGGCGGGTCTCTTTCAGCGGCTGATATTGTTATAGCACTGTATTTTTATAAGATGAGGCACGACCCAAAGAACCCGAAATGGAGGGAGAGGGACAGATTTATATTATCAAAAGGACATGCAGCTCCTCTTCTTTACGCAACGCTTGCGCTTTCAGGATATTTTGATAAACCCTTACTTAAAACATTACGTAAACTCGGCAGCCCTTTACAGGGACATCCATGTTCAAGGAATCTTCCGGGTATAGAAATATCAACAGGTTCTTTAGGACAGGGGCTATCTATTGCAAATGGTATTGCTATAGGACTGAGGCTCGATGGATTGAGTTCGCGTGTTTATTGTCTTCTGGGCGATGGTGAAATTCAAGAGGGACAGGTGTGGGAAGCTGCGATGACATCTGCACATTATAAACTTGATAACTTATGTGCGATTATTGATAATAATGGGCTTCAGATAGATGGATATTGCAGTGAGGTGATGAGCATTGAGCCGATTGTGGATAAATGGGAGGCATTCGGCTGGCATGTTATTGATACTGACGGACATGATATGGAGGCTATATTAAATGCACTTAATGAAGCAGAGACAGTCAAGATGAAACCAACAATGATAGTGGCAAGAACCGTAAAAGGTAAAGGGGTTTCCTTTTTTGAGGGCAAGGTTGAATATCACGGTATAGCACCTACACGTGAAGAACTCGAAAGGGCATTGGATGAATTTAAAAACAATGGGAAGTAAAGAACATCGGGATAAAACAGAGATGATAGCAACAAGGGATGCTTATGGAGAAGCACTTCTGGAACTTGGCAAAAGAAGGGCTGATGTTGTTGTTCTTGATGCTGACCTGTCAGGTTCTACAAAGACATGGAAATTTGCGAAGGCATTTCCTGAAAGATTTTTTAATGTAGGTATCTCAGAACAGGATTTAATCGGAACGGCAAGCGGGCTTGCCCTTACAGGCAAGCTGCCATTTGCATCAACTTTTGCAATCTTTGAAACAGGTAGGGCATGGGAACAGATAAGACAGACTGTGTGCTATTCAAATCTAAATGTAAAACTTGTGGCTACACACAGTGGTATTACTGTTGGTGAGGATGGCGCTTCTCATCAGGCAGTAGAGGATGTTGCACTTATGAGGGTTCTTCCCAATATGACGGTCATAGTGCCCTCAGATGCCCGCGAAACAAAACAGGTTATTAACACAATAGCAGACTATGAAGGTCCAGTTTATGTGAGGCTGGGAAGGTCCAAAGTCCCTATTATTATGCCTGATGATTATGATTTTAAGATAGGTAAGGCTTATCCCTTTCATATTGGCAAAGACGCAAATATAGTTGCCATGGGAATCATGGTATCTATGGCTCTGGAGGCTGCAAAGATTCTTAAAGGAGAAGGGATAGATACAGGTGTTATAAATATGTCTACAGTAAAACCACTCGATACAGATATCTTGCTTAAGGCTTCGACATCCTCTGGAATTATTCTTACTGCTGAAGAACATTCAATAATAGGTGGGCTTGGAAGTGCTGTAAGCGAGTTTCTCTCTGAAAATAATCCTGCAAAAATTTACAAGCTCGGGTTAATGGACAGATTTGGAAGTTCAGGGGTGACTGAAGAATTATTAAGACTTTATGGACTTACACCTGAAGATATTGTAAAGAAAATTAAAAAGGCGGTAGCATGATACATTTCATGAATGTATCAAAACAGTATGATAACCATATAGCATTAAAAGATATAACCTTTTCTATAGAAAAAGGAGATATGGTATTTATAACAGGGCCGAGTGGTTCAGGGAAGACAACACTCCTCAAATTAATATATCGTGCTGAAAGGTCTGACGAAGGCAGTATTTCTGTAGCAGAATTAGAGCTTGAAAAAATGAAGGAATCGAGCGTCCCGATGTTAAGGCGGCATATTGGTGTGGTATTCCAGGATTTCAGATTGCTTAATAACAGGAATATATTTGAGAATGTTGCCCTTGCCTTAAGAATAAGAGGGCTGGATGAAAGAGAATTGAAGGCACGTGTGTTTGATGCGCTTAAGATAGTGAACCTGAGACACAGAACAGACAGCTATCCCAATACCCTCTCAGGTGGAGAGCAGCAAAGGATTGCTATTGCACGGGCTATTGTTTCTGAGCCGGCAATTATTCTCGCAGATGAACCCACAGGCAATGTTGACCATGATACAGCAGAAGGCATAATGAGGACTTTTAAGGATATAAATGCAAGGGGTGTTACTATCGTGATAGCTACACATAACAGAGATCTTTTCAGGAATTCAGGCAGGAGATTATTGAAACTTGATAATGGTAATCTCATCGGAGAGGAGATTGCTTAAATAATGGCTTTTTATGCATTCAGGGTTGCAGTACGTAGCATACTGCATGAAAAATGGGTAAACCTGCTTTCAGTCCTGACAATAGCAACAGGACTGCTCTTTATAGCTTTTGTTTTCCTATTTGTTTCCAATCTTCATATTGCAACAAAGAAACTTCCCCAGAAATTTTCTATGATGCTTTATCTGAAGGATAACCTTTCAAAGGAAGAATTAGAAAATATAATAAATACCGCAAGGAAAAACAGCGCTGTAAAAACAGTAAGACATATACCAAAAGATGCAGCACTGAGGGAACTTAAAACTACATTAAAAAATACAGAATTTGTGCTCGATGGGCTTGAAGAGAACCCCTTGCCTGATTCTATAGAGATAAAACTCAAGAGCGAGGCAATAGGGCATGATACTGTAAAAAAACTCGCATCAGATTTTAAAAAGATAGAGGCGATACATGAAATTGAGTATGGAGAAAAAATTTTATCCTCTATATATTCTGTAAAAGTTGGAATGGAGACCGCAGGCGTAATGTCTATCATTATAATGTCTGCGGGCATGATCTTTGTCTGCTACAGCACTGTAAAATTACTCTTTTATAGGAGGGCAGAGGAGATTGAGACCTGTAAACTCTTGGGTGCAACAAGAGGATTTATAAGGGCACCCTTTATTATAGAAGGCGCTGTTATTGGATTTGGTGGTGGACTTTTGGCTCTCGGCAGTGTCTTATCGTTATATTATTTAATCATATTAAAATTTATCAGTGTAAGTCCTCTTTTAAAGGCTGTTGTTTTCCCCTTAAATATCCTCTTGTTTCTTCCTGTAGCAGGTCTTCTTATTGGTACGATAGGTGCTGGCATAGCTATAGGGAGGATAAAATATTGACAGGAGATAACAGACAACCTGCAATAGTGTGTATTCTGTGTACTGTATTCTGTATCCTGTTTTCTGTTTCTGTTTATGCTGTTACCCCGCAAGAAGAATATGAGAAAGTACAGGAAGGCATAAGAGAGCATAAGAAGAAACTTGAAGACACAAAAAGGCTTGAATATTCGATTTTAGGTGAACTTGATAACGCAAACAAACAACTTAATATAATAGAGTCTGAATTAAGAAAAACCAGAAGAAAACTTGCTAATACTGAATCAAAAATAGCAAAGGTAGAAAAAGAGATATCCCTGAATAAAAGTAAGATCGAAAGGCAGAAAGAATGGATAAAGAGAAAGCTCAGAGCCATACAGAAACATGGATATAATACTGAAGCGGTTATGGTCCTTCTGAGTGCTAATGATATTTCTCAGTTCATGAGGAGAGCAAAGTACCTGCAATATATTGCTGTACATGAGACCCAACTCTTGAATAGCTATAAAGAGAGCATCGAGAGTCTTTATGCGAAAGAAAAACAGCTTACAACTCTCAAGACAGATCTCATTAGAGATAAAGAAAAGATTAAATCTGAAGAGGCATCTCTTTTAGAAAGTAAAAAGAATAAGGAGATATTGCTTGCTTCTATAAAGAATGAGAAGGCTTCTTATGAGAAGATGCTTAAGGAATTAAAAGATGCTGCAAAAAGACTCCTTGAGATTATTAGAGAAGCAGAAATGGGGGATTCGTTTTCTGCTGAAGGCTTTAGAAGGCTTAAGGGAAAGCTTCCATGGCCTGTTAATGGCAGGGTTGTGATTCCCTATGGTGCACAGAAAGACCCCTTGTTTAATACCCGTGTCTTCAGGAGTGGTGCATATATTCGGGCAGGTGAAAATTCCTTTGCGAGGGCTATATACAGTGGCAGGGTTGTTTTTGCAGAGTGGTTTAAGGGTTATGGCCAGTTGGTTATTATAAACCACGGTGGTGGATATCATACACTATACGGAAGCCTTTCGGAGATATTCACAAAGGTTGGAGATATAATAACACCCGAGCAGATAATCGGAAGGGTTGGAGACTCGGGCATCCTCAATATGCCTGCTCTTTATTTTGAGCTGCGATATAAAGGTAAACCTCTTGACCCAGCGCAATGGTTGACGAGAAGATAAAAATTGGAGGATAGATGATGAAAAAGATATTTGGGAAACAGACAATTCTTGTAATACTGCTTATATGTACTATTGTTTCAGCAGGTACTGTTATCGGCAAATGGGCCGTAAGCAATGTTGTTGCTGAAGCAGAGGGTTACAAAGAATTAAGGGTTTTTACAGAAGCACTGTCAATAGTGAGAAAGAATTATTTGGAGGAGGTAAATACAAAAGATTTGGTATATGGAGCGATTAAGGGTATGCTCAACTCCCTTGATCCCCATTCCTCTTTTATGACCCCTGAGATGTATAAAGAAATGCAAGTAGAAACAAAAGGAGAATTTGGCGGTATAGGCATTCAGATAGGTATAAAAGACGGCATGCTGACAGTGATAGCGCCGATAGAGGATACCCCTGCATATAAGGCTGGAATCGAGGCAGGTGATAAGATAATAAGGATAAATGATGAGTTTACCAAAGATATGAGTCTTCATGATGCTGTCAACAAGATGAGGGGTGCTCCTTCAACATCTGTAAAAATAACAGTCATCAGGGAGGGATGGAAGGAGACGAGGGATTTCATTATAGTAAGAGAGATAATAAAAATAAAGAGTGTAAAAGCGAGATTTATTGAAGATGGCATAGGATACATAAAGATTAATCAGTTTCAGGAACAGACTTCAAACGAGCTTTCCAATGCAGTCAACAACTTGGAGCAGAAACATATGACTTCACTTATACTTGATCTTAGAAATAATCCAGGCGGACTTCTTAACAGTGCAGTAGATGTAGCAAGCGAGTTTCTTCAGGCTGGAAAATTAGTAGTATATATAAAAAATAAACCAGGTGAAAAAACAGAATATCATAGCTGGAAGTCTAACTCAAAATCTGTAATACCTATGGTAGTACTGGTGAACGAGGGCAGTGCAAGCGCTGCAGAAATTGTTGCAGGTGCATTAAAGGACTGGAATAGGGCTGTTATTGTAGGCACCAAAACATTTGGCAAGGGGTCTGTCCAGTCTGTAATCCCGTTGAGCGATAATTCAGCCCTCAGACTTACAACAGCAACATATTATACACCTAAAGGTATATCTATTCAGGCAAAAGGAATTACACCAGATATAGTGGTTAAGCACGAAATAAAAGGAGGAGAAAGAGGACATCCTGCGATAAGGGAAAAAGATCTTGAAAGGCATCTTGAAAATAAGGAGATGACTGAGGAGAAGCCAGAAGAACCAGAGGAGATAATATTTATAGATATAGAAGATAAAGACGATGTTCAGCTTCAAAGGGCTATAGATATCCTTAAGACATGGAAGGTCTTTAAGGATCTGCCCAAGGCATCCTGAAATAGCATGTAAACAAAAGATGCAGGACAAAAATTATGTCAAGGATCATATTTGATATAGAGACTGTTGGGAAAGATTTTGATTCTCTCGATAATGCCACTCAGGAATATTTTTTGAGGTATGCAGAGACAGAGGATGAGAAAGAGGAGATAAAAGATCGCCTATCTTTTTACCCCGTGACCGCTGAAATTATTACTATTGGGCTACTTGATCCTGACAACGACAAAGGCTTTGTATTTTATCAGACTCATGGTGATACACTTCTTCCATTCGAGGAAAACAACATCAGGTATGAATCAGGGACTGAAAAGGATATCCTCGATAAATTCTGGCAAATCATTAAAGGCTACAACCAGTTTATAACATTCAATGGAAGGGGGTTTGATTGTCCTTTTATTTTAATCCGTTCTGCTATACACAGGATAAAACCTAAGAGAGATTTGATGCCCAACAGGTACAATGATATCCATATTGACTTGCTTGACCAGCTCACATTTTTTGGTGCCTCGCGCAGGAGGTTTAGTCTTGATATGTGGTGCAGGGCATTCGGAATAAAAAGCCCAAAAGGAGATGGTATTACAGGTTATGAGGTTAAAGACCTTTTTAAGGCTAAACGGCACTTTGATATTGCGAAATATTGTCTCGGCGACCTTAGAGCAACAAAAGAGCTTTTAGAATATTGGGAAAACTACATAAGATTTTCACCTAATAAATAACAGTTATAGGGATAATATTTTTATATGCTTCAACATTCAGATTATATCCCCCTTCACCTGCATACAGAATACAGCCTGCTGGACGGAGCTATCAGGATAAAAGAACTTGTGGAACAGGCGGCTGCGTTCAGGATGCCGGCGGTAGCAATAACGGACCACGGCAACCTCTGTGGTGCTGTTGAATTTTACAGGTATGCTATAAAGGCAGGAATAAAACCGATAATTGGGTGTGAGGTTTATATGGCGCCCGCAAGCCGTTTCGAAAGAAGACACGCCTCTGATATAGAAGAAGCGTCTTTTCATCTCATTTTACTCGCAAAAGACAACAATGGCTACAAGAACCTTGTCTCATTGGTGACAAGGGCGTATACCGAGGGTTTCTATTACAAACCGAGGATAGATATGGATCTGCTTGAACAGTACAGCGGAGGACTGATCTGTCTGACATCATGCCTTAAGGGTGAGATACCGTATTATCTCCAGAGGGGAATGAGTGATAAAGCGAGGGAAAAGGCACTTGCATTTAAACATATATTTGGCCCTGAAAATTTTTATATAGAGATGCAGGATAATGGACTTCCCGAACAGGAAGAAGTAAATAAAAAGCTTCTTGAACTTGCAGAAGAACTCCATATAGGAATAGTTGCTACAAATGACTGCCATTATATGGCCAAAGAAGATGCAAAGGCTCATGATATCCTACTTTGTATACAGACAGGAAAGACAGTAAAGGACAAAAACCGTCTCCAGTTTAGTTCAGACGGATTTTATTTTAAGTCACCTGAAGAGATGAAAAATGCATTCAAAGATATACCGCAGGCAGTCCTGAATACAAAGGCTATTGCAGAGAGGTGCAATGTTGAATTCAAGCTGGGTGCAAGCTTGCTGCCGGTATATGAACTCGAAGATGGTCAGACACCTGATACAATGATTGAGAAGCTTGCACTTGAAGGGCTTTTTAATAAATTCGGGAAAGAGCCGAGTCCTATATACAAAGAAAGGCTAAGGATGGAGCTCGATATAATCCAGAAGATGCGGTATGCTTCATACTTCCTTATAGTCTGGGATTTTATAAACTATGCAAAGAAAAAAGGGATTCCTGTTGGCCCTGGCAGAGGTTCAGCAGCAGGAAGCCTTGTATCATACTGCCTTGATATTACAGACATTGACCCTGTTAAATACAATCTTCTGTTTGAACGATTTCTTAATCCTGAAAGGGTGAGCATGCCTGATATAGATGTAGATTTCTGTAAGGACAGAAGGTCAGAGGTTATTTCATATGTTGCTGAAAAATACGGAAAAGATCACGTTGCACAGATAATAACATTTGGTACAATGGCTGCAAAGGCAGCTATACGGGATGTTGGCAGGGCACTTGATTTTCCTTATGGAGAGGTGGATAAGATAGCGAAGCTTATTCCGGGCACATTAAATATTACTATTGAAAATGCACTTAAGGTTGAGCCGCAGTTAAAGGCTGTTTATGATAGCAACCCACGGATAAAAGAACTGATTGATATTGCCATGCGACTTGAAGGTTTGTCGAGACATGCGTCAACCCATGCTGCCGGTGTTGTAATCTCTCCAACACCTCTCACAGATTATGCCCCGCTTTATAAAAATCCTGCAGACAATAGTATCATGACTCAATTCGATATGAAATCTATAGAAAAGATCGGATTGTTAAAATTTGACTTTTTAGGACTGAAGACCCTTACAGCAATAGATAAAACCCTGAAATATATCAAGGATGGGGGAAACGAGTTTTCGCTCAAAGATATTTCTTTTGAGGATGAAAAGACATATGAGCTTTTGAGTTCAGGAAATACAACAGGCATTTTCCAGCTTGAAAGCGCCGGCATGAGGGACCTGCTTATTAAGATATCTCCAAATAGGTTTGAAGATATTATAGCGATTGTAGCCCTTTATAGGCCGGGTCCTATGGGAAGTGGCATGATAGATGAATTCATAAAAAGAAAGAAAGGCAAGATACCTGTCAAGTATGAACTCCCCCAGCTAAAAGAAATTCTCGACGAGACTTATGGAGTTATATTATACCAGGAACAAGTTATGAGGATTGCAAATAAACTTGCAAATTTTACCATGGGGCAGGCAGACATTCTCAGAAAGGCAATGGGGAAAAAACTGCCTGAGGAAATGGAAAAACTTAAAGAGGTATTTATTAAGGGGACAAAAGCAAATGGTATCACAGAAAAAAAGGCGAACAAAATTTTTGATTTAATGGCATATTTTGCAGAATATGGTTTCAATAAGTCGCATTCAGCAGCATATGCATATGTTGCTTATCAGACAGCTTTTCTGAAGGCACATTACCCTGTTGAATTTATGACTGCTACCCTGAGTGTTGATATGGATAACACGGACAAGGTTGTAAAATTAATAGCAGCCTGCCGAGATATGGGAATAACGATACTACCACCTGATATAAATAGGTCGGGAAAGGAATTTAAGGTGAGGGGCAATTCAATAAGCTTTGGTCTCGAGGCGGTAAAGGGTGTTGGAGCCTCTGCCATAGAGTCCATAATTGAATCCCGTAACACAGATGGTCCGTTTACGTCGGTATCTAACTTTCTCGAAAGGGTTGATCAGAGAAAAGTAAATAAGAAGGTTTTGGAAGGTCTTATAAAGGCAGGCGCATTTGATTCAGTAGGCATAACAAGGGCAGGGGCGATGGAAATAATGAATAAATATCTTAACGGAAGCTCAAGGATTCATGCTGAACGGGCTTTAGGGCAGCAAAGCATTTTTGGAGATACCTCAGGGGAAACCGCAGAAAGTTATAGTGAGTGGATCGAAGAAGATATGCTGAAATATGAAAAAGAGGCTATCGGGTTTTATATTACGGGACATCCATTAACAAAGCATGAGATGCAACTCAAGAAACTTGGGACAAAAAAGACATCTGAACTCGAAGAAATGTCAGATGGCCAGGAGATCAAGATAGGAGGGATATTAAGAGGCATCAAGAAAATTCAGACAAAATCAAAGGCTGAAATAATGGCATACCTTACACTCGAGGATCCTGATGGTAACATCGAGGTAATTGTATTCCCTGAACTTTATAAAAATAAGCTCTCTCTTTTAGAAAAAGATACTCCTCTGCTTATAAAGGGCACACTGGATAAGACTGAAAAGGGGATTAAGATTGTATCTAGAGAAATATCGAGATTGGATGCGAGCGAAATAAATAAAAATCAGAAGGTTGAGATAAGTCTTAGATATCCCTTGCCAGAAAATATAAATATGCAGAGACTAAAATCTATTATACTATCTAATAGTAAAGGCGAATATCCTGTTTATCTGAGGATATTTCTTAAAGGCAATGAGGCAGTGATAGATACAGGAATAAAAATATCCCCTGACAGGGAGATCATAAAAAAGATAGAAGAAATAACAGGTAAAGGAGCTGTAATATTACAATGATTAGATATTATCTCGAATTCGAAAAGCCTATTGAAGAACTCGAGCTGAAGATAGAGGAACTCAAGCGTGTTTCTGATGGGAAAGACATTGATATATCAAGCGAGATAAAGAAGCTTGAAAGAAAGGTAAAAGACCTGCA
This sequence comes from Nitrospirota bacterium, assembly GCA_040753615.1. Lineage (GTDB taxonomy): Bacteria > Nitrospirota > Thermodesulfovibrionia > Thermodesulfovibrionales > SM23-35 > JBFMDO01. The sequence goes on along the minus strand of JBFMDO010000051.1, from coordinate 7,993 downwards.
CTCAGAGATTTTTTTAGCACTTACACCATGGCAAAAAACACTTACAGCAAGGCATCCTGAAAGGCCATATACACTTGATTATATAAACATGATAACGACTGACTTTATAGAACTGCATGGTGATAGGAGATTCTCTGATGATCCAGCAATTGTTGGCGGCATAGCAAAGATAAACAATATACCCGTAGTAATTATAGGGCACCAGAAAGGCAGGGGGACAAAAGAAAGGATATACCGTAATTTCGGGCAGCCACATCCAGAGGGATACAGAAAGGCGATTAGATTAATGAAACTTGCAGAGAAGTTTAAAAGACCAGTAGTAACCTTTATTGACACACCAGGTGCGTATCCGGGAATCGGTGCAGAGGAGAGAGGTCAGGCAGAGGCGATTGCAGGTAACCTTATGGAAATGGCAAGGCTTAAAACTCCTATAATTTCTATAGTTATTGGAGAGGGTGGAAGCGGAGGCGCCCTTGCCCTGAGCGTTGCAGATAGATTATTTATGCTTGAACATTCTATTTATTCTGTAATCTCACCTGAAGGATGTGCAGCCATACTCTGGAAGAAAAATAGTGATCTCTCTACTGAAGACTTCTCAAAGGCAGCAGATGCTCTGAAACTCACAGCACATGACCTCTTTAACGCCAAAATAATAGACGGCATAATCATTGAGCCACTTGGGGGTGCGCACAGGGATCCTGAAGGAATGGCCAAAAATATATCTGAATGTATTATAAATGCCATTGAAGAACTTAAAACAAAGGCAGTAGGCAAACTCATAGAAGAAAGATACAGGAAGTTCAGGAAGATAGGGAGTTTCAAAGAGGAAGCAGAATAACCCTCAGTTTTTATGAGTTATTATGGGCACGAACCCGTAGTTTTCAAGAAAAAGGTTAAGACAGTTTTCATCCCAGAATACGAGATTCATATTTCCCTCAGGGACCGGAATAAGTACAAAATTTTCTTCAAAATCTGCTGGCACCATGAATACGCCGTTATTTTCTATTACGTCTATTTCTTTTATTGCCTCTTGTAGCTTCATCTTAACCTCCTTTCAGGCATATTGCCTATTAAAGGTATAGCAATAATAATGCCTATTTCAAAAATATGAGGTATATAAAAACACTTCATTTTCAAGAGGTTAAAGCACTTTTTTAAAAAATTCTTATTATAAAAGTGATTAAATTATCATATTTATGTAAATAGGTTCCAGAGTATTACAATGATTACATTTTTGAGAGCCTTTGGTGAGAATTAGCTGAGAAGATTATTCACAAAATCTCCATTTTTAATCTTTCGATCATCCTAAAGAACTCCACGGTATACACTTTTTCATGTTCTGAAAGGTAATCTGATAATCTTGTCTGTACTGCCTCATCAACTGATAAAGACGCTTGAAAGACCGTCTTCCCATCTGGGCTTCTAACTGGCTGGAATCTCATTTGCGGATTTCTTTCTATTTCTGCTTTTAGTTCATCAACAGCCCTTTTCTTGCCTGTGTGATATTCTTTTTGTAACCTCTCGATCGAATTCAAAATTTGCTCGATCACTTGTGTTCTTTTCTTATCCTTCAGGGTTTCAATTGCCAGAATACCATCTTTTCGTTGTTGAAATTCCTCATGAGTATTCCCCATGCGTAAGGAAGCTACTAAGAGTTGTTGCGCCTCTTTAAGGAGTAAAGGACTGCTTCCTTTTAATTTATGCCACAACCCATCACGATCAAGCTTGCCTTTATAAAAATCTGATAGCAGCGATTTTATTGTCTCCTGATCTCTTATCTTTTCTTTTTCTTCAGATGTTAATTTTCCAATCCCTTCTGCTTTTTCCATTGCCTTTTCAAAAGCACTCTTTATCTTTTCCATTCCTATCGTCTCCTCTCTTTGAAAAGGGTAAAAAACCTATCTTCATATTCCTCTTCCTCGAAAATTCCCCACCTGTCCAATTCTTCTTTTAAATTAAACAGATCAAGTCTTCCCTCTCTGACTAGCTTGAACATGAGTTCTATTTCTTTCCGGACAACAACAGGAATTCCAGAGGTATCTTTGACAATCACCGGAAGCCCTTTTCTATCAAGTTTGATAAATCCTCTTTTTTTCCAATCAGGCAATTGAGAAAGGCTTGCACTTTTTACAGTCATTTCGAGTATGAATTTCATCAATGAAACATCCCAGAGCATATTTATTCCTTTTATGACAGCAGTAAGGGATTGCCCTTGTTTTTCTATCTCCTCTTTCAAATCTTTAAAGACCTCTCTCCAGTTGCCGGGAACAATGTTCATTCTCTCAGGCTCTATTTTTAATTCAAGGGGATAAAGTATCCCGATCAGTTCAGGATTTTCTCTGATTAATATCTCAAGTGCCCTTTTGGCTTCATCACTAAATCCTTCTCTGTTAAGTACATAAGAAGGTGTAAAAATCTTTGGTTTCCCCCATGTTATTTCACCTTCTCTAATAACTGTCTCTCGAGACTGTTTTTCAAACTCTGCATATACCGGCTCGGTCAGGACATAATAATGCACAGTAGAAGCTCCAAAAGTAGTTAGAAGTTTCCGCGGCCACTTTAGAATCCTGGTTTTCTGCAATGCGTATTTTATTCTCTCTTCCATTTCCATAACCTTTCAAACTATATTTGAATTTATTCTATATTATATAGTAACTTTTTCATTTTATGTCCATTCATTGAAATCAATATGACTACAGAGTTAAGATTAAATTATGTTCAACAAATTCTCCACTGTACCATCAAAGTCAGGGATTTATATCTTTAAAAATGCAAAAGAACGTGTGCTTTATGTGGGGAAGGCAAAGAACCTTAGAAATCGGTTGAGGAGTTATTTTCAAAGATCATTAGCACTTGATATTCGCAAAACAGCCATGATGAGAGACGTCAAGGATTTTTCATATATAGTTACTGAGAATGAATTTGAAGCACTTGTGCTTGAGGCAAATCTGATTAAGCAATACAAACCACTGTTCAATATAATTTTAAGAGATGATAAAAACTATCCATATCTGAAGCTGACTGTTAACGAAGAATGGCCGAGGCTTGAGGCAGTAAGAAGGATTAAAAAAGATGGTGCATTATATTTTGGTCCGTATGTGCCTGCTGGTTCTATGTGGGAAATGCTCGCCTTTATAAGAAAGAACTTCCAGATAATTAACTGCCGAAATTCATTTGATAAGCCAATGCGTCCGTGCATACAATACCAGATGGGAAGATGCCCTGCACCCTGTGCCAGGCTCATAAGCAGGGAAGAATATCTGAAAGTTATTGAGGAGGTAAAACTTTTTCTTAGTGGCAGAAAAAAGGATCTGATCGAGGGTCTCGAGGAAAAAATGACAAAATTTGCAGAGGAGATGAGGTTCGAGGAGGCTGGGAGAATAAGAGACAGGATTAAGGCACTCAGAAGGGCGTGGGAATCACAGAGGGTTGTTGCTCCTGAACTCGGCGACATAGATGTAATCGGATTTTATAGAGAAGAGGGGATAGCATCATTCAAGGTATTTTTTATAAGAAATGGGCTGATGATCGGATCGAAAGATCTTTTTATTAAAAATACCGAAGATGTTCAGGATAAAGAATTGATGTACACTTTTATTATACAATTTTATTTAAAAGAGCTTATCCCCCCTCCTGCAATAATAACCCTATCACTACCAGATGAACTGAAATCTCTTGAAGACTGGCTGAGTCGCCGAAGAGGCTCTCGTGTAAAAATACTATCTCCAAAAACAGGAAAGAAAAAAGAACTTATCAATATGGCAGCAGAGAATGCATTAATTGCATACAGAGAGAAGAAAGAACATGGACACGATAAACTGCTGAATAATTTAAAGGAGAGGTTAAAACTTGAAAAAATCCCAGAAGATATAGGGGCATTTGATGTCTCGACTATTTCTGGAAACGAATCTGTAGGGGCGTTTGTTTACTGGGGGGATGGAGAATTTCAGAAGGATAGATATAGAAGGCTCAGGATAAAAACTGTGCAGGGGATTAATGACTATTCTATGACAGAAGAAATAATAGAGAGAGTCATAGATAATCTTGAAGGCGATCTGCCCGATCTTGTTATTATTGATGGTGGCAAGGGGCAGCTCGAGATAGCCCGGAAGGTTATGGCTAAAAACGCTCGATTACTCAAAAAGATACCTATGGTTGTTGCTATTGCTAAAGACCCTGACAGGGCATATCTTACAACATCCGAATATCCTGTAGACCTTGAAGATAAAAGGCAACCATCCCTCTTACTTAAAGCCATAAGGGATGAGGCGCACAGATTTGCAATAGGCTATCATAAGAAGCTGAGAGAAAAAAGGCTTTTGCAATCGCCCCTCGAAAAAATTTCTGGAATTGGCAAGAAAAGAAGACTTGAACTTTTAAGGGTTTTTGGTAGTATAGAAGATATAAAAAAAGCTGCTATAGACGAGATAGCGAGACTTAAGGGCTTTAATAAGCAAATTGCTGAAAATCTATTAAATGAATTAAAGAGATCCCATACATAAAAATCAAACAGGAGGTAATCAGGACAATAATGAACATATATATATCAGGCTCAATGGCATATGACAGGATTATGGATTTCCCTGGTAAATTTTCAGACTATATATTGCCCGACAAAATACATATCTTAAATGTATGTTTTAATGTTAACGGGATGCAGGAGAAATTTGGAGGAACAGCCGGAAATATAGCTTATTCACTCTCTCTGTTAAATGAGAAACCAATAATTATCGCTACTATAGGTAAAGATTATCAGGGTTATTTTGAGTGGATGACTAAAAATAATATACCTGTAAAAGGGATTAAAATAATTCCTGAAGAATTTACTGCAGGGGCATATATAACAACTGATAAGGCAGATAACCAGATAACAGGGTTCAATCCAGGCGCAATGAAGTATCCATCAGAATACAAGTTCGAAGATTTAGCTCCTAAAAACTCTGTTGTATTGATAGCGCCAGGTAATCTTCAAGACATGGTCGAATATGCAAAGATATGCAGAAATAAAGGTGTAAATTATATCTGCGACCCAGGACAATCCCTGTCAAAATGGGAAAGAAATACCCTTATAGAGTGGCTTCGTGGCTCATTGTTATTAGTATCTAATGATTATGAGCTTGAAATAATTATGAAAATAACAGGCATGGATAAAAAAGGGTTGCTGGATCTTACAAAGACCATAATTACAACTATTGGAGAAAAAGGCTCTGTTATAAGCACTTCTGAATATAATGAAATTATTCCTGCAGCAAAGGTTAACAATGTTTTAGACCCAACAGGTGCAGGTGATGCTTACAGGGCGGGATTGATAAAGGGAATTGTTACAGGAAAAGATATCAAGACCGCAGCAAGGATTGGTGCTGTTGCAGCAGCGTATGCAGTAGAGAAATACGGAACACAGGAACATTATTACACATATGAAGAGTTCGTTGAAAGGTATAAGTTCAACTTTGGAGATTTATAATAAGTAGCAAATAGTTTATCCCCGTGATTAATGAAGAAGCATTAAAAACCTATTTCCTCGAAACCTTTGATAGTGTGAGCCATATAGACGTAAGAAAACTTGGCTCAGGTGTTCAAGGCTGTGGGTTTCTGGTCGAAATAAAAACACAGGAAGGTATTCAATCCTATGTTGTCAAGACGCTACTTCCTGAAGGCTTTGGACATGATTATCCCTCGGATAGGGCGGGTGTATTCCTCCTCGACCTCGATGAATACAAAAGTCTCCCTAAACATGTAAAGGCAATTGATGTATTGTCTGAGATGGAAGATGGTTCGGTAATATCTATAGGCGGGGGTAAAGAATATTATCTCCTTATGGAAAGAGTAGAAGGCAAAGATTATTTTAATGACCTGAGAGAATTTTCAAAAAAAGATCATCTTGATGACCATGATGTTAAAAAAATAGATATGATGACCTCGTATCTTGCAGAGATACATGCAATCAAAAAAGATTCAAAAACCCTTTACTGGAGAAAGCTAAGAGATACTGTAGGTCATGGGGAATGTTTAATGGGAGTCTTTGATACCTATCCTGACGGCATACTCACATATGAAGAGATGGCTGATATTGCCAAAAAAGCAGTAGACTGGATTGCGAGATTGAAGCCGAAATACAAGAGGTTGTCACAGATTCACGGAGATTTTCATCCAGGCAATATCTGGTTTAAAGACAGTAAAGATTTTATTCTCCTCGATAGGAGCCGTGGCCCATGGGGTGACCCTGCAGATGATATAACAGCACTTGCTATTAATTATATATTCTTTTCTATAAAGAATTATGGTGATGTAAGGGGATCATATCTTGAAGGTTTGAAGCTGTTTTTTAATGAGTATATAAAGGCTTCAGGCGATGTAGAGATAAACGAGGTCTTAGCACCATTTTTTGCCTTCAGGGGGGTGGTTGTTGCAAATCCTGTCTTCTATCCAGAACTCACACAGGAGAAGAGAAGGCTTATCTTTAAATTTATCAACAATGTATTTAATAGCAACAAATTTGAGATTGATAGGATTAATGATTATTTAGAGTAAAAATAGTTACCTCCATCGCGAAAGAAGGGGTGTCCCCCTTCATTGACACGCCTTAATTTTACCTGATATACTCCATAATAATTAAGATATGTATTTAAGGGGATGGAGTATATTTTTAATTATTTTCCCACAAAGGAAGAAAAATCTTATACATAGTTGTAACCCTTAAGGAGTTTAAATCAGATGAGTCTCGTAGGAAGACTTGAAGACCTATCTCTTTCTGATATTTTCCAGATACTTAGTGTAGGCGGGAAGACAGGGTCACTCATTTTAAAAGGCAGCAGGGGAAATGCATTCATTGTTTTCAAAAATGGACTTGTTGTAAGGGCAGAGGTGGATAAATTTGATAAAACCATTGCTGATGATATGATAGAGGCAGGGATAATAAAAGATACAGTTTACAAAATGGCATTAGATGTCAAAAAAAAGCTGTCTGATAAATCTATAGCCGAGATACTCTACGAATTAGGTTCTGTTAAAAAGGAAACCCTTGAAAAGGTAACGAGGAAGCGAATAGAAAAAGTTATATGCGAACTTCTCCTGTGGGAGGATGGCGATTTTCAATTCGAACTTGACAACATAGATCCAAAAGGCAAATTTGACATAACTGATATTGGCTGGCAGCTTTCAAAAGGAATGAGCCCTGAATACCTTCTTGTAGAGGGTGCGAGGGTTTATGATGAAACATCACGGCCAGGGTTTATTTCCACAGAAGATATAACAACAGAACTCGGTAAAGATGAAGAGAAGGAAGGGGAATGGGAGGAGGACTGGGGTCTCCAACAGCAACCTGTAAGAAGAGATATCTTATCGCTGAAGTCACTTACCCAGGAATTAAGATTTCCTACTGCTACTTCGGAAATAACCCTGCTTATACTGAGATTTGCAAGTGAGATATTTGAGAGGGGAATTCTGTTTATAGCAGGAGATAAAGAAATAGTAGGTCTTGGTCAGTTTGGACTTGAAATAGATAGAGCGGATGAAACCATAAGAGAGGTAAGGCTGCCGATTGGTGAAAATAATTTCTTGAATAAAATTATTACAGAAAAACGACCTTATAAGGGAGAGATGGAAAGAGATAAGGTGATAGAAGAACTGATGAAGAAAACTGGTGGGAAATGGCCTAATGAAGCTGCCTTTTTTCCGGTAATTGCTGAAGGTAGGGTCGTTGCAATGCTTTACTGTGATAATGTGACCACAGGAGAAAAGATAGGAGAAACAGAAGGGTTAGAAATATTCGTAGACCAAGCAGGACTTGCCCTTGAAAAATCATTGCTTCAGAGAAGATTACAAGAGATGGAAAAGAAGACTATATAATGACCTTCTAATCAATCTATAAACAATTCTTATCCCCCCATAAATAAAACAAAATTGACAAGGGAAGTATTTTTTGATAATTGTTGTGATTATAGCCGCCGAAAAGGCAAAGCCTGGGTGACCGGGTGACGCAAAGCCACCTGTC
>JBFMDO010000050.1:0-40051 GCA_040753615.1 Nitrospirota bacterium | reverse complement strand
AAGCGATTATGGATTTTATTGAAACACATAATGAGAATCCTAAAATATTTACTTGGACAAAGGATGCAGATACCATCCTTGCGAAGGTTTCTAAATGTATAGATCTGTTAGGGACAGCACACTAGTTAAGCTTTGGGGAAAAATCACAGATGCAAGGAACAGAGCAGGGCATGCACTGATGAAAAGACCGGATAAAGAACTTTCGGTCAATAAAGCTATCAGTGAAGTAGCTGTACTTGTTACAGAGACAGAAAGGATATTGGGCAATTTACCATGAGCCGATTATCCCCTGAAGAAGTCGAAAAACGCCTTAAAGGCTGGGCGGATGTGACAATGCTGTCTCTCGAATTAAAGCGCGCTGCGTTGAGAAAAAGGCATCCAGAATTGGGAGAAGATGAAATTAATGAACTGGTTCGAAAGGAACTTTCAACATTAAACTCAGAACAGGATGAAGATGAACGATAACCCGCTTATTAAATCTCTTAAAGAACTTTGCTTATTTCTTGAAGATCAAGGAATAGAATACATGCTCGTTGGTGGATTGGCAGTTGGCATATGGGGAGAACCAAGGGCAACGGTTGATATAGATTTTTTGATTGCGATCGGGTTAGATGATTTCGATATACTTAAGCACAAACTCGTAAAAAGCAGCAGGTTTGTTTTTATACATGACAAACCAATGCTCTTCGGAAAAATAACTTTTCTTAGAGCTACCATCAAAAGCAATACCGATATTTCTGTTGATTTTCTGTTCGCTGATGATGAGTTCAAAAATAGAGCTTTGCAAAGAAAGGAAACTGTAAAAGTAAACGATTTTTCAGTAAATATCTCATCTCCAGAAGATCTTATAATACTGAAATTATTAAGCAGAAGAGAGCAGGACAGGCTTGATGCAGAAAAGATAATCAAGATTCAAAAAGAAAATCTCGATATGGAATATATGAAGAAGTGGCTACAACAGCTCAGCATAGAATTTAAAAAGGAGTGGTACTAAGATTGGAAAACGTTATCATTGATCTCTCTACTTTTTACACCTCAACTGCCAAACTCTCCGACCTTGACTCATACGTCCAAAAAGCAAAATCTCTTGCTGGCGAGGGGAATGATGTCATCCTCACCGGTGCAGGACCTGTTTGGCTTTATCTTAAAATAGCCCATGCACTTCATGGAAAGGCAAGGAAATTAATATATAGGAGTCCGGTGACAGGTGATGTGGTTATTTTTAATCACAGTCCGGATTAAATGTGTTATAGTATGTGTATGAGGAGGTGTATATAGTGAGGACAAATATCGTATTAGATGATGAGATAGTAAAAAAAGCATTCAAATATTCCAAGTCAAAAACAAAAAAAGCACTTATTGATGAAGCATTGAAGGAATTAATAACTTCACGGCAAAGATTAGACTTAAGAGAGTTACGAGGAAAGATTGAGTTCAGATCAGATTATGATTACAAAAAATTAAGAAGGGGTAATTAATTTGATCCTTGTTGATACTTCAGTGATGATTGATTATCTGAGAGGAAATGAAGATGATACAATCCTAACATTGCAACACATAATAGATAACAATATCCCTTTTGGTATAAATTCTTTCATTTATCAAGAAGTTTTGCAGGGTGTTGCAACTGAAAAGGACTTTATAAAAGTTAAAAAATATTTGGATACTCAAAGGTTTTATGAATTGAAAGATAAGAGAGAATCATATGCATCTGCAGCAAAAATATATTTTCGGTGTAGAAAAAAAGGCATTACGATAAACAGTACCATAGACTGTCTTATTGCCCAGACGGCGATTGAGAATAATTTATATCTGCTGCACAGCGATTCAGACTTTGACAATATCGCCAAAGTTGTTGACTTGAAGATGTTCAGTATATAATTCGTGCTTGCTCTTTGACAACTGAATAAAAGAAATATTTCTGAAATATTTCTTTTGCTGACAACTACCCGCAATCCCTTGTATTCTTTTCTTATGGAAAGGACGCTTTATCTCATAGCTTATGATATCACAAATGATAGAAGGCTTAATCGTGTGCGACAATTTCTTAAAGGTTACAGCACAGGCGGGCAGAAGTCTGTTTATGAATGCTTTCTCACAGACGGTGAGCTTAAGTATGTAAAGACAAAACTCGATAGGTTGATAGACGAGGATGAAGACAGGGTTCATATTTTCACGATGGACGGTAGAAGCAGAACTCATACTCTCGGAATAGCTGTTCAGCCCAAAGACCCGGAGTCCCGACTTTATGTCGGGATTGGATGAGTAACCCCCTCATTCCCCCTTATCCTAAGGGGGAAGAAGTTAGTGTAAGAGGGTGATAATGTTCTCCCCTCTTAATATAAGAGGGGATGGGGGAGTTATAGAAATCACATGGGTACTCTTTATATTGACAGAAAGGAACTTCATATCAGGCTTGACGGACAGGCACTTGCCTTTTACAAGAATGGTGAAAGGGATGGGCTAATTCCGATTAGTCCTCTCAAAAGGGTTATTGTCATCGGCAATGTCTATATCGAAACCCCTGTTCTTCACAAGCTATCGAATGAGAATATCAGCGTGATATTTCTCTCGGGGAAAAGGTTGAGGTTCTGCGGAATAATGCATGGAAGATTGCACAATAACGGCATTTTGAGAGTCAAACAATATGAAAAATCTCTTTCTCCGTTCAGTTTGGAAATTGCAGTAGACATTGTAAAGAGAAAAGTGGAAGGACAAAAAAAATTTCTGTTAAATGCAAGAGAAAGCAGAAATGATCTCCGATTTTCAATGACAAACGCTGTAGGTATTCTTGAGAAGATACTGGGAACACTGAATTCCAAAGATATTAAGATAGAAACTATAAGGGGACTCGAAGGCGGTGCTTCGGCAACATATTTTAAGGCATTTACTGAAATATTTCCTGAATCTCTCGAATTCAAGAAAAGAAACAGGCGGCCACCTGAAGACCCTGTTAATGCTATGCTTTCGCTCTGTTATACATTACTGCATTTCGAAATAGTAAGAGAGATTGAGGTTATTGGTCTTGACCCTACAATCGGCTTTTATCATCAGTTTGACTATGGCAGAGAATCCCTTGCATGTGACCTCGTCGATCTATACAGGACTGATGTTGACAGTTTTATATGGGAAATTTTCAGGGATAGGATATTTACAGTTCGAGATTTTGCTCATGAGGATGAAAGACCGGGTTGCTATCTGAAGAAAGAAAGCAGGAAAAGATTCTACCCCCTTTATGAGGGATGGGCTAAAGACATCAGGCCTCAAGTGGTAAATGAGGTAAGAACACTGGCAGATAAAATCTTAAATTTTGAATCATCCGAAGGATGTTATGGACAGGACATTATATCTGAATGAAAACAGGGAATTGACAGTCTTCAGAGATGGTCCTTCTATCTGGGTCAAAGAGACCGGAAAGGCTGGAAGACGCATACCTGCAAGACTCATTGGCAGAGTTGTCATTATAGGAAATCTCAGACTTGAGGCTGGAGTTATAACCCTTTTCACGGACAAGGATATCCCTGTAACTTTTATTAATCGCAGAGGAGATGCGGTTGCAGTTGCCATACCTTATAACCATCACTTGCCAAGGCATTACGAAGAACAGAAGGTGTTTCTTGAAACAGAGGGGAATATAGACAGATACAAAAACTGGCTATATGCCAGAAGAAAGCAATTACAAATTAATGCTATAAGGCGCCTTTCAAGAGGGATTGCTGAATTGTTTGTAGAAAAGGGATTCAGGGAAAAGGATTATCATAGGATAATTGAGAGATTCACGCAATCTAATGATAAATTGTGGAAGGTCGTATCTGGGGTGACCAGCAATCTGTTTAGAGAGATGATTATCGGATGTATAGTCAGGGCTGACCTTGACCCTCATCTCGGCATCCTTCACAGAAGACATAATTTCAGCCTTGCACTTGATATATGTTTTATCCTCGAGGCTGAAATTGACATGCAATGCATCCAGTTTTTAAAAACTGCGAGAGAGAAGATATACATGGCAAGAGAGAAGAGTGAATGGTCTATTTCAAACGATGGCATGCGAGATATTATTCATAGGTTTGAGAATAGAAAAAAGCAGATTCATGCAGCTGTAGAAAGACTTATAGATGATATTTTTGAGTTGATGAGGGAACTGAGAAGGTGAAGGCTAATTATCTCGTTTGCTATGATATTACCAAGCCCAGAAGATTGCAACGGGTTTATAAGTTTATAAAAGGCAGAGGCTTGCATATTCAGTATTCTGTATTCCATTGCTCTTTGACATGGCCAAACCTCGTGGAACTCAAGGAAAAGCTAAGACAGTTGATTGATGAAGAAAAAGACGATATAAGGATTTATCCTTTGCCGTCTGAAGAAAAGGTGATCGTTATGGGTTGTGGTGACAGGGTGCCAGACGGAATAGAGATTTTCATTGAGTAACCACCCACCCTCCCCTTAATCTACGGGAAGGAAAATACTTCCCTCTTAAGATAAAGGTGTTGGTTATTTTTAAGGAGGTTGAATTAGGTTGCTTATCAAACACCATAAAATCTGCACAAGTGGTGCTATAATTAATTGTTATTTAAAACTATTTAAAGGGGGTGCTGAAAGAAATAAGACCTGATTAAAAAGGGATTGCGACCTAACAATTTTTTGTTTTTAAACAATGCTTTCAGAAAGAAATAAGACCTGATTAAAAAGGGATTGCGACTCTGCATATTGGACGCAGTTCACTCCGTTAACTGAAAGAAATAAGACCTGATTAAAAAGGGATTGCGACAGCACGCCTTAGGCGTGGAGCGAGTTAGAAATTAGTGAATTAGTGAAATAGGAGGGAAAATGGGTAAAATACATGATTTCAGGGAACTTATTGTTACAAGCAATTAAAATTAAAAATCTTGTATAATATAAATAAATCTTGCTAACTTATGGAGGTAATAAGTGTGGAAAGCACAGTCACAATAAGAGGGCAGACTGCTATCCCTGCTGCAATCCGCAGGAGATATAACATTAAGCCAAAGACAAAACTTGAATGGATTGATGACGGACATACTATCACTGTACTGCCTATACCACAGGATTCTATTAAAGTGCTTAAAGGAAAATTCAAGGATGCTGATCTCCTCAAAGCACTATTAGAATCAAGAAAAGAGGACCGTAAACGTGGTTAAACGCTATGTATTGGATACATCGGCACTTTTTACCCTTACCAAAGGAGAAAATGGCAGCGATACGGTTGAAGATATCCTGATTTCAGCAAAGAAGGGCAGATGTCATATTTATTTGTCGTTTATCAGTTTTGCAGAGCTATATTACATTACGTGGCAGGAAAAAGGCGAAAGTGCTGCAAAGGAGTTAATTATACTCGTAAAATCACTGCCTGCTCAAATAGTAGATTCAAATGAGAGGATTACCCTCTCAGCAGGCAGGATTAAGGCTAATCACAGACTTTCTGTTTCAGATGCTTTTATAGCCGCAACCGCATTGGATAAAGGCGCTGTTTTAGTGCATAAGGACCCAGAACTTGAGTCTGTATCAGGTTATATCGCTACACTACAACTACCGTATAAGCATGGGAAAGATTAACTTTAAACCGGGGTCCTGTTAAACGCATTATTTGGGTTAACTGCGTTAAATTTCTTAATATTAAAATTAGGAGGACAAAAAATGAAAGACACAAAGGTAACATATGTAAAAGGTCTTCAATTTGTGGGAGAGACGTCTTCAGGACATGCAATGGTTATGGACAGTCATCCTGAATTTGGCGGACATAATACCGGTCCCAGTCCTATGGAATTGCTTCTTCTTGGAATAGGCGGCTGCTCAGGGATGGATATTGTATCTATCCTTAAAAAGAAGCGACAAGAACTGACAGGTCTTGAGGTAATCTTAAAAGGTGAGCAGGCTGAAAACCATCCAAAAAAATTTACAAGGATAAACTTAGAACTTATTATTAGAGGAAAGAATATATCAGAAGATGCAGTTGAAAGAGCGATTGACCTTTCAATGAACAAATACTGTTCTGTAAAAGCCACGATCGAGGGGTCTGCAAAAATAAATTTCTCTTACAGGGTAATTCAGGAATGATTATCCTCACATATATTGCTACTCTCGGTTTTATAGGCTATATCCCATTTGCACCGGGGACTTTCGGGACTCTATTTGCTTTAATTTTGTTTTTCATAATAAAACCATCCATCTTTACCCATATCATTATACTGGTTGTTATTATTCCAGTTGCTATTTTTTCTTCTCACTATGCTGAAATATACCTAAATAAAAAGGACTGCAGGAATATAGTCATAGATGAGTTTTGCGGTTATTTTCTCTCTATGCTCTTTATTCCACATAACACTGCCTATATCATAACAGCCTTTTTTTTATTCAGATTTTTCGATATACTAAAACCATTCCCGATAAGAAAGATAGAATCTACTTTAAGCGGTGGAAAGGGGATAGTTGCAGATGATATTGCAGCAGCCTTATATACAAACATAATTTTACAGATATGCAAATTAATTAAAATTTAAAATGCACCTGAGATGCTTTGCAGCAATAGATATGCCGGAAGAAATAAAAAAAGAGATCGGAGAGCTTATCGATATCCTCAAGAAACATAATATAGATATAAAGTGGGTGACAACGGAAAACCTTCATATTACACTCAAATTTCTCGGAAATACACCCGAAAACTTATTGTCTGAAATAAAGGAAAGTCTTTCAAATGTGGTATCATTTTACAAGCCATTTTATATTAAAATAAATACAACAGGGGTATTCCCAAATAAAAAATACCCGAGGGTAATATGGGTCGGCATAAATGATTCAGAAATACTTAATAAACTTAAAATGGATATAGAGAAATCTATGGCTTTATTAGGCTTTCCAAAGGAAGATAAAGAATTTAATCCACATATTACAATAGGAAGGGTCCGATCCCAGAAGGGTATTTTAAATCTGATTAATGAACTTGATAATTTTAAAGAAAAAAACTTTGGTGGTACAAATATCAAAAGCATAAAACTGATGAAGAGTGAATTAAAACCAAAAGGGGCAGAATATAGCTGTATATACGAAATACTTTTTTCTCAAAAGTGACAATGAAAGGCTACTATACAAAGGTGATTTGCTTTTGTAGAAAAAATTTGTCTTAATATGGAGGAATAATGAGCAACAAGGACAAAGTTAAGGCGATCGAGATGGCTATCTCTCAGATCGAGAAGAGTTTTGGTAAAGGTACAATAATGCGACTCGGCGCAGAAAAAGTAGCCGAAGGCATTCAGGTAATCCCTACAGGCTCTTTATCTCTTGATATCGCAACAGGTGTTGGAGGATTTCCAAGGGGAAGGGTCATAGAAATATTCGGACCTGAGGCATCAGGAAAAACCACACTTGCCCTAAGTGCTATAGCACAGGCACAGCAAAAAGGAGGCATAGCAGCCTTTATAGATGCAGAACATGCTCTCGATGTTAATTATGCCCAAAAACTCGGTGTTAAAATAGAGGATTTATTAATCTCTCAGCCTGATACAGGTGAACAGGCACTTGAAATTACTGAGTCTCTCGTAAGAAGTGGCGCAGTAGATATCGTTGCTATAGATTCTGTTGCCGCCCTTGTGCCCAGGGCTGAAATAGAGGGGGAAATGGGTGATTCGCTTCCAGGTCTTCAGGCGAGGCTTATGAGTCAGGCATTAAGAAAGCTGACTGCTGCTATATCAAAATCATTAACAACTGTTATATTCATAAATCAAATAAGGATGAAGATTGGAGTTATGTTTGGTAGCCCAGAGACAACTACAGGTGGAACAGCGCTTAAATTTTATTCTTCTATGAGGATTGATATAAGAAAAATCGAAGCCATTAAAGAAAGTCAGGAAACTAAAGGCATTAAAGATAAACAGGATACAATAGGTGGAAGGGTAAGGGTTAAGGTTGTAAAAAATAAGGTTGCGCCTCCGTTTAAACAGGCTGAATTTGACATATATTTCAATGAAGGAATTTCTCGTATTGGAGAGATTATTGATCTCGGAGTTGAAAAAGGCATAATTGAAAAATCAGGGGCGTGGTACAGCTATGCAGGCAACAGAATAGGTCAGGGGCGTGAGAATGCAAAAGATTTTCTAAAAAATAATATTGACATTTCAAAAGAAATTGAAAGTAAGATCAAAGAGTCTTATAACCTGAGGGGGTAATTTATGGATATCAATGAACTCTTGAAAAAAGCACATTCATTAAATGCCTCAGATGTACATATAAAAGTTGGCTCACCACCGATTCTTCGAATTTATGGAGAACTTACACCGCTTGCATCAGAAAAAAGGCTTAGTCAAGAAGACGCTATAAAAATAGGCTTTTCTGTTATGACACCCGGACAGAGTGAAGTCTTTAAAAAGAAAAACGATATAGACCTTGCTTACAGTGTTCCAGGACTTGGAAGATTCAGATGCAACATATTTGTACAGAGAGGGACAATAGGCATTGTCTTCAGGGTTATCCCTATGAGGATCCCTACGATTGATGAATTGCTCCTTCCAGATGTTATTAAGAAACTTTCTATGGAACAGCGGGGGTTAATCCTTGTTACAGGGACTACGGGTAGTGGCAAGTCAACAACCCTCGCTGCAATGATAGATTTAATAAATACGAATAGAACAGACCATATTATGACCATTGAAGACCCTATAGAGTATTTACACAGGGATAAAAAAAGTATCATTAATCAGAGGGAGATAGGCAATGATACAGAATCATTTGGCAAGGCATTAAGACAGGCATTGAGACAGGACCCTGATGTAATACTTGTTGGTGAGATGCGGGATTTTGAAACCATTCAGACAGCATTGGTTGCTGCAGAGACAGGACATCTTGTTTTGAGTACGCTTCATACAATAGATGCTCCCGAAACAATAAATAGGATTATTTCTGTTTTTCCACCTTACCAGCATAAACAGGTACGTATGCAGCTTGCATCAGTGCTTAAGGGAATCATATCCATGCGTCTGATACCAAAAATAGATGGTAAAGGCAGGGTTCCAGCAGTTGAGGTTCTTGTGGCTACAGCAACCATAAAAGACTGCGTGATCGATCCAGATAAAACCAAAATAATTCCTGATGTAATAGCACAAGGCGCGATACATTATGGCATGCAGACCTTTGATCAATCTCTTTTTAATCTTTATAAGTCAGGTCTTATAACATATGAAGAAGCACTCAAGAGGGCTTCTAACCCTGATGATTTTGCACTTAAGGTTAAAGGCATACAATCCACAAGCGACCTTACATTCGAGTCTCCTGCTAAAGCTGGCGAGTCCGCTGCCACATCTGGCGAGAAGGATAAGATGAAAATTGACAGATTCCAGAGATAATATAAAAAAATATGCCTTTAAACTGCTGAATTATAAAGGAAGAAGCGAAAAAGAGCTGACAGAAAGACTGATAAAAAAAGGCTTTAATAAAACCGAGGTATTTTCTACTATAACATATCTTAAAAATATAGGTCTCATTGACGACAAGCTCTTGGCTGAAGACCTTAAAAGACAAGCCCAGATTACAAAAATGCTGAGCCGAAATGGGGCAATGAGGTTTATGCTCAGCAGAGGTATACCGCGAGAAATTGTTAATTCTGTGCTTGATAATGAAAAGGAAGATGACATCGAAATTGCCAGAAGGCTCGTGGATAAAAAGATTAAATGCCTGAGAAATTATTCCCTTATGGATGTGAAGAAAAAAATATATGGGCTTCTCCTGAGAAAAGGTTATTCTTTTGATGTAATAAATATAATATTAAAAGAAAAGTCCTCCGTAGATTTAGAAACCTAAAAATTTTCTACAAAATTTATTTTCGATTAATATACTTTATATCTCTTGCCATGCCAGTTATCATGATAACCATTTCAGATAAAAATCGCAGAAACACAAAGACAAAAAAGGCAAAAAACAAATTGTATAAAATATAGAGTATCCCTCCTGTGAAACTGGCATCAGTAAATTTCGGGACAATAAAAGCGACCTTTCTTAGAACATTAAAGGCACTTAGCCCTGCGAACCATATAAATATACCACCACCGATAGCAACAGGGATAACAAAACAACAATATATCTCTCCTAAAAGCTTAAGCCCTACGGGCATTATTGGAACCGCAGTAAACTCAGATTCTGAAAGTTCTGTAATCTCTTTTGCCCTGATCAGGATGGAATGGATTACCATATAAATTGCGACAACAAACAATAGCTGAAAAATTATACCACCCAATATCTTCGAGGCAGGTAATTTAGCAATGAAGTTCCAGTTGTATACAAAACCTGTAATACCAGCAAATCCAATAACTACAGATAAAATACGCAGTGCAGTGACAAATACCTTTCTAAAGAAAGCACCCTGTGAAATAAGTTGAAGCAGGTGTTTCATAAAAAAATATTTTTCCATTATTAAACCTCCTAAATGTTAATAGGATTAATTTTAACTACAGATTATATCAAATCATAAAAAATTTTATTAGTATTGCCAGAAATTTATGGAGAATAGAAAAAATCGTGCATCTATAACATAATTCGGTTAAAATATATTAAACTAAAGTTTTCGAGGGGAGGATTAAATATGAAAAAGTTTATTATTTTGATTTCAGTTGTAATCTTGCTTTTACAATTTGGGTGTACAAAATCAGTCAGGTACACAGAGGAAGAGATACGAGATTTTTCCACAGATATACAGGAAAAAATAAGGAAGGGTGAAATAAGTCTCGGCATGAGTATTCACCAGGTAAGATATTCATGGGGATCTCCTGATTCAACAAAAATCCTCGAACCTTTTGAAGGGAAACCTTTAGAAGAATGGATATATTCCGTGCCAGGAACACTCGGGATAATCAATACAAAAATTCTTTTATTTTTAGATGGCAAATTAATGTATATCAAGTAACTGATGAACAGTTCAGATATAAGAAAAACATTTCTGGAATATTTTAAATCTAAGGGGCATAATATTGTTCCAAGCTCTCCTCTTATTCCAAGACATGACCCTACCCTCTTATTTGTGAATGCAGGCATGGTACAGTTTAAATCAATTTTTCTTGGAGAAGAAAAAAGTCCTTATACCCGTGCTACATCGTGTCAAAAGTGTCTCAGGGCAGGAGGCAAACATAGTGATCTTGAAAATGTAGGGCATACTGCAAGGCATCATACCTTTTTTGAGATGCTCGGAAATTTCTCTTTCGGGGATTATTTCAAAAAGGATGCAATATTATTTAGCTGGGAGCTTTTAACTGAATATTTTAAACTTCCAAAAGAAAAACTATATACATCGGTATATGAGGAAGATGAGGAAGCTGCAAAGCTATGGTCTGAACTGACAGGACTTGAGGATGAAAGAATAGTAAGGCTCGGTGCAAAAGATAATTTCTGGCAGATGGGTGATACGGGTCCATGCGGACCATGCTCTGAAATTATAATTGACCAGGGCAGTGAATTCGGGTGCGGCAAACCTGACTGCAATGTGGGATGTGACTGTGACAGATATTTAGAGTTATGGAATCTTGTTTTTATGCAATTCAACAGAGATGAGTCAGGCAAACTCACACCGCTTCCAAAGCCGAGTATAGATACAGGCATGGGACTTGAGAGAATAACCGCTGTTTTACAGAGTAAAAAAAACAACTTTGAATCAGACATCTTTGCCCCTATTACTTCATCTATAGAATCCTTATCAGGTATTTCTTATGGAGAGAATGCCCGGAATGATACCTCGATAAGGGTGATAGCTGACCATATAAGGGCTATCACTTTTCTTATTTCAGAAGGATTGATGCCGTCTAATGAAGGCAGGGGATATGTACTGAGAAGAATAATAAGAAGGGCATCTCGTCATGCAAAATTACTGGGAATCGAAAATGCATTTTTGCATCAACTGGTAGATTCTGTAGTAGACACAATGAAAGATGTCTATCCTGAATTGATCCATGAAAGAAAAAGGGTATCGAGGCTCCTTTTATTCGAAGAAGAACGATTTACGAGGACACTTGAGCAGGGAATTAGGATACTCGATGATGTAATTTATAACATAAAGAAAAGCGGGAAAAATATTATACCGGGCCCTGAGATTTTTAAACTCTACGATACATATGGTTTTCCACTTGATCTTGCAAGGGATATTGCTGGCGATAATCAATTGATTATTGATGAAGACGGGTTTCATCAAGAAATGGAGGTGCAGAGAGAAAAGGCAAGGGCATCATGGGTTGGAGAAGAAGCTGCTATCGCCCCTATATATAAAGAGCTATTATCTGAGATAGGAGAAACCCTATTTGTAGGTTATGAAACCCTCGAATCGAGATCTACGGTAAAAGCGATGATTAAACACGGCAAGGTGATTAAAGAGGCGTGTGAGGGTGATACGGTTGAGCTATATCTCGATAAAACACCTTTTTATGGAGAGTCAGGTGGTCAGGTAGGTGATACAGGGATAATTTATAGCGAAAAAGCAGAAGCCAATGTCATAAATACAAAAAAAGAGGCAGGGCTTCATTCGCATATTGTCACAATTAAAAAAGGAAAAATACATGTATGGGACAATGTAACATGTATCGCAGATAAAGAAAAAAGGATGGCTACAGCAAGAAACCACACCTCAACTCATCTCCTGCATGCTGCATTGCGTACTATTATTGGAGAACATGTAAAACAGGCAGGCTCTTATGTTTCTCCTGCGAGACTGCGTTTTGATTTCACACATTTCTATCAACTGGATAAAAACGAAATAAATGCCATTGAAAATATGGTTTTAGAAAATATACTCAATGATATCAAAGTAGAGGTTGAGACTAAAGACTTACAGGATGCCCTGAAATCCGGTGCCATAGCCCTATTTGGCGAAAAATATGGGGAAAAGGTCAGGATAGTGAGGATTCCCGGGGTAAGCGCAGAATTATGTGGTGGAACGCATTGTAATGCTACAGGCGAAATAGGTCCTTTTGTAATTGTTTCAGAAGGCAGTGTTGCCTCTGGCATCAGAAGGGTCGAGGCATTAACAGGAAAGACCGCTTTTGATTATTTAAAGAATAAGCAGAATGAACTTAATGATATAAAAGATCTATTAAGGACAGATAAGCCTCTGGAAAAGGTTGAAAGACTCATTAGTGATGTAAAATCTCTTGAAAAGGAAATGCAGAAACTCAAGGCTGGCTCAAGTAGAGATGTCGTATCAGAGGCTTTAAAAAATGCACAGGAACTAAACGGAGTAAAAATAGTAAAAATAAGGCAGGATGGTCTTAAACCCGAAGATCTCCGTCTTTTAGCTGATAATATAAGGGACCGTCTTAGTTCAGGCATTATCGTTGTTTCATCGGTAAACAATGGACAAGCTAATTTTCTCTGTATGGTAACAAAAGACTTGAAGGACAGATATAATGCAGGAGATATAGTAAAAAGGATTTCCAGTATTGCAGGGGGAAAAGGCGGGGGGAAACCTGAAATGGCGCAGGGCGGTACAAAAGATATTGAAAAGATTGACAATGCCCTTGAATCATTATTTGATATTATTAATAGTCATTAATCCAAAAATAGCAAGGGAGGTGCTTATGAGATTATTTGATGTAGTAAGGAATGCAATGTTAGCAGGTTTTGGAGCACAGGAGATGGTCAAGGAGTTTCTTGATAATCTTGTTAAGAAAGGCGAATTAAGCGAATCCCAGAGCGCAAAACTTTTTAAAGAATGGTCTGAAAAAGCAGACAAGACATCAGGACAACTGAGCAAAAATCTCTCTGAAGTTGTAGCAAATGCACTCACCAAAATGAATCTGCCGTCTAAAAACGACATCGAGATATTGAATAAAGAGATTCTATCTCTTTCTAAAAGAATAAACAAACTCGAGGATATTGTTAAAACAGAGAAGAAAGATTAATCAATGCCCTTCGACCTGCTAAAGATTAAAAGCACATACAGACATGTAAATAGAATAAAAGAGATTGTCAATGTCTTTTTAAGGTATGGTTTTGGACGCATAATAGACCAGATACATTTTCAGAGATTTATACCACTCAGGACAAGGCTAAAAACTTTTGGTCAGTGGCCATCCCTTAAAGGACCTACATTGCCTGAAAGACTAAGAATAGCCTTTGCAGACCTCGGACCATCTTTTATCAAACTGGCACAGATCCTTTCTTCAAGACCTGATCTTATAACAAAGCCTTTTGCTGATGAGTTCAAAAAACTTCAGGACGAGGTCCCGCCCTTCCCTTCCGAAGAAGCAAAGAAGATAATCGAAGCAGAGACAGGGTTGCCAATTAATAAAATATTCCTGAATTTTGATGACAAACCTGTGGCTGCTGCATCTATCGCACAGGTCCATCATGCAACACTCACAGATGGAAGCGACGTTATTGTAAAAGTACAGCGGCCTAAAATCAAGGAACAGATTGAGGCTGATATAAACATAATGACAGTAGTGGCTGATCTTCTTGATAAATATGTATCAGAGAGCAGATTCTTTAATCCGAGAGGCATTGTAGAAGAATTTTCAAGAACGATAAAGAGAGAACTTAATTTTGTCGAAGAGGCAAAAAATTGCTTCCGCTTCAGAAAAAATTTTGAGAACAGTCCTAATGTATATATACCGAGGATGTACAAAGAATTTATCACTGAAAAGGTACTCATTATGGAAAAAATCAAGGGGGTTAGGATTGACGATATAGCAGGTATCGAGGCAATGGGGCTTGATCGCCGTCAACTGGCAAAAATCGGAATTGATGCCTATTTCAAACAGATACTCGAAGACGGATTCTTCCATGCTGATCCCCATCCTGGAAATATCTTTGTTATGCCAAATGGCATGATAGGTCTCATGGACTTTGGCATAGTTGGCAGGGTATCCCCTGAATTAAGGGAAATCATGGCTAACACATTCCTTGCACTTATGAATAAAGATTTTGATAGATTAATAGATCAATATATAGAACTCGGCCTCGTGAGTGAAGAAATAGACATTGGTGTTTTTAAAAGGGAATTCAAGGCAGACCTTTCCGAATTTTTAGAGCCGCTCTATGGTCTTACTTTGAAAGAGATTAATTTCTCAGAATATGTAGAAACAGTAATCCGTCTGGCATTAAAACATAATATGAAAATCCCATCAGATCTTCTCCTGATCGATAAGACAATGGTTATCCTTGAAAGCATAGGTCGCGAGCTTGACCCTGATTTTGACTTTATTTCTGTTGCAGAGCCTTATGCCTCAAAATTGATAAAACAGCGAATGAGTCCTTCGAGTCTTTATAAAAAGACCCGTGAAAACATAGAGGAAATAGGTAATTTTGCGGTCATCTTTCCAAAGCAGATGAAACAGATTATAAGAAAAATTTTAAAAGATGACATTCACATGAAACTCACACACATTGGTCTTGATAAACTTATACGAGACATGGATCGTTCAAGTAACAGGATTGCGTTCAGCATGGTCATAAGCGCTATTATACTCAGCTCGGCTATATTGCATTCTGCCGGAGCAGGCCCTAAAATTTTTGATATGTCTATCTTTGCAATTCTATCTTTTGGTTTTGCTTCACTGCTTGGCATCTGGCTTATTATCTCAATTATTCGATCAGGAAGGCTATGAAATGCTTTAACAATCCCACGCTGATAATATTCTTAATCCAGCTTATTGAAGGTAGCAACTCCGAGGCTTTTGCCTCTTTATTTTCATATATTGTATTTGACTATCGGCAAAAGAAATCCGCTCAAATACTCTACCCCCTGTTTGATCATAAAAAATTATGAATACTTGTTAATAAATTAAAAAATCCCCTATAATAAAATACTTATAATCTGTTATTTCCGGAGGAAAAATGCTGATTAAAGGAAAGGTATGGAAGTTTGGCAATAATGTAGATACTGATGCAATTATACCTGCAAGGTATTTGAATACCTCTGATCCAAAAGAACTTGCCAGACACGTGATGGAAGACGCTGATAAGAATTTCCCAAATAAAGTTAGAGCAGGAGATATTATAGTTGCAGGCAAAAACTTTGGATGCGGCTCATCAAGGGAACACGCGCCTATAGCAATAAAGGCAGCAGGGATACAGACAGTTATAGCAAAGAGCTTTGCAAGAATTTTTTACCGCAATGCATTTAATATAGGTCTTCCAATTTTTGAATCTGAAGAAGCTTCAGAGAAGATTAAAGAAAATGACGAGATAGAGATTGATGCGGACAGGGGAATAATAAAGAATCTGACAACAAATGAGGAGTACAAAGCAAATTTAATACCCCCATTTATGCAGGAACTGGTTGCATCAGGAGGACTGATTGAGTGGACAAAGAAAAAACTAAAAACTCATTACGTGGGGGCATAAAAATTTATGAAAACTTATAATATTGCTGTCATTCCCGGAGATGGTACAGGACCAGAGGTTATCAGGGAAGGCATTAAGGTGTTAGATGCTGTATCCAATAAATCTGGGTTCAAGATCAATTTCAACTATTATAATCTTGGGGGTGAAAGATATTTAAAGACCGGTGAAACCTTATCAGATGACATACTGGCTGAGCTAAAAAAATATGATGCGATTTATCTTGGTGCAATAGGACATCCTGATGTAAAACCCGGAATACTTGAGAGGGGGATTCTCTTAAGGCTTAGGTTCGAACTTGACCAGTATATAAATTTAAGGCCCGTCAAGTTATATCCTGGAGTTGATTGTCCGCTAAAAAATAAGAAACCTGAGAATATAGATTTTGTGGTTGTGAGAGAAAATACAGAGGGGCTATATGCTGGAGCTGGAGGTGTTTTAAAGAAAGGCACACCTGATGAAGTTGCAATTCAAGAGTCAATTAATACAAGAAAAGGCGTTGAACGTTGTATTCGATTTGCCTTTGAATATTGTAAAAAGAGGAATAAGACTAAAAAACTCACACTCTGCGGTAAGACAAATGTCCTCACCTTTGCCTTTGATTTGTGGGAAAGGACATTTTATGAAGTAGCAAAAGAATATCAGGACATAAAAACTGATTATGCACATGTTGATGCTGTTACCATGTGGTTTGTAAAGAATCCTGAATGGTTTGATGTTATTGTGACAGATAATATGTTCGGAGATATTATTACTGATTTAGGCGCTATGATTCAGGGTGGAATGGGTATAGCCGCAGGCGGAAATATCAACCCGAATGGCGTCTCAATGTTCGAGCCCATTGGAGGTTCTGCACCAAAATATACAGGAAAGAATGTTGTGAATCCCCTCGCTGCAATATGTGCTGGCGGAATGATGCTCGAACATCTTGGTGAGGATAAGGCATCAGGGCTTATTGAAAAGGCAGTTATGGAAGTTACGGGCAAATACCTCAAAAGCCTTGCTGCTGGACATATGGGTTATGGCACAACAGAAGTTGGAGACCTTGTTGCTCGGCTTGTAATCGAGAACAATTGACAAAAAGTCAGATTATTTGATATAAAAAATATTTATTCCCGGGTAGCTCAGCCGGCAGAGCAGGTGGCTGTTAACCACCCCGTCGGGGGTTCGAATCCCTCCCCGGGAGCCAGTAATTTTCATTAAAAGAGCATTTTCATTGGACTATTTTGTTTACATCCTTTGGAGCGAATCAACATCACGGTTTTACATCGGCCATACGAATAATCTTGTGAGAAGAATTGCCCAGCATAACAATCCAGACTATCACGGCTCACACCATACCAAACGGAATAGAGGACATTGGAAATGTGTTTACCACGAACAATTCGAGACCCGCTCTGAAGCCATGGCGAGAGAGAAAGAGATTAAAGCTAAGAAATCACGTGCCTATATTGAATCCCTCATCTCCACTCGGCAGAGTCCCGAAAGCATTCGGGATTAACCACCCCGTCCCGACGAAGGTCGGGAATCCCTCCCCGGGAGCCAGTATCCATTAATTTCACATCTCCCTTCTGCCTTCAAGGGCTTTGCTAAGGGTAACCTCGTCTGCAAACTCGATATCTCCGCCTATTGGAAGTCCATAAGCAATTCGCGTTACTTTAATATTAAATGGTTTTAAGAGTTCTCTTAAATACTGTGCGGTCATTTCACCCTTTGTATTAGGATTTGTAGCAATTATAATCTCTTTTATTGTGTTTTTTTTAACCCTTTCAATAAGTTCGTTTATCTTGAGTCTGTCAGGGGTTAAGCCATCAATAGGAGATAAAGCTCCTAAAAGCACATGATACAGCCCGTAAAAATTCTTTGTTCTTTCGATTACAATTATATTGCTGGGCTCTTCCACAATGCAGAGCTTACTCCTATCCCTTGAATTGCTACTGCAGATATTGCATATCTCAGAATCTGTTATATTAAAACATTCTTTACAGAACCGAGCCTTTTCCTTTACATCATCTATTGCCCTTGAAATTCCCCTTGCATCTTCCTCAGACATAGTAAGTATAAAGAATGCAAGCCTCTGAGCGGTTTTTCGACCAATACCCGGAAGCTTTGTAAGTTCGTTTATCAGATTTTCTATTATGCCCAGTTTCATAAAAACTTTCTTTTATACATTATAAAAAATTCCTTGATGATTTTTCTCCAAATTTATTGCTAAAAATTATGTGAAGCTCACCGACTAAAAGTCGGTACCTCCATGCAAGGAAAATTATTATTTAGATACAAACGTGTCCAAGAAAATTTTATATAAGAGGCTAAATGCCTCATAAACACACTGAATCGACATAATTATTCATCTGTCAAATCTCTTTTTTGTATATAATCCTTATATGGATAACTCTCATATAATGTTATTTGGAAAGCATTATGTTTTCTTTATAAGGTGTCGTCATTGTGTTTCTTCAGCACCCACCCTCTTATTTTGGACAGTTATTATTTAGATAGTAAAACAAATATGTTGGGTTTATGATATGATTTTTATATGTCTGAACTCAGATTAAATCTGGTAACAAGAGAATGGGTAATTATTTCATCTGAAAGGGCAAAAAAACCCGAGGATTTCAGGCAGAGAAGATATAAGAAGATATTACCCGAGTATTCTGAATCCTGCCCATTCTGCATTGGCAATGAATATATGACACCGGATGAAATAATGAGGGTATCAGATAATGATAGATGGTCGGTCAGGGTTATACCGAATAAGTTTTTTGTTCTTTCCTCAGAAGGACAGAAGATGAGAAAAAATGAGGGGCTAAAATACCTTGTAACCGGTGTTGGAAGACATGAGGTAATAATAGAATCTCCCTTACACAATGCACCTATTGCCCTCCTTCCAGTGAATAACATTGCAAGTATAATAAAGACTTATAAAGATAGATTCATTGCTGTTTATAATAACCCTATGATTGATCACGTTATTATATTTAAAAATCAGGGAGAAAATTCAGGCACATCTATCGTTCATCCGCATTCACAGTTAATCGGAATGCCGATAACACCTTTTCAGGTTAGAGAAAGGATATTCGAGGCAAGAAGATATTTTGACCATACTGGCGAATGCTTAATGTGTGCTTCACTAAAAGACGAACTTAATGATGGAAAAAGGGTAATATTAAATACAGAACATTTTGTAACATTTATACCATATGCCGCATTATCTCCATTTCATATATGGATTTTCCCTAAAAGACATGTTGCTACTTTTGGGGATATTCTCGATGAGGAAATAATTGACCTTGCCAATAATCTAAAAACAATACTATCGAAACTTTATTATGGACTGGAAAATCCTGACTTTAACTATGTAATACGCTCGGAAAAGCTTAAGGAGTGCGAAGTTGAATATTTCCACTGGTATATTAGTATTGTCCCGCGCGTCTCACAGACATCAGGCTTTGAACTTGGTTCAGGCATATATACAAATCCATCCATTCCTGAAGAGGTCGCAGAGTTTCTTAGAAGAGTCAGAATCCCATAAAAATATATATTTATGGGATATTCAATGAATCAAGTATTCCAAATACTGCTTCTACTGCCTTTGAATTAATAGGAAGTTGAAAGACGGGCTTCCCTTGGATGTCGAGATTGAACACTGCTTCATCCTGAGGAACAAGACCTGCAACCTGAAGCCCTGATTCAAGTGCGAGATTTTTCAAATGTTTTCCTTCCTCACCAGAAACCTTGTTTATGACCACTACTCTTCTGTCAAATTCAAGCTGAAGTTCATCAACAAGTCCATTAATCCTTTTTGCTGTCTGTATACCTCTCACAGAAGGATCACTTACTATTAAAAGCAAATTAACCCTGTGGGTTGTCCTCCTGCTCAGGTGTTCCATCCCTGCCTCATTATCTATAACAACATATGGATATGTCTCTGAGAGTTTATCTGTGTATTTCCGGATAATATTATTTGCAGCACAGTAACAGCCGGGACCTTCGGGTCTTCCCATCACTATTAAATCAAAGCCTTTTGATTCAATAATTGCCTGCTGAACCTGATAGTCAAACATCTGTTCCATAGACATGCCGCCGGGTCTCTCCGCGCCGTCTCTTATTATCTTAAGAGAACTTTCTCTTAATTTACCTATTGTTGTGTGAATATCTACTCCAAGCGATTCATTAAGACAGTTATTAGAATCTGCGTCTACAGCGAGAATAGGCATTTTCTTCTTTTCCATAATATACCGCACAGTAAGCCCTGCAATAGTAGTCTTCCCTGTGCCGCCTTTCCCTGCCAGTGCGATTATGAATGCCATTTATTTATTATACATAAGTATCAGTTGAAATTTTTTATAGTAATAGCGGAAAATAAATATTAATAACGCTAATTTTGAAGTAGAAAAATGTTTTATATAACAAAATATCTTATATTTATTGTTTTTATATTATCTGCAATAAACCTGCCTTTAAGCATAGCAGAAACTAAAAAGACACCTAAATATGTTGGCTCTGATGCTTGTAAGGATTGCCATGAAAGGGAATATGACAGCTTTATGAAGTATGCAAAGAAAAGCAAATCATATAGTAGCATCGAAAGGGTAAAAAAAGGCTTAACCGAGGGCGAAATCAAAGGGTGCTATGTTTGTCATACTACTGGATACGGTAAACCAAATGGATTTATAAGTGTTGAAAAAACGCCTCACCTTAAAGATGCTGGATGTGAAGTATGCCATGGACCTGGCGAGCTTCATGTAAAAACAAAAGATATCAAGTTTATAAAAAGGCGGTTAACCACAAAGGACTGCGAGGTCTGTCATACTTCGGAAAGGGTTATAGCTTTTAGATATAAGCCTTTAATTCACGGAGGTGCGCATTAAACTATATCTTATTATGCAAAAATTTAATCCTATCAATATATTAATGCCTTCAAAAATCAGACAATAAAATGGTTGGATTTATTAAAAAACGATTAGCCAATAAAATAATGATTGCTATAGCTATCATTATAGCCCTGCTAATGGGAACTGAAATCATTGTAAGAATATACTTTGGAACCAGAGACAGGATAGAAATAATGAATATGTTTGCACAGGAATTTGTCTCTTCAACATATGCAGGGATAAAACATCCCATGGCAATAGGGAATGCTGAGGCTATTAAAAAACAGTTATCAGACATCAGGGAAAGCGCTAAGGATGTAGAGATATTTATCTCTGATTTTAATCAGAAAATAGTATATTCTACTCATGAAGATAAAGTTAACACACAGGTAGCAGACTCCATTTATAATAAGCTTGCCATCGAGAATTTAACAGAGATATTAAACACAGGGGTTGCCACTCAAAAATCATTTGCGGATGTAGTCAATGGAAGAAGATATCTCACTACAATCCATCCCATTTTAAATCAGTCGGAATGCTATCATTGTCACGGCTCTTCCAAAAAAATTCTCGGAAGTATAATAGTAAGATTAGGAGCTGAGACAGTTTATTCTACTGTTGTTGCTCAGCGGAACCGGACATTATTGGTAACTTTATTCGGATTATCTCTTGCGATAACATTAATTTATCTTATGGTAAACAGATTTGTAAGGCACCCTGTAGAAAATTTAGCCGAAAAAGCAAAAAAATTTGCAGAAGGAGATATGTCCGCCTCTGTTGATATTAAATCAGACGATGAGATTGGCATTCTTGGTAACACATTTAATTACATGGTCAAAAGTGTTTCGTCTTTCAGTAACCGATTGGAAGAAGAGGTTACCAGAAAAACCACCTTGCTGAATGAGAGAACCCAGCTTCTAACATTATTAGAAAGGGCTAATAAAGAACTCAGACAACTCGATAAGCTAAAATCTACTTTCCTTGCAAACATGTCACACGAGCTGCGCACTCCTATGAATGCAATTATCGGGTATACAGACCTGTTATTGGACAGGGTTGATGGTCCTCTAAATGAAGAACAAGAAAAAAGCTTAAAAAAGGTCGTCTCTAATGCAAGACATCTTCTGCAATTGATAAACGATGTCCTTGATGTATCTAAGATAGAGTCAGGGAAAATAGAACTGCAACAAAAAGAAATTGACCTGAAACGTTTAATTGAATCCATTATTCCAACATTTGAACCAATGATAAAACAAAAAGGGCTTATACTTACTATCAATCTTGATAAAAATATGCCAATAGTTTATGGTGATGAAGATAAGATTAAACAGATTTTTATAAATCTTTTATCAAATGCCATTAAATTTACACATAAAGGAGGAATAAATATATTATCAAAACCTTCTGAAAGAGGTATTAGGTCCGGGGACGCACCTATATTCGCAGAGATCTGCATAGAAGATAGCGGCATCGGAATAAAAGAGGAAGACATTGGCAAAATTTTTGATAAATTTACACAGGTGGATACAACTACAATTCGTCAATATGAAGGAACAGGGCTTGGTCTAAATATTGCCCGAGGACTGGTAGCCTTACATAAAGGTATGATATGGGTAACAAGTAAACTTGGAGAGGGTAGCAAATTCTGTTTTACTTTACCTTTAAATAAAGAGATACTCGAAAAACCTGCTGAACCAATAATAGAATTGAACATGGCTGAAGCGTTGGCTGAATATTATGGAAAACCTATTGAAGACTTTTTAAAAGAACCAAAATATGCGGGTAAACCTATACGATGCTGGGAATACATACGGTGCGGCCAGCCAGGTTGTCCTGCTTATGGGAGCAAAGACCCACGATGCTGGCTAATCTTTGGAACCCATTGTGAAGGCATGAAAATAGGTGCTTATCCGGAAAAGGCAGCTTTTTGTAAAGGTTGCGATGTTATAAGAAACTTGATACTTGAACAAGAATATAAACCTCTTGAAGAAGTATCCTATGGAGAAAAAGAGGTGCCTAAAAAAACCATATTAGCTATAGATGATAATCCTGAGGCGATTGATATTATAAGAAAATATTTAGGAAATGATTATAGGGTGATAGGCGTCCTGAGTAGTGAGGAGGCTGTTGAAAAGGCAAAAGAGATAAAACCAATGGCTATTACTTTAGATATAATGATGCCAAGAAAGGATGGGTGGCAGGTACTCACGGAATTAAAAAATACTCCTGAAACGCAGGATATACCTGTTATAGTAGTTTCTATTGTGGATAATAAGAGATTAGGTTTTAGTCTCGGTGCTACAGAATATATAGTAAAACCATTAGAAAAATATGACCTCTTGAGAAAATTAAAAAATTTAGAAAAAACAACCTTTATTAAAAAAGTACTGGTGGTAGATAATGATCAGGATACAGTAAACTTGATTAATGATATCCTGAGTGACGCAGGTTATCAGGTAGTGAAGGCTTATAACAGTAATGATGCTATTAAAGCTATAAAAGATTCTGTTCCTGATTTGATTGTTTTAAACCTGACCATGCCAGAGATAAGCGGCTTCGATGTAATCGAATATATCAAGACTCAGGAAAAGGTTAAGGATGTTCCTCTTATCTTGATTACCCATAAAGACTTAACAGAAAAAGAAATAGATGAACTTAATGGCAGAATAAAGGGCGTATTAAATAAATTTCTGCTTGCAAAAGAAGACTTCTCAAAAGAGCTTAAAGATGCTGTTTTAAAGAGCAGAATGTCTTAATAAAAGTAGGTTATGGAAGAAGATATAAAAATTCAGGCATCTAAAAAAGTTTTGGTTGTTGATGATAATCAGGACAGCCGCGAGCTTGTAGTAAAGATACTCAAAAATAAAGGTTACTTAATGGTAGAAGCCGTTGACGGAGAAGATGCATTAGAAAAAGTGGCGAAAGAAAAACCAGATATTATCCTGATGGACCTCTCTATCCCCAAAATAGACGGTTATGAGGCTACAAAAAGGCTAAAGGAACAAGACGAGTTTAGACATATTCCTGTAGTAGCATTAACTGCTCATGCAATGAAGGGTGACAGAGAAAAAGTTATTGAAATGGGCTTTGAAGGATATATCTCAAAGCCCATTGATATTCATGAATTGCCTAACCAGATAAAGGCATATCTCAAAGGCAAGTGGGAGAGTGTACTGGGTGGAGAAGAAAAGTAAGATCCTGATTGTTGAGGATACCCTCGATACAGTTGAACTTTTGAGGAAGAGACTCCGTGCAGATGGATATGATACTGCAGAGGCATACAATGGCGAGGAAGGTCTCCAAAAAGTTTCCGAATATAATCCTGACTTAATTATCCTCGATGTAATGATGCCGAAAATAGACGGATATGATGTATGTAAAAAGCTTAAAACAGATGAATCTACAAGATATATCCCCATATTGATGCTTACTGCAAAAACTGACGTTGAAAGCAAGGTAAAGGGGCTGGATATCGGAGCTGATGATTATCTACCCAAACCATTTAATTACAATGAGATTTCTGCGAGAATCAGGTCTTTGCTTAATATAAAAGTAGCACATGAAAAACGGGTAGAGGAGAAAAAGGCTGGGGCGCTGGAACAGATGATGGATCAGGTTGCACATGAGATAAGAAATCCCCTGACTTCTATCGGGGGGTTTGCACGCAAGGTATATGGAAAATTATCAGATGATGACCCTAATAAAAAATATATGGAAATGATTATACATGATGTGACAGTTCTGGAAGGCATGATAAAACAGCTTATTGAATTAAAAACAATAACTATCTCTCTCAGAGAAACAACAGATATCAATAATTTAATAACTGAGTCCCTTACATTATTCGAACAGGATTTCAAAGAAAAATGTATAACTGTTGAGACTAAATTAGCCGATAATCTTCCGCTGATTCTTGCTGATAAAAAATTGCTCAAAAGGGCAATATGTAATCTGATTAAAAATTCTATAGAGGCTATGACAAAAGAGATAAAAGTATTGAAAATTACCAGCAGTATTTATGATAATTATGTTGAGATCGCCATATCTGACACAGGGAAAGGCATCTCAAGAGACAAAATCAAGAATATATTTGATCCTTTTGTTACTTCAAAGGTATACGGGCCGGGTCTCGGACTTACTTTTACTCAAAAGATAATTCAATATCATAATGGCAGTATTTCTGTAGAAAGCGAACCAGAAAAAGGAACTATGTTTATTGTAAAGTTGCCTATTGAAAAGCCTTAAATAGTGTCTGTCCATAAACTCAATTGTTTCCTTCTTTATCATTCTGAACCCTTCGCTTGTCATTCCGAGTGAAGCGAGGAATCTCGTTGTTCTGCTCAGGATAAACTCCGTGAAAAATCTTATATATATCAACAAGTTACAAGGCTGAGATTCTGAGTCCCGAAAGCATTCGGGACTCAGAATGACATTCATGGACGAAAGACTCTAAATAGATTCACTTTACGTCTTTGCCAATCTTAATGTTCTTAATCTGGCAATCTCTTCCTGATAACCATAGATATGAGCGCCTGCACTATAGACATACATGGCACCATTCTTTAGACCTGTTTCAGATGTAATAAACTGTTTTAAAAGTTCTATACCACCAAGGTTAGTGGGAAATCCTGCCCATAAATCCCATGACCTGAAATAGGCACTGACTGTTAAAACCCGTTCGTTATCCACAGGAATAACCTTGAAATCGAGCAACCTGAGACATGGCGGATCAATCTTTCCGTCTTTTCCATAGCAGATATCAAGATCAACAGGTGTCGCCACTTCAATAACGGCCTGATTTGTCAGGGGGGTATCCTTGAGTATGTCAATAACGCGACCGAGTTGTGTTCCACCATTTGGCATTTGGGTATGTATTCTGCTTCCGTAAGTATATGTTTCATTTTCTGATAATTCAGGGTTCATAAGGTAGTTTACAAAATAGTCTTCAATATATTCTTTTGTGGTTGGAGCAGGGATACCTGAATTGGGAGGAATAGTTGGTATCATATCATAGTAAGGATGTTCGATATATACTCCTATGCCGGGATACTGCAGACGATACTGTTCATTTTCAAATGAGCCTTTCTGTATCCTCTGCTCATAGGCATTATCAAATAAATTATAGATCAACTGAAACCATGCATCAGATATAGTCTTAGCTGTTAAGAAAAAAGGATGCATAACCCTTCTCCTTTTATTCAAAAATAGTCACATAACATATGACAATTAGTTTATCATTTAAATTAATTGTATTAAAAGAGATTTTTTATAAGGCAATTCAGATATTGTTTTATTTATTGATTTCTTATACAATTCTTAAAAGGAGGTTTTTTGGGAAAGGTTTCGGTTGTCAGTTTTGAAGATACTACCATAAAAGTTGTTTATGCCACATTAAAAAAGAAAGCTGTTTCAATAGATGATGTATTGACATTAAAAGATGATCAATTTGATGATTTTCTCCTAAAAGAAAAAACAAAAGAATTTATAGTTGTAAATAGCTTCAGAGATTTTTTTCAGGATACAATCCTTATTCCTCCAACAAAAAAACGTTTTATCAGAAAACTGCTTGAATTAGAAATCAAGAAAAGGATTCCATTCAATGATTTTTCCTTTATTTATTCAGTGACAGGAGAGAAGATTGTTGGAAACAGAAGAATGAAAGAAGTCTTCTTTTTTGCTGTTAATAATGAGGAATTAAGGGGGATTATTAATAGATTTATTCTCAGGGGAAAGGTGGTCAAGGCAATTTATCCTGACATATTTTCTCTTGCCTGTCAGATAGGGTCTGAGGGTAAACATGTGATCTGTATTTCAGAAACCGAACTAAATAAAAACCTGTTTCTGGTTAAAAACGGTGCAGTAGAGTTTATCAGGACAGCACAGGCGCTGGAACACGGAATGAGCAATCTTGATATACAGAATATAAATATGACCGTTAATTATTGCAGACAGACACTGAGGATAAATCCCTCCCATGTCATCCTTATAGGGAGCCTCTGCCGTGATTACAATACAACTAATGACACAATAATACCTATCGCCTGTTTATTCCCCATGTCTTTAGTAGAAAATTATTCCCTGTATTTAGACTTTATATCACCACTCTCAGCCATCCTCATCCCGAAGGACAAAGATATAAATCTTTTACCCAGTGAATATAAAAATTTCTTCCGAATAAAACTTTTTCTGAAATGCTCAACAGCCATCTTCCTTACACTTTCAGTTATAGGAATAGGATACATAGGATATATAGGGAAAAATATTATTGAACTGAAAAACAGAACTGATGCTATAAGAGCAACCATCCCTGATGTTGATAATATATTAATCACGTATGATATAAAGAAAACGGAGATGTCGGAATATATGCCTTTTGTAAATTCTCTTAGAAATGCTGCGTCAATTCCAGATATACAGGAGTTTCTGTCTTTATTTTCTTACTCAAGGATGGATAATATCAAAGTAAATTCTATATATATAATAGTTGCTGATACTATATTAAATATAGATATAAAAGGGTCGGTGAAAGCAGAGGGATATGCAAATATTCAGAGGTATTATCAAAAATTTATTGACTCGCTTACAAACATAAAAAGTGTAATCATAAAAGACTATACAATTGGATTAGAGAATAAAGATTTTTCTATAAAAATAACTTGGGGATCCCAATGATTTACAGTGAACTCAAAAAACCTCTTACTATTTACCTTGTTGCAGGAATAACCTTGAGCATAATCATTATTTCTGTTATTTTAACTGCTAAATATGAAAAAAACCTTTTATACACAATGACCAAATTTGAACTCATAAGAACAAACTCTTTTAAAATGGAGCGCAATATAGCAGAAATGAATTCATTGGTGAAGGAGATAAACAGTTTACTGCCATCTCACTATTATTTTAAAGATCATAAAGAGATTATGCTTTTAGGATTTGATGAGATAAAGACTACACTTAAGGATGCTGAGATAACAGTAAAAAATTTTAATAGCGATGCACATGAGATAAGCCTTCCTGTAACTATAAGCATACCTGTTAACAGCTATGTGCAAATGGTGAATAATATTGGATATCTACAGACTTTAAATTTTCCCTATTTTGCAATAAAGAGCATAGTAATTGAGACACCAGCAAAGGGTCCATTTAGTGGTACAATATGTAAAATAGAAGGTATATTGAGGATGCCTGCTGAAAAATTAACGCGAAATAAGACATAATGGGCAGTAGAATAAAAATACAGATTGCGTTACCGTTTTTATTAATTGCCATCAGCCTTTTTATAGGGAAAATGGTAATTTTTAAACCTGCCCTGACAGATGGAGAAATGCGGATGTTAGGATTTGTTTCAGAAAAAATAGATATACCTGAAAGAAAAACTTTTGTGTCTTATAGAAATCTGAAAAGCCCTGTCGAGATAGCTGCGTATCCTTCTGTTCCTCTTTCGTCTTTAGTGCCACAGGTAAAAAACGAAATAAGCGGAATAAATGTATCACTGATAATTATAAGTAAAGAAAGCAGGCTGGCTATTGTAAATGGATTGATTGTTAAGGAAGGAGATGGCATTGGCAATATGCAGATAGCAAAGATAGAAAAAAGCAGGATATTGATAAAGGAAATCAGAAAACCATTTTCTATTGGTAATCAAATAAAAGAAACAAGATGGATATATCTGGAGGAAAACAAATGATTAAAAAAGTGTTTCTCCTGTTTGTTGTGGTTACTATAATTGCATGTGCCTCATCAGAGGCAGTAAAAAAATTACCTTTGGAAGAAACTCAAATATCGCAAATTCCGCCTCCCGAATCACCACCTAAAAAATCTGAACCGTCCGCCCCTGATTTTCTTCCTGTTTCAGAACAGCTTTCACCTCTGAAAACAAGGATTGTTTCTATCTCTGCGAGGGCAACTCCTTTAAAGGATGTCCTTCATGTAATTGCTGAAGCAACAGGACTAAATCTTGTTATAGAAAAAGGTGTAGATCCCGAGATACCAGTAAACCTCACATTAAAGCATGTAAGTGCTGAGGATGCCCTGAACACAATCCTCTCGTCAGTAGATTACTTCCATTCATTAAAAGAGAATATCCTCATTGTTAAGGCAATGGACACAAAGATATTTGAATTCGGACAGCCATCAGTTATTCAGGATTATAATGTAGATGTAGGGGGTGATATATTAGGTGGTTTAACAACAGGGTCGACAGGAACAACAGGAACAACGAGCACAACAGGAACAACAGGGACAACAGGATATGGTACAACAGGCATACGGGGCAATGTGACGCAAAACATCAAAACTGACAATGCTTCTTTTAAGTTCTGGGATTCCATAGAAAATACTATAGCAACCCTTCTTGGCAGTGGGAGTGGGCAACAATCTTCATCAGAAGCTGTTCAATTAAAGCCCAGTTTTAGCATTAACAGAATGACAGGAACCGTAGTTGTTACTGCTACAAAAAGGGATCTGGAAAAGGTCAAGAACTATCTTGCAGACCTTAAGAAGATTCTCGGCAGGCAGGTTATTATTGAGGCACGCATTGTAGAAGTGCAACTATCAGAATCGCTTGAATACGGTATTGACTGGGCAGCAGTCATGGATGTAAGCGACTCAGCTCAGCTTACTGTAGGAACTTATAATTTTTCAGATGCAGCCAGCTCACTGTCTCCTAATTTCCAGATTAATCTTACAGGAGGGGATTTTACAGGACTATTGAAGGCGCTTCAGAGCCAGGGTGATATAAGCGTTTTATCCAACCCGAGGGTGAATATCATGAATGGACAGACTGCCTTGCTCAGCGTAGGGAGAAACACAACTTTTATAGACAGTGTCGAGACTACAACAACATCTACAGGCGATGTAGCCACCATCACCTATACAATACAAACTAATACTATACTTTCAGGCATTATGATAGGCATAGTTCCCTATATAAATGAAAATGGAGAAATAACTATGACAATAACCCCTATAGTCTCAGACCTTGTAAAACTTGAAGAAAAGACAACAGGCAGCGGAGATAATGCAACCAGCATATCATTGCCCACCACCGACCTTAGAGAATTAAGCACAACCATAAAGGTAAAAGACGG
Source organism: Nitrospirota bacterium (assembly GCA_040753615.1). Classification (GTDB taxonomy): domain Bacteria; phylum Nitrospirota; class Thermodesulfovibrionia; order Thermodesulfovibrionales; family SM23-35; genus JBFMDO01. The sequence continues at coordinate 9,759 of JBFMDO010000050.1, read as the reverse complement.
GGAAATGATTATCATAGGAGGACTTATACAGAATAAAGAAAGCTTACAGGATAATCAGATTCCATTTCTGGGTGATATACCAATTATAGGCTATCTTTTTAAAAGCAGGGAACAGATAAAAGAAAGGACAGAACTCGTTATAATGCTTAAACCCACGGTAGCATTATAATAAAATATGGCAACCCTGAAACTTGGCGAATTATTAAGGTCAAAACACCTCCTTACAGACGCTGAGCTGGATGTTGCAATGGCTCAGCAGACAATAACAGGAGACTTGCTCGGTCAAACTTTAATAAAACTCGGGTTTGTGACTTCAAAGGAGATATCCGAGGCACTCGCAGAACAGGCAGGTATTGACTTTATAGACCTTGATACCTACCTGCTATCTGAAAATGCACTCCGTCTCGTATCCAGAGATATTGCTGAAAGGGCAGGTTTTCTACCGCTTAATATTGACGATGGGACTCTTACCATAGGGATAGCCAGCCCAAGCAATGTGCTTGCCATTGACACAGCTACAAGGATAACTGGCAAGTCTCCAAAGATTTATATGGTGGATTCTGAAAATTTCTCTGATATCATGGAAAAGGCTTATTATTTTCTGGAAAATCCTATAAATACCCGAATCGAAAATATCATTAACGAGATTAAGACCACAGCAATTCCGTCAGCTACTATGGTTTCATCATTCACAGAATTGTTAATCATGGATGGCATCAGAAGAAATGCAACAGATGTTCATATAAATCCTACCTTAGAGACAGTTCATGTCTTCTACAGGATAGATGGTGTTTTGCAACATGGTCACTGTTTTCCAAAGATTATACATAGCGGTGTTGTATCGAGGATAAAGATACTTTCACAGCTCGATATTGCAGAACAAAGACTGCCCCAAGACGGCTCTTTTTCGTTCTCATTTATTGGCAAGAAATATGATATGCGTGTTTCAACTATACCTACAATATACGGAGAAAATATAGTTATCAGGATGTTAAGGGGTTCAGGCCCCTTGCTTCATATCTCGAATCTCGGGTTTGATAAGAATGATACAGAAAGATTGCGTCTTTTATTCTCCAAACCCAATGGCTTGATCCTGATTACAGGTCCAACAGGGAGCGGCAAAACCACAACTCTTTACGCAGCATTAAGGGAGATAGATTTACTTGAGAAAAATATCATTACTGTCGAAGACCCAGTAGAATATAAATTAAGCATGGTTAAACAGACAGAGGTTAATGAAAGGGCAGGATATGATTTTGCCCTTGCTGGCAGAAATTTCATGAGGCAGGATCCTGATGTGATGCTTATTGGCGAAATCAGAGATGAAGAGACTGCAAAGATAGCAATAAGGGCGTCTATCACAGGTCATCTGGTACTTACAACGCTCCATACAAACGACGCAGTTACTGCAATACCAAGAATGCTCGACCTAAATGTTGACAGATATCTGCTGTCATTTTCCCTTCTCGCTATTGTAGCCCAGAGACTTGTGCGAAAGATATGCTCAAATTGTAAAGTCGAATACCAGCTTAAGCCCGGCGAGGCATTGGCAGCAGGACTGACAGAAATTGAGGGAAAGATAAAAAAAGTATTTAAGGGAAAAGGTTGTAATATCTGCGGCAATACAGGCTATCTCGGAAGGATAGCCATAGGAGAGATACTCTTTGTTTCTGATGATATAAAGGAATTAATTTATTCAGGTGCATCTCTGAAGACTCTGAAGGAAGCTGCCATCAAAAATGGCATGAAGCCTTTTAAATACGATGGGATAAACAAGGTTATAAATGGTATAACAACACTCGATGAAATCATGAGGGTTGCAGGATAATGCCGTTTTTTTCATATAAGGCGATTGACTCAAATGGCGATGTTATCAAGGGTCTTGTATCCAGCACAACCATGGATGTTGCCTATGACAGCATCACATCTCGCGGGTTCTATATATTAGATATCAAAAAATCTAATGAACGTATATCATCAATTAAAAAGAAATTTCTTGCAAAGAGAGTAAAAAGAAAAGATATTATTGAGTTTTCCAATAACCTTTCGCTGATGATAAAGGCAGGATTACCAATACTCTCTTCCCTTTCTGATTTAGCAGAAACCACTGAAAACAAGCACTTCAGTAAGACAATAGAGGACATACGAAGGTCAGTAGAACTCGGCTCAAGATTTTCTGATGCAGTTGCTGAACATAGTGAGATATTTCCTGATATATTCATACGTATTGTAGTAATCGGAGAGGAAACAGGCAGGCTTGATAAAAGCCTTTCTGATATAGCAACACACTTGCAAAGGATGGAGGATCTGGCGTCTTCTATTAAGAGAGCCATTATGTATCCTATATTTGCACTTATTGCAACATTAGGTGCATTAATATTCTGGTTGACATATGTCCTGCCCAAGGTTATCTCTATTTTTACAGATATGAAGATCGCCCTTCCCCTCCCAACGAGAATACTTATATATATGAGCAATTTCACCAAGTTTTACTGGTATCTAATCATACTGGCTCCCCTGTTATTATTCTTATTAATAAAGATTTTGAAACAAAAAAAAGAAACACGATATTATATTGACCTTGCAAAGATAAAAATCTTAATAATAAAACATATTATTTACAATAAATTACTCGCAATATTTTCTGAACAACTAAGGATACTCACTGTGGCAGGCATTACCATAGACAGGTCATTTGATATAATTGCTGATGTTATAGGCAATGAGGTCTTCAGAGTAGCTATCAGGAATTCGATGGAAAGCATAGCAGCAGGAAGCAGGATATCTGATGCATTGAGGAAACACCCTGTTTTCCCCCAGATAGTTACAAGAATGATAGATGTAGGAGAGACAAGTGGAACACTGGATGAACAATTTGCATTTCTTTCAGAGTATTATCTCAAGAAACTCGATGATGTATCACAAAAGCTCGGCAAGATGCTGGAGCCGGTTATCATAGTATTTATAGGAATAATGTTTGCGTTTATTATAATTGGGCTCTTATTCCCGATATACGATTTAGTGTCAAATCTCGGGAAAATGTGAAACTCAGAGCTTTCATATAAGTATGGATTTATTAGAATTCTACGGATTAAAAGAAGATCCTTTCAGGCTCGCGCCTGATCCTGTATTTTTCTTTCCATCAGCAGGGCATAATGAGGCATTGCTTTCATTAGACTATGTAATAGTACAGAGGGAAGGATTTTGTCTTATAACAGGCGAACCAGGAACAGGTAAAACAACCATTCTTAATGTATTCAAGGCAAACTGGAAAAACACTGCAGAAATTGCCTTAATATTAACTCCCCGCCTTTCACCTGAAGAATTCCTCATATCTGTCCTCGAAGACCTGGGCATAGAATCAAGTGGTAAAAACAAGAATGAGGCATTAAAGGCATTCAGGGATTTTTTAATGGAAAAAACCAAGACAGGTAAACCAGTAATCATTATTGTTGATGAAGCACAGAACCTATCTGATGAGACACTCGAAGAATTAAGGCTCCTTTCTAACCTTGAAACAGATAAGCACAAACTCATACAGATAATCCTTTTTGCTCAGCCTGAACTTGAAATAAGACTGCACAAAGATAACCTCAGACAGTTAAATCAAAGGATAACCGTAAAGGTTAGATTAAGCCCCTTAGCCAGCAATGAAACTCTCGATTACATAAACTATAGATTGATTAAGGCAGGAAAGGGATTTTTGAGGCTCGACCACAAATTAATGAAGCCAATCTATAAGTTCTCAGGGGGCATACCGCGAATCATTAATATTCTTACTTCCCGAACCATCATGTCTGCATATCTGGAAGGAAGCAACTTTGTTACTAACAAACATGTAAAGTATGCTATAAACCATCTAAAAAACGAATCCCCTGATGTCGAGATAAAGAAAAAACCAAGTTTTGTTCATGGGGCAACAATATTCGGCTTAGTCGGTTTATTTGCTGCTGGAATAGTCATTGGCTATTATTTTGTCCCTTTTGATTTTATTTTTGATCAAATCAAACATCCTAAAAACGAGACTATAATAATTCCCCATCGCCCTGATGTCAAAAAACCCCTCCAGACACCTCAGTCCCCTTCACAGCAAATAACTTCTGATAAAACAGAAAATATAGAAAAACCTCAACAGCCTTCCGTAGATAAAGATAATAAACAAGGAGCATATGCAGTAGTTAATGTAACAACAGCAAATATAAGGGCTGAACCTTATATCAGCGCCCGTAGGATTGATATTGCTGCTAAAGGAAAAACCTTCAAGATAATAACTGAAGGAATGGATAACACAGGAGAAAACTGGTACAAAATTTCTCTACCTGAAGACAAAGAAGGATGGATATCAGAAAAAGTTATAACAGTAAAGAATAAGTAGCTATCAATTCAACCTATGCCAGTCAAGTGTTTAGAAGACTCTTGCTGGCATTTTACCGCCTCCCCTCCCCTTCTTCTCCCTCTGATCTGGATATAAATATTATTCATAAACCCATAAATAAAATTAAATTGACAGGGTCAAGCAAATTTTGCTTGACAAATAGATTTTGATTTGCTAAGTATATTACATATTAATTACATATCACTTACATATTTGTTACATATTCAGCAGTTAAAAAAGGGGGTGAGTGCTTTTAAAGACATATTTTAAAGGAAGGTATATGAAAAAATTTCGAGGATGTAGAAGAAATTTAAGGGTAAAAGGAGGTAACTAATGGCTATTACGAGAAGAGATTTCTTAAAGATCTCTGCTGGAGCGAGTGCTGGCATCTTATTTGGCATCTTTGATCTGAAGCCGATTATTGCCTATGCCCAGGCCAATCCGCCAGTATGGACAAGTGAAGCTATCAGTGTCTGTGGTTATTGTTCGGTTGGTTGCAGTATGATTGTAGGTAGCCAGCTCATAGGAGGAAAGCCATACATCACCTATGTGCAGGGAAATCCTGATAGCCCAATCAACAAGGGGTCTCTTTGCAGCAAAGGCTCTGCATCTGCACAGTTTAGTACAATTGTATCTGACGATACGGGAACACGGATTCCCAACCCTAAAAGATTGATTGCAGTTAAGCATCGTGCTCCTTATGCTTCAGATTGGGATACCGCCTACATAACCATGGATCAAGCTATAAGCATGATTGCTGAGAAAGTTAAATCTACAAGAGATACTACCTTTGTAGAGACAGACATCAAACCAGAGGGAATCCTCACGGTTAACCGATGCGAAGGCATTGCCTCTTTGGGCGCTGCTGCCTTTAATAATGAGGCTGCTTACCTTATAACCAAGCTTATGAGGTCAATTGGAACTGTCTATCTCGAACATCAGGCCCGTGTCTGACACTCCTCAACCGTTGCGGCTCTGGCAGAGTCGTTTGGTAGAGGGTCTATGACAAATCACTGGGTGGATATTAAGAATGCTGATGTTATCCTTATCATGGGAAGCAATGCGGCTGAGAACCACCCAATAGCCTTTAAGTGGATTACTGAAGCGAAAAATAAAGGCGCAACTATCATCAACGTTGATCCTCGTTTTACCAGATCATCATCCAAGTCTGATATCTATGCCTCGATGCGTTCAGGAACAGATATTGCCTTTCTTGGCGGGATGATTAAGTATGCTCTGGATAATAACAAATATAACACTCAATATCTTTTAGACTGCACAAACTCATCATACTTTATAGATCCAAATTTCCAGACAGCTCGAGATCCAAATCATCCTGGTCAATTTTCTGCTAAAGATACATGGACGTATCACCTTGATGACTCGGGCAATCCGATAAAGCTTGATGGTGCTTTAGAGGGTATTTGTCCTGTTCATGGGACTGCATGTGGCGCCAAAACTGTCTTCACTCATCTGAAAGATCAGTACAGCATATATGACGCAACCACAGTCTGCTCAATAACAGGCACAGATCCTCTGGTGTATGGAACTATATGCCAGACCTATTGCGACACCTATCTCGACTACAAGTCTGCTACTATGCTTTACGCAATGGGGTGGACTCAGCATACGGTTGGCAGTCAGAACATTCGCACAGCCACTATTCTCCAGATGCTCCTTGCCAATATGGGAGTAGCTGGCGGCGGCATAAACGCCCTGAGAGGCTGGCATAATGTTCAGGGATCAACAGACCATGGCGTTCTTTACCACCTTATCACAGGCTACAACCCAAGCCCGCAAAATATATGGAAACATTCTATTTTAGGGGCCGTGGGCACGACTAACTCATTTCTTGACACCGAAACACCAAAGGCACTGGATCCCTATCCGTCCGTAGCTCCAGCAAGTGGAAACTGGTGGGGCAATCGGCCGAAGTATGTGTCCAGTATGCTGAAGGCATGGTGGCCGACTATTGACCATAATATTAGCTACCAGTATCTCCCCAAGAGGCATAAGGACATGAGCCATATCTCATTGTTTGAAGATATGCTCGATAACACTCCAGATTCACCAAGAACGTATCCTATTAAAGGACTCTTTGTATGGGGAACAAATCCAGGGGTTATTGGTTCCGATGTAGAGAGAGAAAGGTCTGCGCTTCATAATCTCGAGTGGATGGTTGTCTGCGACCTCTTTGAGACAGAGACTTCAAATTTCTGGAAGAGACCCGGTGTTGACCCAGTAACGATTAAGACAGAAGTCTTTTTGCTTCCAGGAGCTGCTTTTTATGAAAAGAAAGGAAGTGTTACAAACAGCGGAAGGCTGGCACAGTGGAAGGATAAGGCATGCGACCCGCCAGGCGATGCACTGGATGAGCTGGAGATATTAAGAAGGCTTGGAGATGCAATTAAATCTCTTTACAGTGGTTCATTATTAGACAGGGATAAACCTATTGTAGATATAAATTGGCCATATGACCCTCGCCTTAGTACTGATTTGACTGAGGGTATCTCGAAGGAGATAAACGGCTATTATGTTGCAACAGGAACACAGGTTACAAACTTTGTTGGTCTAAAAGATGACGGGACAACTGCCTGTGGCAACTGGCTTTTCTCTGGAACATGGCCTGATGCCGGGAATCAGATGATTAATCGTGATCCGATTGATTATCATCCAGCCCAGATTGGTATTTACCATAAATGGGGATATTCATGGCCCCTTAACCGAAGGATCATCTATAATCGCGCCTCGGTTTACCAGACTGGTTCAAACGAGGGCGTGCCTCTGGCGCCAAACAAATGGGTTATCTGGTGGGATGCGGCGGCGAATGCATACAAGGGCGACGGCGATGTCGTGGATGGCTATGCAACAGCAAGACCTTCGGCTTATTACCCCTTCATTATGAGAAATGAAGGCGTCGGAAGACTTATGGGAATAAAGGGTCTGGCTGATGGGCCGTTCCCAGAACATTATGAACCCAAGGAGACTCCATTGACAGCAAATCCTCTGACGTCTGGATTAGGACCGTTATCTAATCCTGCTGTATATGTTTATCCAGGTACAATATTTGCTGCACCTGGAGATCCTAATTATCCGATTGTTGCTACCACATACAGGCTCACTGAGCACTGGCATGGAGGCGCTATGACAAGGAATCTGCCGTGGCTCTGTCAGATTATGCCTGAGCCATTTGTGGAGATGAGCGAGGAGCTGGCATTAGCAAAGGGTATCAGCAATGGTAATTATGTCATTGTCAGCTCTGCAAGGGGCAGTATTACAGTAAAAGCATGTGTGACAAAGAGGTTCAAACCGCTAACCATAGCTGGAAAAACCGTACACCAAGTAGGTTTGCCGTGGCATTGGGGGTTTGCTGCTATCTGTTCAGGAGATAGCGCAAATGTACTTACTCCACATATAGGTGATGCTAATACCAGAATCCCTGAATACAAAGCTTTTCTGGTGAACATTTATAAAGTGTAAAAGGAGGTGTCTCAATGCCAGCAACAATAACAATGATAGGAGGTATCTCATTGACTGGAATAAGATTGTTGATTGATACATCGAAATGTATCGCTTGCAAAGCCTGCCAGGTTGTCTGTCAACAGTGGCACAGCCTACCATCGGAGGATACTAATTTTACAGGCACTTACCAGAATCCTCCTGATATGTCCGGAGCAAATCTTACAGTGGCAAAATTCTTTGAAATAGCAGCCTTAAGTAAGGTCAAATGGCTTTTTTTCAAGGATCAGTGCCGTCATTGCGAGGTGCCCAATTGCCAGCAGCACTGTCCGTTTGGTGCGATTATCAAACAGACAGACGGCATCGTCCGGATTGATCCTGATATATGCAATCCTGCAGCGTGTTCTGGTAGTGTGAATAAGCCCTGCCAATTAGCCTGTCACTACAATATTCCAAAATATATGTATGTGAAGGATGGTAGTTCGGTGACAACAGATATGAGGAAGTGCGACCTCTGTTATAACAGATTCGGAAATCTCTCTCTTCCTGCCGCGTCACAAAAACCTTCCTGTGAGGCAACCTGTCCGCCAGGTGCTATTTTTTCTGGAGATGCGGATACAATATTGATACAAGCTAATGACAGGGTTACTTATTTACAGGCTAATGGATTTCCTAACGCTAATGTTTATCCTAATCAAAGTGGTGTTGGTACTCTAACACACGTAATATGGGTTCTGACCGAAGACCCAGCTGTATACGGATTGTCATAGTGAGATTTTGGTAACTTTATTGGGAGAGCATTTAAGCTCTCCCAATAAAGCCAGCATCCACGCAGGAGATATGATGGAGAAAAAGTCTGAGAATATGATTCATAAGGTCAAAAAAAGAATAGACGATATAATAAAGGAATTACCAAGCCATAGAGAAGTTTTAGAATTTATTAAAGATGTGTTGATAGAGCAATATAAGATAAAGCCAAAGATTAAGATTACTCCTGTGGATATAGATAAGGTTAACTTGAAGGGAAAAAATCAGGAGGGATTTCCTCTTGTAGAGAAAAGAGAACTTCAATTAGACAACGCTTCAGCTTCCCGGTTGTTTAAAAGGTTGTGTAAGGTTCTGAATCATAATAAAAAAGCAGTAAGAGATGTCAAACAGATAAGCCAGGCATTAAGAAGCAAACATATAAATCTTACAGAGTTATTCAAACATGCTGTTGCTGAAGATGTGGAATATATTATTGCACTCTCAAAGAATCTGAAGATAAAAGAGGATATACTCTCATTTCTGATAATAAACAGTATAAAGCCCATATTTGAAGCTTACGCAAATGAGCTCAAATGCTATGTAGATCAGGAAAAGTGGTGGAAAGGTTATTGCCCTATTTGTGGATCAGAACCATTTATCGGAGAGAGCAGGGAAGAAGGGGAAAGGTTTCTTGTATGTTCGTCATGCAGTTATGCATGGCGATTTATGAGGCAAAAATGCCCTTTTTGTGAAAATGAGAATCATAAAGAACTCAGGCACTTTTATACAGAAAAAAAAGGAAACGCATATCGTGTGGATGTCTGTGAGAAATGTAAGAGGTATGTCAAGACTGTAGACACTCATGAGATGGGTGAGGAAGTCATGCCCATTGTTGAAGATATGGGGACACTCTATCTTGATGTCCTTGCCCAGAAGGAAGGTTATTCAAGGGAAAAGACTGTTTCTGGAATATCAATAAACGCATAAAAAATGCCAAGAAACATCTATAAAATTTCTCTATCTGAACACAAAGAAGGACGGATATCAATCCATAAACAATTCTTATCCCCCCATAAATAAAACAAAATTGACAAGGGAAGTATTTTTTGATAATTGTTGTGATTATAGCCGCCGAAAAGGCAAAGCCTGGGTGACCGGGTGACGCAAAGCCACCTGTC
>JBFMDO010000049.1:0-7213 GCA_040753615.1 Nitrospirota bacterium | reverse complement strand
AAGCGATTATGGATTTTATTGAAACACATAATGAGAATCCTAAAATATTTACTTGGACAAAGGATGCAGATACCATCCTTGCGAAGGTTTCTAAATGTATAGATCTGTTAGGGACAGCACACTAGTATCTGAATAAGGATCAGTTGCTGTGTCTAAGATTACACTTACATAATAAGGTAAATTAGGATCACCACCTGTCATAATTAATGTGTAGTCTGTTAAGGGTGAAAGACTCTCGAGAGTACCATTACCATAATCTTCTCCTCCAAATACCCATGTAGCACCAGGAAGAACTGAATTATCGTATAGTGCATATCCTCCCTCATAGGTAGAACTGATTACAGGGTCATCTATAGTTCCTGAACCACCTGATACAAGCTCCCAATAATAACCTTCCTGATTGATATTAACCACAAATACATCCCACCAACCTTTGCTTCCCCCATCATTTGAAGCATCTCCAGTTATCGAATAAGAGTCCCATGTATATAAATCAGCATCAAAGATAACTCCTGATGCACTCGTCTCAAAACCAGCTCCATATATTGCTTCCTCCTGAGTACCAGATTGAGGATCATTAATATCTGTTACTGCAACAATATTTGTTTCACCAAAGACAATAGTTCCCCCTGACGGTGAATAAGGAGAAACCACCCATGTTAATGCCATTGCTGTGCCTGTTATCATCAGCACTGCCATTATTAGTACCGTGACCAGAATAAATTTTCTCATAATTTTACCTCCTTAATTTTCATGGCGATTTTCTAATAAAAAAGCAAAAAGCAAGCCAGATTCAAATCCAAATTTTAATAGCAAATAATCTATAAAAATCAATGTGTTATGACTTGTAGTAGAAATGTTATAAATGTGTTCATACTGAATTTATTGGAAGTGTAAAATATCCCGACACCATTATGGCTGAAAACAGGGTTTTTTGTTTGTTAAGGCACTAAGACTGTCGGAATAGTTTACAGTGAAATGCCTTGTAATATCCTTTAAAATCAAGAGGTTATATTAAAGCCTTTTGCTATGGCTTAATCTAATGCTGAGAAGGACTATATGATTATAGTAGTCATCCTCATCAGATGTCTTATCATTTGAATCTACATAACTGTAGGATAATACCAGACTCGCCCACTGCCTGAAATTATATGTTAAATTAGTATCGAAACGAATCTCGTCCCTGTCAATATCATCTGCATTGATAGATTTAAAATTGCTATATGACCCAGAAACAGATGCTATCCACCTTTCTAATAAAGGTCTTATTAAATAAAGTCTTACAGTCTGGCTTCTTACAGGAGTTCCTGTTTCGATGCTCGGGATAACAGTTTGTCTGTAAGATAAAGTAGCACTGCCTCTCTCAAAAGTTTTTGTAATATCAACACCTCCACTGAAGTCTGTGCTTGTTTCGTCTGTATCCTCAATCTCTGTCACTGCTACTCCACCTGTAAGGGCAGCAGTTAATGTTGGACTGAGAATATATGTAATCCCCAGACTATAGTTCTGTCCTGTTGCGTCACTGCTTGTGCTATAGTCAGTTCTACTATATACTGCATTTATTGATAAAGTAGTCCGTTCGCTATATCTGTATGTAAAACCTGTATTCCCTGAATAAGTTGTTACTTCATCAAAATCCTCATCTTCAGAATAAGTCTCTGAATAGGATGCACCGAGTGTATAAGTAAGTCTGCCAGTAAAACGATAAGAAATATTACCGCTTACGCTATGCATAGTCATGTCATATCGCTGTGTTATGGGGCCTATATCAGGAATTTCCCTGATATCTTCTATTTCAGAGGTTTTAAGATATGTATCTGTCAGTGTAAGGGTTAGTTTTTCAGAAAGTGTAAAACTGCCATTGGCTGTAAACCGATGCGAGGTGCTGTTCATTTCATTATAAAAACTGTATAAATTGAAAGTCGGAGAGTAACTAAACCTCAAATCTGAATTTTCTGCCCGTACAGAGAATCCTATTCCCGGGGCAATACGGGTTATAAAGTCATCTTCTCTATCTGTGGAACTGAGGAATATATTGTCATTATATTCTTCAGAAAGTGAAAGTGAGAAATCAGCAATATACTCGTAAGAAAATGCTAATTTATCTAAAAATGATATAAACAGAAAAATTACTATTAAACAAGTTTTAGCAATTTTCTGTAGAGATTTTATACCCTGCCTCCTAATCTTTCTGAATAGCTTCTCTTAACACTTCCTCAAATATCCTGACAATCTCAGGGTCGTATCTTGAGCCTGAATTTACCTTAATTTCTGACAGGGCTTTTTCCCATGTCAGGGAACTGCCGTACGGCCTTTCTGAAATCATTGCACAATACGAATCTACTACAGCTATAATCCTCGAAATAAGGGGTATCTCATCTCCTTTTAAGCCTTTCGGGTATCCTGTTCCGTCAAAATTTTCATGATGACTTAAGATTATCTCCTTGATATTATCTGAAAATTCAAAATTGTTTAGTATTTCAATTGTAGTATAGGGGTGGATTTTTAAAGCCTGAATTTCAGAAGGCAGGAGTGTCTTTTTCTTCAGTATACCGTTATTAATAAGTGCAAGGCCAAGGTCATAAATTATTGATACATAAAGGGCGTCTTCCTTGTCTTTATCTTCGGTACCGAGTTTATCCATAATCCTTAAAACCAGATCCGGGAAGATACTTTTCTTTTTTTTATAATTTTTAACAGCATAAACAAGATTGTCCAGTGAATTAATGATTTGATTTATGTCATCATCTTTTTGTTCACTTGAATAGAATTTTTTGAGAATATATGTAATCCTTTCACTAAAGGCAGAAGCTATGTAAAGGTCTTTTTTATTAAAAGGAGCAGCGTTTCTCTTATTGTTCAGATTTAAAACACCTATTATCTTTTCTTCGAGTTTCAAAGGCAATGAAAGAAGAGATTTTGTATTGTATTGGGGGATGTTATCTCTTTTGAAACGCGAGTTGGTTTCAATGTCTTCAATTAAAAGCGGCTTGCCTTCAGATGCAACCCATCCTGCTATCTGATCACCAAACCTGATTCTTGTTCGCTTTACTATTTCGTCACTGAGACCTTTTACCCCTTTTATTGTAAGATCACCTGTAATGTTATCACTGAGCATTATAGAACAGATATTAATATCCATTAATTCTGATATAACCTCTACAAACATGTTCATGCTCATATTTATTAGTGCATCCAACTTCTCTTTTGTGCTTGTCGAAATAGTAATGGAGACAAGAAAAGTATTATCAATGTTTTTTACTTCAAAGCCCCATCCATGCGCCTCGGCAACTCTTCTCGCAAGATAGAGCTTCATCTTTTCATCAGACCAATCGCTGTGAAAGATGTATTTTGAACCATATAATAAAAATGAGAGAACTATTTCTGGCATACTTCTGGAGAGTTTCATATCTGCCTTAATAAATTCATTTTTACTAATTTTCATATCTATGGTATCTCCATTCTGGAGGTAGTGAGATAAACCTTCCAGAAGATTAATAAATAGATGGCTGAGCCTGACTTTATCTCCGATAATTTCATATGTATCTTTTTTAATATCCAATTTAAATTTAATATTTTTTTCTGAAAATATTTTATTCAATCCCTTTGACTCTGACACCTCTTTCAGAAGGTTCTCAAGATTTATAAGGGTGGTTCTTACAGGGGTTGTTTCACTTTCGAGTCTCAGAAAATCGAGAAGATTTTCTACGATCGAGATCAAGCCTTCTGTTTCGTTTGAGATTAGATCGTAGAATTCCTTCTGTTTACTCTTTTTTTGTTTCTCTGATTGCTGTAGATAATATGTGGCTCCCTTAATTGAATTCAGGGGAGAGCGAAGTTCATGAGAAATCCTTGTAATAAACTCTGTCTTGTTAATATCAGATTCCAGCAACTTTCTATTTATATCCTCAAGTTCAATAGCCTTTGTCCTTGATTGATTCATAAGAAAGGCATTTTCAAGGGCGATAGCTGCCTGATCCGCGATAATATTTAGAAGGTCAAGCTCGTCCTCTGTAAAAGGTGTACCATCTTTTTTGTCATTGATATTAATAACACCGAGCACTTTATTTCTGCTTATGAGAGGACTTGAAATAAATGCCCTGGTCTTGTAACGGTCTCTCTTTTTTTGGTAAAATCTTTCATCTTTATCAATATCCTTAACAAGCACTGGCGAACGATTTTGAACAACTATACCGGCAATCCCTTCGCCTATTTTAATCCTGTATGTCTCAATAAACTCTACATCAAATCCTCTTGCGGCAAGTATATAAAGTTCATTATTTTCGTTTATTAACATCAGGGATCCTTTTTCAGCATTGGTATAATCTATGGCGTGGTCAAGCAAAAGATTTGCTAAGGCATTTATATTATTCGTTTCTGTTATCAGGCTGGAGATTTCTCTTACAATTGAAAATTTTTTTATTGATCGAGGGTCTTCCATGGTAGAAAAAACATACAATAAAAATTAAACAAAAAGCAAGTTAGATAGAAATCGCCTATACCTGTATTTCTGTGCCAATTCCTTTTTTTGTAAATATCTCAAGGAGCAGACAATGTGGGATCCTGCCGTCAATAATATGTGTTTTTGACACGCCATCTTCGATTGCCTTCATGCATGCCTGAACCTTCGGCAGCATCCCCCCAGCGATTGTTCCGTCCTTGATTAACTTTTTAATCTCCTGTTTTGAGAGTGTAGATATTATTTTATCTTTCTTGTCCTTTAGCCCAGGCACATCTGTCAGGAATATAAGTTTTTCAGCCATTAGTGCAGAGGCTATAGAAGAAGCAACATAGTCAGCATTAATATTTAATGTTTCGCCTTTTGGTCCAACTCCTATAGGCGATATTACAGGAATAAACCCATCTTTTTTGAGACTGACCAGTATATGTGGTTCAACACTTGTAACCTCTCCGACAAGACCAATATCTATTATCTCCTCAGCGCCTGTTTCACCAGTTTTACTTATCAACTTCTTTTTTGCCTTTATAAGCCCTCCATCTTTTCCGCTCAGACCAACAGCTTTTCCTCCATTACTGTTGATTAAAGAGACAATCTCTTTATTTATAAGCCCTCCGAGCACCATTTCAACTATATCCATTGTTTCTTTATCAGTAACACGCTGACCCTGTATAAACTCAGGCTTTTTGCCCATCTTCTCCATTATAGAGCTTATCTTGGGTCCCCCACCATGCACAATAACAGGATTTATGCCTATAAAACTCAGGAGTGCTATGTCCTGTGCAAATGTATTTTTCAGGTGTTCTTCTATCTGCGCAGCACCTCCATATTTTATTACAAATGTCTTCCCGTAGAAATTTCTGATATAAGGCAATGCCTCTGTCAAAATTTCTGCCTTTGTAATTATGTCTTTCATATCAATCTCCATTTTAACCATCTTTTTCAAAACATGGTATGCACACAATCTTTCCATCCTTTACCCTTGCCTTTGGCTCCATTGTCTTTTCGTTGCACATAGCACATCTTATGCTTGGATATATCCTTGCCTCCTCGGGCAAATTCATCTTATTTTTTGTAACCGTAAAAAGATCTTTATCCTTTGCATTCAATATCATATGAATCTTTTTTGATTTTCTATCATGGAGTGCTTTTAAAACCTTTTTTGAATGGTCACCACCCATATATCGTTTCCACATCCTTTTTTCTTCATCCGTCTCTTCAGGAGGATTCCACTCAACTGAAATCCTTATCCCGTCTCCAGAAGGTCTTTTTATAAATGTATATAGCTGTTTTCCGTGATCTTTAAAAATGAGATTGCCTTTCCCAAATGTACATCCTGTGACTACCTGCACAGCGTCAACAGCACATGAATTGTTTTCAACGATTGCTACAAGTTCCTCGTCCTCTGCCCTTTCTCCCAGTTGCTTTAATGCTAATAAAGACACCCTGTAACCCAGTGCAAGACCAGGACATGCATGACCGTGAAATTCAATAACATCCTCAAAAGTTTTCATTAGAAATGATTTTACCTCAAAATTGGAAATTTTTGCATGCTTACCCATAGACGCCAAAAAAATCCATAAAAAATCCTTCACAAAGGTATTTATTACAGGTATTAGATAAAATAGCTCAGTTTTGATAAAGTTTATATAACAAAATGGAAGAGAAAAAGAAGAGGAAGAGAGAATAGGGGGTAGAGGGGCAAACCTTCAAAAATCATTTGACAATATTATGAGAACAAATATAATACAGGTAAATGGCAAGGCAATTAAGTATAGAATATGAGGGAGCTTTTTATCATATGGATAATGAAGGTTTAACCCCAACTGCGACTGACATGTTATTTACAAATTTAATTTTTTCATGATAATTTTAGGTATAAAGATTGAGGAGTTTTCATAAGACTATGAAACGTGAGCAGATTATTGAGACAATAAAGAGAGTATTAAATGAACACGGGATAAGGAAAGCTTATTTATTTGGTAGCTTTGCAAGAAAAGAGAGTTACCACGATATAGATATTGCTATAGAACCTCCAGAGGGAAAATTTTCACTCCTCGATCTAGTGGGAGTTGAACAGGAATTGGAAGATGAGACTGGCAAAAATGTAGATGTTGTAATATTCCGCTCAATAAAACCGCGACTTAAACTGCATATCAACAAAGATCTGACCACAATATTATGAAGAAACTCAAGAAAGATAATCTGGTTTATGTTGATGATATTTTGGCAGCAATAGAGAAGATAGATAGATTCTGCAAGGATATCAAGAAAGAAGATTTTATGAAGAACGAATTGCTGATGGATGCGGTTGTCAGAAACTTGGAGATAATAGGAGAGGCTTCCTCAAAGCTCACAACTTCTTTCAGAAAAAAACATAAGGAAATAGAATGGAGAAAGATCATTGGAATGAGAAATCGGATTATACATGCATATGATACTGTTAATTTTGAAATTGTCTGGGATGCGATCTATGAAGACCTGCCTGTGCTAAAGCGAAAATTAGAGGAAATAGTTTCATCTCAATCTCAAACATAAAGATAAACAGGATTGCCTATGATGAGGATAAGATGAGGCCAGAGGTGATTCGCTCAGCAGTCAAATACCTTTTCAT
Organism: Nitrospirota bacterium; assembly: GCA_040753615.1. Lineage (GTDB taxonomy): Bacteria > Nitrospirota > Thermodesulfovibrionia > Thermodesulfovibrionales > SM23-35 > JBFMDO01. The sequence goes on along the minus strand of JBFMDO010000049.1, from coordinate 140 downwards.
AAAGAAATAAATAAAAGTAAAAGGGGACGGTTCTAATTTATTGACAAACATAACTAAAGCTAATAGATTATATACATGCCAAGGACAGCAAGAATAGCACCAAATGAACATATATATCACATTCTTACGAGAGGCAACAA
>JBFMDO010000048.1:0-7490 GCA_040753615.1 Nitrospirota bacterium | reverse complement strand
TTTTCGCCTTCTTTGATAAACTTTCTCTCATGGGTATAGTTCTCCTTTCTCCCTTTTAGGGAGTTGTTTAAACCATTGAGAATTATACCCTAAATGAAATTTGCATAATTGATGTTACAGCATCAATTCAGCCTATATATGAGACAAAGAGATATTGGCTCTATCTTAATCCATTATTTCGGAAATAAAATCCTGATGAAAAAATTAAGAAAGAACAACTTTTATTTATATAAAAAGGGAGAAGGTGAGGTATTAATTTATGTAAATAAGGCATCTCCTTACAAAAGTTTTCTACTTAATAGCGAGAACTGGCATTTCGTAGAGGGAGATCTTGACGTGTAATTTTTTTATTGAGAGTGGAAGGCGGCTACCTTTAAATAAATATCAGATAAGTCATCTCTGAATTTACAGATGTTTATTACAGCATGAAAAGATTGAAAACTCTGTATGAGCAGGTTCTCAGGAAGATTCAGCGGGATGGGTTTTTGGAATTTTGTAAGCTTGCAGGGCAAATAATTGTAAATTTTGTCTATCTGGAAAGAAAAGGATTCCTTTTATGGAGAAATCTGCAGGAGCCGATTCAAGTGAATTCTTGTTCGCGAGCTGTCGAGTTACGACAGGCGGCAATCTCAGATATATCGAAATTCAATCTCGGTCTCGATAATAATATGGTAGCAAAATTTGAAGAACGTCTTAATAATAAAAAGTTGGGATTTCTGGGGCTTATCGATGCTCACGTAGTAAGCTATTGCTGGGTCAGCCTTAACAATGAATATGAGACATGGCTTGGGACCCTTGTTTGTGTGGAAAAAGGCACTGTATATTTCTATGATTCCTACACCCATCCAGAGCATAGAGCGACAGGAATTCATTCAGCAGTGCTTCACTATGCCCTTATTCATTTAAGAGGACAAGGTTATAAGTCAGCTCTGGCTGTGGTTGGAATCGAAAATGTTCCGTCTTTAAGAAGTTACCGCAAACTCGGCTTTCATGAGATCGAGATGATAATGACTCGCAGAGTTTTTGGGATTGTTGTGAAGACGTATAAACGTCCACTGCCATTGCTTTGAGTGTCGGCTATGACTTTTTATTATTATTGAGAATGTTAACGCTTAAAAAGATAGATACAGATTCAGAATTCCATAAATTAGCAGATAACTGGAATAATTTACTTCAAAGGAGCAGAGCAAGATCTCCTTTCCTGACATGGGAATGGATGTTCAACTGGCGGAAACTGTGCAAGAATGATAACGAATTATTCATATTATGCATTCGAGACGAAGCTGATAAGACAGTTGGGATAATTCCCTTAATAATGAGGGGAGAAAGAAAGTTTGGACTTAACTTTAGGAATATTGAGTTCATGGGTTCAGATGAAAGCTTGCCTGATTATCTTGATTTTATCATTGACCGTTCAGTGGAAGATGATGTGATTGGATTGATAACAGATTACTGCATTGAGCAGAAGGATACGTGGGACGTTATAAAACTATCAGGTATAAAAGAGGATGCTGTCTGTTTTAAATTCTACGACTTTTTGTCAAATAAGGGCTACAAAACCTACAGGAAATTGGATGGCATCTGTCCTTATATAAAACTTCCTGAGACATGGAAAGATTATTTGAATACGTTGTCAAAAAAAAGCCGTTTTAATGTGAGAAAGAAAAAAAGAGTGCTTGATACGCACTATAAGAATAGTTTCTCTATCATTGATAATGAAGATCATTTAGAAGAAGTTATGGATCAACTGTCAGAATTACACAGAAAGCGAATGACTATGAAAGGGATAAAAAATAGTTATTCTTCAAGCGATACTTTCTGGAAATTTCAAAAAAAAATAGCAGCAGAATTCTTCAGAAAAGGCTGGTTATTGTTAGGCATACTACAGATAAGTGGGAAATTGGCTGCCTGCCAATATGCATTTAAATTTTGGGATAAGGTTTTTCATTACCAAACCGGATTTGATCCAGCCTATGAAAAATACAGCGTTGGACTAATTTCAGTTGGACATATGATTGAAGCCTCTATCAATAGCGGCTGTGAGGAATATGATTTTTTGAGAGGAGAAGAGGATTATAAATTACATTGGGCGAAATCTAACAAAGAGCTTTTTTCTGCCTACATTAGTAATAATAATGCTAAAGGAAGAATCTTTCTTCGTCAACATATCACGTTACAATGGATAAAACAAAAAATCAAAACTTTTGGAAAAAGATAGGAATATCGTCTTTCTGCTCAGGATAAACTCCGCGAGGAATCTTTCTTCAAAAAAAAGATGCTGGACAAGCCAGCATGAGAGAAAAAAAAGGATTCCCGACAAGCGGGAGTGACAGATTAAGGGGAAAGGCAATGTCATTAGTTATGCAGGAATCAATAATGAGGATTAAAGATCGAGCATAATATGAGTGTTATTAAGATTGATACAGGAAAGATTATTACTGATGTTAAGTCTGTAATCCGTTTAATTCTGAGTATTGGGTTGTATTATTCAGGCGCTCTGAGATTATATAAGCATATAAATAGAAAAAATAGTGGAATAAAAATCCTTGCTTACCATGACATATCAGATAAATCTTATTTAAATTTACAGGTTCCGGAAAAAATATTCAAAAAACATATCGAGTATTTGGTTAATCATAATTACAATATAATCTCTCTTAAAGATGCAGTAAATTTGTTAAGAAATAATAAGCCCATATCTGAGGATACAGTTGTAATCACATTTGACGATGGGTATAAAAGTGTTTATACAACTGTCTTTCCGATGATTAAGCAATATGGAATTCCCATAACTGTTTTTCTTACCATAGAACCTTTGGAAAATGGAATTCCTCCTTTTGTTGATGCAGTTGCCTATGCTATTGAAAATACATCAAAGGACATACTGGATCTTTCATCATGGAATAAGCGTAAGTATTCAATTAAGCCATCCATCCTAAAAGAAAAGGCAATATATGAGATTAATGACTATAGCAAAAAGCTGAGTACAAAGGATAGAAAAGAACTTCTTGAATTTATCTTTAAACAAATAGGGATTTCTTTAGAGGAAAAGGAATTAAGGCATAAGATGTTATCATGGGGTGAAGTCATTGAGATGAGCAGAAGCGGTATCGTAGAATTCGGGGCGCATACCCTTACGCATTCTTCACTCTCCCGAATACCGATATCCGAGTCCAATGAGGAGATCTTAAAATCAAAAGAGATTATTGAGAAAAAATTGAATAAAAAAGTTGATACATTTGCATATCCTTATGGTTCTGAATATGATGTTAATGAAGAAGTTAGAGATATTGTTGAACGAAACGGTTTTTCGTGTGCTTGTATTCTCCGGGATGGCGCTAATAGAAATGGAACCGATTTGTTTCTTTTAAGAAGGCTTTGTATTACCCACCTTATTCCAAAGTTATTACAGCCTTTTTCTAAGGCAGAATTTGCAGTCAAGATGTCAGGAATTTATGACTTTATCAGGAATAGATTTATAAAAGGTAAAACACAAAGAGATAAGCCTAAGAAAATGAATATTCTTTATATGATAGACCAACTTAAAGGTGGCGCAGGCACTGAAAGACATCTTGTTAATCTCGCAATACATCTTGATAAGGATAAATTTAACAGCATGATATGTTTCTTCGAGGGCAGAAATGGATCGCTTCAGCAAACAGTTTTAGAGCAGGGGATCCCTGTTAAGAACCTTAACTTAAGCAGGATATATGCGCCTAAGGCGATTCTACAGGCAATTAAATTGGCAGGGATTATTAAGAAGAATAAGATTGATATTGTTCAGACATTCCATTTCAAGTCAGATACGTATGGGGTTTTAGTATCCAAACTGTCAGGAGTATCAAAAATTATCTCAAGCAGAAGGGATACAGGCGACTTAAAAAAGCCGAGGCAGATATTCTTGAACAAACTCATGAATCGGTTTATAGATCAATTTATTATGGTGTGTAATAGTGTTGGAGAAAGATTCCATAAATCTGAACATATCCCTAAAGATAAGACAATTACAATCTATAATGGCGTAGACCTGAAGAGATTTAATCCTGACAATGGCATCCCTTTTGAAAAAATAAGAAAAGACTTAGATATAAAAGAGAGTGATTTTGTTATAGGAATCACAGCTATATTCAGACCTGAAAAGGCATATCACATCTTCTTTGAAGGAATTGAAAAGGCTATGCCTGTTATTAAAAATCTAAAGGTATTAGTATTGGGATACGGCGTTACAAAAGAGTATTTTGAAGATTATTGTAGCAAAAGGCCTCTCAATCATATCGTAAGGTTTATGGGTTATGTGGAAAATGTTGAGGATTATCTGTCTTTGATGGATGTTTTTTGTCTGGTGCCTAACAAGAATGAGGGTTTTTCCAATGCTATCCTTGAGGCAATGGCAATGGGTAAGCCTGTGATAGCTACAGATGTTGGTGGCAATGCTGAATCTGTGCTTCATAATGAGACAGGCATTATAATTCCGCCAGATGATTCAGATAGTCTTGCAGAGGCTATTTTAGAATTATATAAAAATCCAGCAAAGAGATTAAAAATGGGTGAAAAAGCAAGAAAAAGAGCTGAAGAACAATTTCCAATGGAAAAGATGATAAGGGAACATGAAAATTTATACGAAAAGATTTTTAGTGGTCAGAATTAATAACATAAGGATTCAAGGAGTCAAATGGTCGAGGGGTTTGGCTTTTTCCATATAGTTCTGGTAACGTTCATCGGTTACGAGTCCCGTATCGGTATTTAAGGTTAAGGTCAAGGCTAAGGTCAAGCAATGGCTTATAATTCTTTTGAGGAAATGCCGGTATGGCAAAAGGCTATGGAGTTGGCAGTTAGCATATTTAAGCTTACAGAAAAACTTCCGAGAAAAGAAGATTATGGTTTGACTTCGCAGATTAGGCGTTCAGCCTTGTCTGTACCAGGAAATATATCTGAAGGATTCGGCCGCAAACATACCAAGGATAAATTAAATTTTTATTATGACTCTCGTGGTTCTTTATTAGAGACCAAAAATCACCTAATCTATGGGTATAAAGTAGGATACTTTACTAAATCAAAACTTGAAGAACATTCAAACCTTATTGATGAAATATGGAAAGAGCTTAATTCACTAATAAATTCCCTATATAAAAGCACTTAACCTTAACCTCAACCTTAGCCTGAATAGAATTAAATACTATCCGTATTCCACATCTGACAATGAATAGACCCAACATTCTCTTGATTTCCATTGACACCCTTCGGGCTGATCATCTGTCATGCTACGGGTATCATAGGAAAACAACACCAAATATTGATAAATTAGCCAGTGAAGGAACTATCTTTCGTCAGAATTATTCTACAGGTGTCTGGACTCCGCCAGGACATGCATCTATGTTAACAGGACTTTATGTCTCAGAGCATGGAGTTTATGGAGAGAGGAAGCTGGCAGATAATGTTCCAACTATTGCCACAATACTGAAAGAAAACGCTTACCAGACCGCAGGATTTGTCAATAACAGCCAGGTAGGCGAGTTAGTGGGCTTCGAAAAAGGGCATGATACATTTGTGGAGGTTTGGAAAGGGGTTCAATCTAAAAGCATCGTCGAAAGGATTATAAGAGGAGGCATAAGGAAAATAAGAAAATATCTTAGCTATGAAGATATGGGGGCAAAGAGGACAAATAAAATTTTTTCTGAATGGATTGAAGGTATAGACAAATACAAACCGTTCTACTGCTTTCTGCACTACATAGAACCGCACAATCCTTTAAATCCGCCACGACCTTATAAAAATAAATATTTAACCTTTGATGTCATTGCGAGGAGCAAAGCGACAAAGCAATCTACTAATATTGATATGAAAAAAATCAACAAAGTCGCACTCAATCCCCTCATCTGTTATGTGGAAGACCTTAACCTGAATCAAGAGGAAATCTCATACATCAAAAACCTCTATGATGGTGAGGTTGCATACACTGATCATATTGTTGGAGAGATAATCTCCATCCTTAAAAGACACAATCTTTACGACAATACAATGATCGTTGTTACATCTGATCATGGAGAACATTTTGGAGAACGTGGATTATGGTCACATGTAGCCAGCCTATATAAGGAAGTTTTACATATTCCTCTTATCATTAAATATCCCAGAGGGGTTGAACATATCAACGAGGTAAATGAATATACCCAGTTAGTAGACATATTCCCGACAGTACTGAAGATCGCGGGGTTGTCCCTCCCCCCTTTACTAAAGGGGGGTGAGGGGGGATTATCAGGTGTCAGTCTTGTTTATGATAAAAATAATAACATCAATAAATATCATAAATATATCTTTGCAGAATGGGAAGGAAGAATACCATATTTTATACAGGATAAGGTCGAGGCTAAGGCTAAGGCTAAGGTTGAGGATAAGAGTAAGGGAGAAGATATTCTTAATAGATTTAAAACACCGATGTCTATGATTCAGGACAAACAATACAAATATATCTATAAATCAGATGGCAATGAGGAATTATACGATATTTCAAATGGTAAAGAAGAACTCCTCAACATAACAACCCAAAAAGAACTTAAAGACCGCTTATGTAGTGAACTATTTAAAAAGCAAAGATATATGAGGGATATTGAAGAAAGTACAACTTATTCCATAGATGACGAAATAGCAAGAAATCTCAAGGCGTTGGGGTATATGTAGAGTAGAAAATGTTCAAACGTAATATAAAAGTCAAGCTGAAATAAATGACAAAAAATATGATAAGGCAATCTAAACTTAAGAGGCTGTTTGCTTGTTCATAGAATAAGGTTTAAACTTTCAATAATTAATATGCATCATTCAATCACTGCAGTAATTGCTCTTATTCAGGAGCAATGCCAAGTTTTATTTAAAACAAAAATCGAACCAAAGATAACCTGTGTTTTCATTAGAAAACGACCTTATTCTTTAATAGCTAAAATAAAAGTTTTGTGGAATAAAAAAGAAAAAAATCTATATATCAAGATACCACTTTATATTACTGACCAAGAACGAATTACACAAGTTCAAAAAGAATTTCGTGTGTTGCAATACTTTAATGAAAAATTTCATGGTCAGCTAAAATATAAAGTTATTAAACCACTTATATATTTTGATAATCCTCCCTCTCTTGTTACCGAAGAAGGTACAGGAACAACTTTAGACAAAATTATTAATAAGGCAAGATTGTATCCATCAAGAACAAATCTTTATCTTTTAAGTGCCCTGTGTAGAAATTGTGGTGAATGGCTCAGATATTTTCAATTAATTTGGCCTCTTGCTGAAAATATTATAGAAATCAAACCATATCGCTATGAGGAGACATTACATTTTATACATAATCAATTATCCCGATGTTTAGAGCAAAGGAGATACTGTCAAGTCTTTTCTGCAAATTCTCTCAAAGGGTCTATTCTCAATGGTTTTCATGGTTCCTAATTAAGCTGCAATCCTCTCAAGTTTAGATACCTTTATCCCTGCAAGGATTGCCCTTG
>JBFMDO010000047.1:0-50272 GCA_040753615.1 Nitrospirota bacterium | reverse complement strand
AAGCGATTATGGATTTTATTGAAACACATAATGAGAATCCTAAAATATTTACTTGGACAAAGGATGCAGATACCATCCTTGCGAAGGTTTCTAAATGTATAGATCTGTTAGGGACAGCACACTAGATTATTTACTATATTATTTACTATTAATAGGGGATAGAGTATTCTCGCTCATTCTCGTCCCGACATAAAGTCGGGACTCCGAGGCTTTTGCCTCTTTATTTTCACATATTATATTGGACTATCGGCAAAAAAATCCGCTCAAATACTCTATCCCCTATCTGATCATAAAAATTCATGAATAATCTGGGATTAAAAGTCATTTTTATATAGGATGCTGGATACTTCTTATCTGTTTCTGTTATTTTGGACAGTTGTGACAGCTATGAACTGAAATGAGACATATAGCCGCCATAATTATAATGATTGCTATAGCGATAGCAGGGCTAAATAGCCCTGCTATCGCACACTCTATTCACTACCACGTTGAAAACAAAGGCATCAGTATAAGGGTATTTTATTCAGCAGATGATCCTGCAAGTTATTCGGCATATGAAATATTCGGCCCTGGAGATACTATACCGCACCAGAAGGGCAGGACGGATAAGAATGGATTCTTGTCTTTCCTGCCTGACAGAAAGGGAAAATGGATCGTAAAAGTTTATGGAGAATCTGATCACGGGTTTCACGGAACACAGGTAGAGGTTATGGTGGATGAGAATCTCTTCATGGAGTCCTTCAAAAAGCCCCTTGTGGCAACTCATATAAAAATTTTTGTGGGAGCAGGTCTTATTCTCGGTATCACGGGTATCCTCACCCTGTTAAAGGCGAGAAAAAAGAAACCGGCTTAGTTAATCCTTGCTCAGAAACATAATTTTGGTTATGATATTCATATGAGATTGTTAGTATGTATTGTTCTTTTCTTTACTCTTTGTATGCCTGTATATGGCACAGAGATAGTCGGAAAGGCATACCTAATAAAAGGCAAAGATGAACTGGAAAGCGGGAAATACGAAAATGCTATAGTCAGTCTATCCACAGCAGGAACAGAACTTCCCTTGCTGGGTGATTATGCCTTACTATGGCTTTCTGATGCCTATCATGCAATCGGCAAACATGAAGAATCTCTGAAAACAGTACAAACCCTTCTTAATAAATATCCTGTTTCACCCCTTATAAAAAAGGCTCGTATGAGGGAAATTATGGAATCTGAAGAGACTCAGAGAGAAAATATCCAACAGATGTACGAATCCTATCTGAAAGATTTTCCAGATGATAATGAAATGAAATATTTTTATGCCTTATGGCTTAAAAAGATGGATAATAAGGATATTGCAAAATCAGTCTTTAAAGATATTTATATAAGTACAGGCCTGTTTTCGGAGATTTCAATAGGCGAACTGGATCCTTCAGAGATTAGCGTTGCGGATCTAATTAAAAGGGCATCAAATCTTATGGAGAAGAGGGATTTTAAAGGAGCCGAATCTGCTTTCAGGGCTGCGATGGAAAAGGATGATGGAAATTCGAGGGCTGAAATCCTGAAGGGGCTTGGACTTTCACTTTTCAGGCAAAAGAAATACCTTGAAGCCGCAAAGTTATTTGAAGAAGCTAAAGAAATATACTGGCAGGCACGCTCCCTTTACCGTGCAGGAGAAAAGAAGGGGCTCAACTCTACCCTTGAAAATCTCCTGAAATCAGGAGATGAACGAGGAGGTCGCATACTCGTTTCGGTTGCCTCTGACCTGAGGAGGGAAGGAAATATTGAAGAGGCGATTAAGACTTACAAAAATGTCATAGAACAATATCCTTCATATTCTGAAGATGCCTTATGGGGTATAGGATGGGCATATTTTCTCACAGGAGAATATAAAAAGGCATCTGAGATATTCACAAAGTTGTATGATGCTTACAATGATAATAAATATCTTTACTGGAATGCCCGATGCCTTGAGGCAGGTGGAGAAAATGCACTCAAAATTTATCATATAATTTTAGAAAAAGACAATGATTTCTATAGCATAATGGCATATATAAAAGCTATGGCATCTTCAGAAGAACTTGCTGCGAGCGGAGCCATTAAATTTTCTGTTTTTACAACTCCTGTAAAAAACCTTGCTATCAATCCTGATCCTATTGATCGTGTTGAAGCCTTAATCGAACTTGGTTTATCAAAAGAAGCTGTATCAGAATTAATATATATTTCAAAATACACCAGTTCAATAGAAGAAATCCTGTATATTTGTTCTAAATTTCAGGAACTGGGAGAATATAAATATCTGGTCAGGCTTGCAGCAAAATTACCATCTGCAGAAGATATATACAGGTTCAGGTATCCGCCTGCATATCTTGATATCGTTAATGGTCTTTCGATGAAATATGAAATAGATCCATCTCTGGTTCTCTCGGTTATGAGAGAAGAAAGCAGGTTTGATCCTGATGCCAGATCAATTGCAGGGGCGCTCGGTCTTATGCAAATAATGCCCCAGACAGCATACCGGATTGATAATGATTTAAAGATCGGCATAAATGATCCATATAATATCCTTGATATCGAAACTAATCTTCACATTGGCACCTATCTCCTGAGCAATCTTATTAATGAATTTGGCTCTTATTCTTATGCGCTTGCTGCTTATAATGCTGGAAGAGAGAAGGTCAGGATGTGGCTTCAGAATGGCAAATACAAATCCGTAGAAGAATTTATCGAAGACATTCCTTACCCGGAAACAAGGGAGTACGTTAAGAGGGTTATAACTACTTATTTTGAATATAAACGGTTTTCTTCTTTTAAAGAAGGACTAATAGAAATTCCTATTGAAAAACTATAGACTTTAATTTAAAGGTTCTGTTATTTTAGAGACAATGGTTTTAAAGAAGACCCTCTTTGATGATAACCAGACTGCAGATCAGCCTGTAAGCTTAAGAAAGGAGGCTTCAGCATTGGAAAAACTCAAGATCCTCGAAGAAAAGATTGCAACAACAATTGAGAGGGTTAAGGCTTTTAAGGAAGAAAAGGCACTTTTGGAAAAAAGGATAAAAGAACTTGAAGGGATATTAAATCAAAAAAATCAGGAAGTCGAACAACTCAGGTCTGAAAAGAATGTAGTGAAAACCCAGATCGAGGGGCTCCTTAGTGAACTCGAGTCCATTGAATCAGAGTAAATGAATATGGGCAGTGTTGAGGTCTATATATTAGGCCAGAAATATACGATAAAGGGCGATGCCCATGAGGAATACATAAGAAAACTCGCCTCTTACGTTGACAGCAAACTCAAGGAAGTTTATAACACATCGCCTAATGTTGCGCCTGTAAAAGCATCTATCCTCGCCGCATTAAATATTACAGATGAACTTTTCAAGCTGAAAAGTGAACAGGATGAGATTACAAAACATATTGAGGAAAAGACAAAAAGATTAGTTGCATTGTTTGATTAAAGTTTTGTAGCCTTCGGGATATCCTTGTTTCCCCATCTATTCCATTATTCCTTCAAATGTTGCGTTTGCTGAGGTGATTCATACCTGCATTGGTTACCCGAAAAATCGTTTTTTGAATAATAATATATAACCTTTATAAGGCCTCCCCGTGTCAAGAGAAAAAATGATCCTGATCGAAAATAAATTGAAGTTTTATGTCCTAATGGATATAATTTGAACATGGAAAGAATGAAGTATATTTATTGGCAGGACGAAGGGATGTGGCTGGGATATTTAGAAGAATATCCTGATTACATGACACAAGGGGAAACAAAAGAAGAACTTGAAGAAAATTTAAAAGATATTTATAGGGAGCTCACCAGCGGAACCATTCCTCACGTTCGTAAAGTTGCAGAACTCCAGGTTTCTTGAAAAGGCGATCCCTAATAAGAGAGATTGAATTGTTGGGTTGTATCTTAATAAGGCATGGAGGAAACCATGACTGGTATCAAAACCCAACAACAAAAATCTCCCAGCCGGTACCAAGACACACGGAAATCAACGAGCGTCTCGCTAAGCATATAATCAAAAAATTAAAAGGTGGGTGACCTACAAATCATTATCAGTTAAACGCCGTCCACTGGTTTCAGCCGCTTGAAAACGACTTTTCCTGCAGACTCGTCGACAAATGTGATAGCCTTAACAGCAAATCTTTAGCCTTACAGAGAGGGCAAGCGATAGATATGCTTTTATGATAAAATGTCTTATGTTCTGGTTGGAGAATGAGGGATGAAAGGCAAAGTCTATTTAGTTGGCGCAGGTCCTGGTGATATAGGACTTCTCACAGTAAAGGGTCTTCGATGTCTTCAGAAGGCAGATGTGGTTATCTATGACTTTCATCTTAATGCCCAGGTTTTAAATTACATTAACCACTATGCAGAGTTCATATACGCAGGAAAACGCGGCGGCCATCATACCATGACACAGGATGAAATTAATAATATCCTTGTGAAGAAGGCAAAGGAAGGCAAGACTATATGCAGGCTTAAAGGTGGAGACCCGTTTGTATTTGGCAGAGGCGGGGAAGAGGCAGAGACTTTGGCAAAAGAAGGGATAGAGTTCGAGGTTGTACCGGGCGTGAGTTCTTCTGTTGCAGCGCCTGCTTATGCAGGGATACCTTTAACACACAGGCTTTATTCATCGTCATTTGCTGTCATCCCCGGGTATGAAGATGTTGCTAAAAAAGAAAGTGCAATTGATTGGGCAAAGCTTGCAACAGGCGTGGGCACGCTCATATTTCTCATGGCTGTAAAAAATGTAGAACTTATAACTCAAAAATTGATCGAGAATGGCCGTTCACCTGATACACCTGTCGCTGTAATTAGATGGGGCACAAGACCTGAACAGAAGACAATTGTAGGTACATTAAAAGATATCTCTGAGATTATAAAAGAAAAAGAGATTAAACCACCTGCAGTTATGGTGGTCGGAGAAGTTGTAAGACTCAGGGAATCCTTGAAATGGTATGAAAAGAAACTATTGTTTGGTTACAGGATACTTGTGACAAGAGAACATTCTAAAGGATTCGAACCCTTAGAGGATCTCGGCGCTGAGATAATCGAATTTCCAACAATCGAGATAGTTCCTCCGGAAAACTATGATGATCTCGATAAATCAATAGAGAAAATAGAGACTTATGCATGGCTCATATTCACAAGCAGAAACGGCGTGAAATACTTCTTCAATAGGTTTTTAGAGAAAGATAAAGATATAAGAGACTTGAAGGGCATAAAAATTTGTGTGATTGGTACAAAGACGGCAGAGGAGATTAAAAAATATGGCATAAAGGTTGATTTAATACCTGATGAATTTCGTGCAGAGGGGCTGATAGAAGCATTTGTCAGGAGTCAGGAGTCAGTAATCAGGAGTGATAACTTTAAACCCTTAAAAGGGATAAGGTTTCTTTTGCCGAGGGCAAAAGTGGCGAGAGAAATCTTTCCAGAAAAAGTCCGGGAACTCGGCGGAGAGATAGACGTCCCTGTTGTATACAGGACGATAAAGCCGGAGTTGAGGGGGAAAAGGCTGAAGAGGTTCTTAAAAGAGGGGAAGATCTCAATAGCCACATTTACAAGCGCTGCAACTTTCAATAACTTCAAGGAGATAATGGGAGAAGATGCTGATGAACTCCTTAATGGAGTGGCTATTGCAGTCATAGGTCCTGTAACAGCAAAGGCTGTTGAAAAAGCAGGTCTCCATGTTGATATTATGCCCCAAGAAGCGACTATTGAGGCAATGGTGGAAGGGATAATCAACTGGGCAAATACAAAACATAGAGATGGTAACTAAACCTATCCTTAACCTATTTAAATAATATTTAGGGCAGGCATATGTGCATAAAAACCTTTACAAAGCAGAACTTGGGTATTATAGGTATCAAATTGCAGGAAATGAAAACGTGATGGTCTATTTGATAATCAAACCACCTACAAAGGTGCTGCTGGTAAAGCTTTTTCAACACATATGCCTGCCCTCTACCATGCGGTGCAGGAACTGCCTCTGAATAAATGAATTCATTTTTTGATTAAGAATTTATGAATAGGGTCTTAATTATAATTCTGATAATCATCCTTTATTTCATCCCCTTTTACCAGAATCTTCATAACAAAAGTGGTCAGTACAGTGGGGTAGTATTGAGGCAAAATAAGGGCAGATTCCTTTCAGATAAAATACCGTTTTATTCTGAAGGTTTTGTAAATATGGAAAGACCGGACAATATCTGCCATGTTTCTTCTATTACACCCTTAGATGAAAACAGAATGGTATGTGTGTGGTATTCGGGGTCAAAAGAAGGCGCTAAAGACGTGGCTATTTATTCCTCGATATTCGATGAAGAAAAAAGATTATGGACAAATCCTGTTGTATTGATTGACCGGAAGCAATCCTCGAAAGAATTAAATAGATATATCAAAAAAATAGGCAACCCGCTTCTTTTTAGAGATAAAAAGGGCAGACTCTGGCTTTTTTATGCATCTGTTACCTTTGGTGGATGGTCAGGAACATCTCTCAATTACAAAGTATCTCTAAATGGAGGAGTTACATGGAGCAAGAGCAGAAAAATGACATTAAGCCCTTTTTTTAATTTAGCTAATAATGTAAAAAATAAGGGAATCAATTTTGAAGATGGCTCATTTGTCATTCCTGTCTATCATGAATTCATAAAAAATTTCTCTCAACTGGTGCATGTTATACCTGCTGATTCCTCTGTCAGGTGGGAGATAAGAAAAATGACCCATCAAAGAAATGCCATACAGCCTTGTTTATTGCATAATCAGGGAAAATATCTGACGGCTTTTTTCAGAAATATGGAAAAGGATAAAGAAAGGCATATCCTAACCGCTAATAGTAATGATATGGGGCAATCATGGTCAGAATTATCTGACACTTCCCTTCCGAATCCAAATTCAGGTTTTGATATGATTAAGCTGAGCAAGGATGCTTATCTCGGTGTGATAAATTATTCCTTCAATGACCGAAGCAACCTGTCTCTGGTTATATCACATGACAGGGGAAAGACATGGAGACTCCTTAAGATACTGGAGGACTTAGATGGCAGGGAATATTCTTATCCCTCGATAAACCTGAGCGACAGGGGACTCTATCATGTTACTTATACCTATGAAAGGCAAAGAATAAAACATATTGTCTTTAATGAAGCGTGGATAAGACAGCTTGAGAGGGGGCTGCCATAAAAGAATATTTTGAGCATCTGTTTTCTTTATTACTGATAACATGGGCAGTTTTTATAGCTATCCGCTTTTCAGGAATAGGATGTCTTGCGAAAAAAACGGGCAAGCTATTGTTAATCGCTTTATCTGCGTTTATCACATTCTGCCCATTCACAGGATTATCTCTCTCAGAATATATCCTCTCATTGAATCCAAATTATTCTATCGGAAACATAGCATTTTTCTTTATCCTTTTATGGAAACAATTTACCGGAAAATCTCTAATCTCTCATAATGATCTTCGATATTTTTCTCTATGGAATATATTAGTTTCTCTCTGCTTGTATTCATCTTCTCTCGGATTCATTAGTAACGATATATATCCCATGGGCTATGGATTTTCATATCTATTCGTTATAGTGGCAATAATAACCATAGCATTATTCCTGTTTAGAAGTCCCCTGTCCTATATCTTCATAGCCTATATAATAGCCTTTGATCTGAAGCTTCTGCACTCTGACAATTTCTTTGACTATATGATTGACGCCATACTTTTTTTAATCTCATTGGGAATAGTAATATCCAACGTGTTAAAATTTAGTTTTAAAAAATCTCAGGACAGGGCAAATGATAAATTATCTTAAAGAAGAGCAGGCAAACAGAGTTTTTCTTATTCTTTTGTTAAGCTTTGTCATATTGTATTTCTATAATCTTGGCATGCCGAGCATCTGGAATCCTAATGAGGCATTTTATGCTGAAACCCCGCGGGAGATGATCGAAAAAAAGGATTACATGACTCCCTATTTTAATTATGAATACAGGTTCCAGAAACCCATTCTGACATACTGGCTGGTTTTACCGTGGTGCTTCCTTCTCGGATTAAAAGAGATGTCTGTAAGGATGGTTTCTGCTCTTTCAGCAGCAGGAGGAATTTTTCTTGTATACTGGCTGGGAAAATCTGTATGGAATAATAAGCGTGCAGGATTAATATCAGGCATTCTCCTCGCAGCAGCAGTAGATTATAACTCGCTTGCCCGCTATGGTTCGACTGACATGTTGCTGACTGTTCTCATTACCCTCGCTCTTGTCTTATTTTATAAAGGATATACAGATAAAAATGGGCAGCGGCTCTGGTATTTTATGGTTTATGTTGCCTGTGGATTTGCCACCCTGACAAAAGGACCTGTGGGAATTATAATACCTTTTTTGATAATATTCACATTTCTTTTGATAAAAAAGGACATCCATGGGCTGAAGAGATTCATTTCAGTATATGGATTTTTAGCATTCCTTTTAATCGCATCTTCATGGTATATCTTCATGACTTATACATACGGAAATGAATTCTTCTCAGTTTTGCAGAGGGAGAACATTGTGCGATTCACAGAAAAGATAAGTGGCTCAACTGATCCATTTTATTATGTTTCTGTCATATCATGGAATTTCTTTCCAGGGTCTGTATTTATAATCCCAGCAAGCTACTGGCTTTTCAGGAATTTCAGACAGCAGGAAAATATAAAATTTCCTGTTGTCTGGTTCCTCGTGGTCTTTATCTTCTTCAGTATAGCTAAATCAAAACTCCCTGCATATATCCTCTCTGCACTGCCTGCACTTTCGGTCATTGTTGGTGGATGGATAGATAAGGCATGTTTTTCAGAGGCAAAAGGAAGAAAGGCAATATTATGGCTTTCGCCCTTTATCTTACTCGCAATTTTTTCAGCAACACTCTGGGTTAAAACTTTCCTGCCTGATATTAATCTATATTTTATAGGTATTATCGCATTTCTGTTTTTAGTGAGTATATTAAGTATTAAAAAGAAAATGTATTATCTGTCCTTAATTATTTCTATTGCAGGCATGATAGTTTTCAACCTCATATTTCTGTCTGATATCCTGCCGCAGGTAGAAAAATACAGACCTTATAAGGAGATGGCTAAGCAGGTAAAACTTATTGACCCGGACAAAAGATTGCCATTTTACTGCTATGAAGGATATCAGCAAAACCTGTCTTTTTATATGGAGAGAAAGATATTGCGGTTTAAACATAAAGAGGAACTGGAAGAGTTGTTAAAAGACAGGAAAAAAGGGTTTATATTATTCAAGAAAGATACCTTTGAAAAAACTTTTGGAAATTCAGGATGGAGAATTGCATGGGAGGGGCTTTTCTACAAAAAATCTGAATCAATGTTCATGAACTTTTTAATGGATATCAAAAAGAAAAACCTTGAGGAATATGTAATAATCCACTATACAGAGGGCAGGTGAGTATATTGGAACTGGATAAAAGTCTTTTTTTCTTCATAAACAAAACATCTGCAAACTTTTTGTTTGATATTATTATGCCTGCCTTATCGGCAAAGGGTTATCTACTATATTTGCCATATGTACTTTATATATTTTTTCTGGGATATAAAAAAACCTCTCCGCTAAACTTAAGGGCGTCCATTTTAATAATTTTTATCCCATTTATTTCTTTCTTGATAACAGACTGGTCTGCCACCCAGATGAAGTATATTATAGCGAGGCAGAGACCCTGCAATCTTCTTGAAGATGTGAGACTGCTTGTATCATGCACGAAATCATTTTCAATGCCATCCAATCATGCTGCTAATGTCTTTTCCTTTACCATGGCAAGCATTTATTTTGTGAGAAAATTTATACATAAAGCCTGGATTTTTTATCTTTTAGGTGTTGCCTCGTTTATTGCACTGTCGAGAGTATATGTAGGTGTTCATTATCCATCTGACATCCTTGGGGGTGCAATTTTTGGTTCATTCATTGCGATGTCTGCTGTCGGATTGTATAGACTTTTCTGTACAAAAGTGAAAAAATCAAACCCTTATTAGGTTGCCACAAAATGCAATTTATACGGCATTATCTATGAAGTTTATATGGATGCTGACTGGAAATCCTCTTTTAGTCGGGAAGCTTAACTTTTACAAAATGTATTTTTACCGGACATTAGTGCCATCATTTTATCACGAAAAAAGTGACACTACAGTAACATCAACTATTTTGACATCCGACGTCACTTTAGCTTATATTCTATGGGAAAAAGTCGCTAAAGTATATAAAATATATGATGTCGATAATTCAGATATACAGATGTTATTGAACATAATATCCCAATCTTTCAGAGATAACAAAATATACGAATCTCATCCTCTATTTTGGATGGAAATGCTAAATAAGTCGTTTATCTTGAAGCTGATGCGCTGCATCGGGTAGTGGTCAGAAAATGAGTTTTTTTTCATTTCGAAGAAAAAAATTAGATGAACTCCTTTTTAAGCATCAATTCTTAATGAAGGGTCACGTTATAGATATAGGTGGTAATAAAGAGAAAAAGCGAGGTGGTTTTAAGCCGCCTTTATCACAAGTAAAATCTTGGGGATATCTGAATATTGATAACTCTACTAATCCTGATATTTGTTGTAGCGCTGAGAACATTCCTGTTGAAGATGCTTCTTATGATACGGCTATATTATGCGAGGTTCTTGAACATCTTGAGCATCCTGAACAGGTACTTAAAGAGACTTTCAGAATATTAAAAAATGGTGGAATTTTAATTATGTCTACACCTTTTTTATTCCCTGTTCACGCGGCTCCCTATGATTTTCAAAGATGGACGGATACAAAAATAAGATTGGTGCTTGAATCTATTGGATTTTCAGATATTAAGATAATGCCAATAGGAGGGATAGGCGCGGTAATTCACGATATTTTACGTGTATCTTTTAGAAAGATTCGAGTAAAATATTTAAAATCTTCATGTTTTTTAGGACTTCGCCTAACTACACCCTTTTTTAGCTTACTTGATAGAGTATTAAAACCTTCAGAAAAGAAAATCACTACAGGATATTTTGTGATATCAACAAAATAAATTATACATTTTACTTATCACCCTGCACTATTTCAGTGCGGGGTTCTTTAATCCTTTTCTTTACACTGACCTTTCTTGTAAAGCTTGGACGATGCTTCTTCCTTAGGCTCTCTAATTTTTTTGAGCCGTATTTCTTCAGGAAGCAGGTGCAGTTTCTCATTCAGGGATTTTTTTGAAGAGGACTACTGAAATTATCCCGAACAGAGCTGGCATTGACCATGGAGCCAGAGATGGAGGAATTATACCTGCATTTCCCAGTGAAAGGCTCAAAACATATCCCCCCCAATAAACCAAAACAGCAACAAGACCAATGCCTGATACAACTATGCCTTTAGTGATTCCGCTCCTTAAAGGAAGGGAGATGCCTAATATAAGCATGAATAGATTTATAAGAGGATATGAAAGCCTTGAATTGAAATCAACAACGAGCTTTGGGTTTCTGTATCCAGAGCGATTCAGCTTTTTTATATATCTGTACAGTTCACCAATCCTCATCTCCTCTGTTTTTTTGAGTCTTTCCTTAAAATAGTTGGGGGATTCGAGATTTGGATAGGGCAATTCCTCAATCTGAGTTATTATTCCATTTTTTAGAATATATCGCTTTGCATTCGCAAGCACCCAAGTCTTCCCATCCCAGAAAGCCTTTTCTGCAATTAGATGCTCGCTTAAACCTCTTTTGTCAAAAATAAATATTCTTATGTCATCTGCATATAAACCTTCATAAGAATACAGTCCAAGTCTGACAACAGAGCCTTTTTTATCCTTTAACCACAGCGTCCCCTCTATTAAGGATGGCCTGTAGGAAGATTGTGATTTTAGGGTCATGCTTACACCTTGTTCTTTCGGGGAAGAAAGTGTCGCTTTTAATCTTTCTGCCTGTTCCAGTGTAAGCGGCATTATAATCTCGCTGAGAACAAAGGCAAATATACTCAATATGAATCCTGTAAGGATAAATGGCATAATCAACCGCTTTATCCTGCCTCCTGCTGCCTTGATAATCACTATCTCGTTTTTCTTAATAGCATTGGTGAAAACAAACAGGCTGCAGATTAATGTAGCTATAGGAAGCAGATAAAGCAGGTTTTTAGGAATATTTAATGCAGCGTATAAAAAGAGGTCACCCACTGGCGGATTCCCCTTAATAAAATCATCGAGTTTATCAATGAGATTAATCAAACTGAATATAATAGAAAGCCCAAATCCTGTAATGATAAGGGCTACAAAGAATTCTTTTATATAGAGTTTCTGCAGGCGTTTCATTTATTTACCTCTTTGACATCCTGTAAAAAGCAACTGCTGCACATATGCCCAGAAGCGCTGTTGTCCCCCATCCACCTATAAAATGATTAAGCTTCCCTGCCCGCACAAGATTATCCAAATAGATAGACATTAAATAATAAGCTGCACATACAACCAGACCTATAGTCATGCCGCCCAGACGGCCTGTTTTGCCTGCCAGGGGAAAAAGCGGTGGGGCGAGAAGCATTAATAATAAAGAAACGACAGGCAACGACAGCCGCCTGTGAATCTCAAGCATGGTACTTAAATCCTTTGATTTGCGATTTACAAGCTCTCTAAAAGAAAGCTCATGAATGCTCATTGTTGTTTTTGGGAGCTGCATTTTTAAAAATAATTGGTATTTGTCAAAGGCTATTTCTGTTAAGGAATTTTCCCGTGTAATATATACCTCTCCATTTCGCAAGGTTATGTTTATATTATCCGAACCTTGTTGTGGAACAATCGAAGCCTTTTTTGCCCAGATAATTACAGGGTCTTTTTTCCTGCCATCATAAATAAACATGCCCTTAAAGGTATTGGATGAGGTCTTATCCTGCGGCATTATTACAATATCTTCAAATGCTGTATTCAAGTCGCCCTCTTTAATTGCTGCAGGCAACCGGGTCGAAATTATAGTATTTATGTTTTCCTTTAGTTTGGATGCACTTAATGGTCCCAGATAGAAACTGATAGAAAGACCGATGATAAAACACATTATGCCAGCAGTAAATATAGGTCTTGCTACGGAGATATGGGACATGCCAGAGGCTCTTAATACTATGAGCTCATTGTCCATATTGAGCCTTCCATAAGTAATAAGGGTGCCTAAAAAAAGGGCTATAGGAATTGTAAGAAGCATTAACTGGGGCTGTAAAAGCAAGACCAGAATAAAAAGATCAAAAAATGATACCCCAAAATCCAGAAATTTTTTGCTGAGGCTGAATAGGTTGTTTGTTGTCAAGATTGAATTCAGGAAGGCGATGCTTAACAGGAAATTCAGCGATAATTCCCTCAAAATATATTTATAGATAGTCGGTGTTTTCATATATCTGATTGGTTATTGTATTTTATGGCATGTCCAGATTATCTTCAAGCTCTACAGACTTTTGAGGGATTAATCGGGTAAAGGCGTAGTTTGATAAATGTAAACTATATTTGATAGACTTGGGTTATATATTCACTTATAAACAATATAACCCCTTGATCGGAGGGGGATGGTGAATACGCAAGAAGAAAACACAACCTCTTTTTTTATATCCCTCAAAAAAGATGGGGAAATAGTGTATTCCATCTCTGTACAAAAAAATATCACAGAACGCAAGAAGGCAGAAGAAGAATTAGAGAAATATCGAGAACATCTTGAGGATCTGGTCAAGGCTCAGACTGCAGAACTTAAAAAACAAATTAAAGAACTCGAGAAAAATATATTATCGCTATGAACCCTCGAACCTGTAAATTCTTATTATGTATGCGAATAGCAATAGCGATGTTGATACTCATCTGCTTTGTTTCTGCATGTACTCGACAAGAGAGCGAACAGCGTCGTAAATTTACCATAGGATTTGCTGCAATGAATGTGGAGATGACATGGATGAAGTTTGCCTACCGTGCCATGTGTAAAAAAGCTGCTGAATTAGATGTTGAGTTAATTACCTATGATGCGAACAATGATGTGGCCAAACAGGCAAGCAATATTGAGGACCTAATCCAACGAGGTGTAGACGCAATTATTACTGATCCCGTGGATGTAAAAGGATTGATTCCAGCGATTGAGTTAGCGTCTCAAAGGAGAATTCCTCTGGTTACTTTTGACCGAACTGCGCCAGGCGCGCCATACCTTTTCTTCGTTGGTTCAGACGATGTAGAGGCAGGTCGGCTTGCATGTCGATTCCTTGCCGAAAAACTGGATGGGAAAGGCAAAATTATAATTTTAGAGGGCGATATTGGGTCTTCGCCTGCAATCAACCGCTTACAAGGTTTCTACGAGGAAATCAAGAAATATCCTGATATGAAAGTCGTATTCAAAAAGAGTGGCGGATTCTTCCGCGAAGAGGGGTATAGGGTTATGGAGGAGGCGCTGGCTAGAATCCCTGATTTTGATGCAATATATTCTCAAAATGACGACATGATACTGGGGTCACTGGAAGCAATGAAAGATGCGGGCATAAAACCGGAAGATGTATTAACCATCGGAACTGATGCGATTCCTGATGCACTGGTAGCTATACGTGAAGGCAAATTAGATGCTACGATTCAGTATCCTATCAGTCAGGCAGAGATCGCTTTAGAAGAGCTTGTGCGCTACATGGAAACTGGCAAGTTGCCAGAATGGAAAGAATACTTAGTGAAACCGTGGATAATTACTGGTAAGAATATATCTACTGGCGATTTTTATTCCGTTATTGAAGAGTAGTCTTTTTTACACCATTAGACCCCGAATTAATGTGAAGGACTGGTAAATATGAAACGGATACATATCCTTACTAAAAAAGAAAACAGGTTATTTCTGTTGGGCATGTTTGTCTTTCTTGTTTTCATCTCAGGTATTTTGGTTACCGCCTTTAAGTATATGAAATTAAATCGGGATGGGATGCTGCACGAACTTGAGGATCAAGTTAAAGTCGGCTCAGACGAGGTGCGTTTTTACTTCGACTCTCTGCGTTCTGATCTTCTCAGAATTGAGAGATATCTGGCAAATAGTAACATGAAGGTGGATAAAGAGCTTTATAGATACCTGGATTTCATAAGGGGCATTTACCCGAATGATATTCCTGCAATTTTGGTTTTGGATTCAAACGGAAATATGATTGTCAATACAAATCCAGATTTAGTGCATGCAGATTTTCGGAAATCTGAATATTTTGAGAGCATCCAACAAACACCAACTGAAGTCTTTTTTTCAGAGGTGTTCATACTGTCAGATTTATCCGGCCAGCATAAGGATGGTTTCGAGGATTTTGATGATCCCTTAAATATGGGATTTGTGCTTTGCTCGGGTGTTTATTCAAAGGGCATTCTTAAAGGATATGTTTTGTTTGTCCTCAGGGCTGAACCGCTTTTCAATCGATACTCAAAGACAATTATCAGACCTGTTTCAGGATGCGGGTTTATATTACAGGAAAATGATCGGATTCTTTACCACCGTGAGGTCGAACTTCGAGGCAAGTTTTTATCAGATCTCCCCGCATCTTCCGAACTGAGAAGGCTTGACTATCTGGTAGAAAAAACAAAAAAGGAAACTTTAGGGCGATATATGGTGATTACTTCTGAGATATCTCTGGAGAATCAGCGATGGACTATAGGCATTCTAACTACTACATCATGGATAACTCAGAAAACTCTAACACCTATCTACATCCTAAGCGGGGTAGCGTTATTCCTTGGCGCCATTATTTTTGGACTTGTCTTCTCCTTAATGCGGCTTGATCGAGCCAGAAGAGAGCTTCGGGAGAGCGAGGAAAGGTATCGCACACTTTACTCCACAACAAACGAAGGGATAGCCCTTCATGAAATCATCTACGATAAATCAGGTGCACCTTTAGATTACAGGATTTTAGATGTCAACCCCGCCTTCGAGTCCATTTTAGGCATCAAAAAGGAAGACGCTGTAGGTGCTATAGCTTCCGAGCTTTACAGAACCAGTGAGTCACCTTATCTGGATATCTATGCAAAAGTGGCTGCTTCAGGGGAAGATACCACTTTCGAAACGACTTTCGATCCCCTGGCCAAATCGTTCAAAATATCAGTTTTTTCTCCTGCTAAAGGGAAGTTTGCCACCCTATTCTCAGACATCACAGATCGCAAAAAGTCAGAAGAGGAATTAATGAGACACCGCGAGCATCTTGAATCGCTGGTCAAGGAGCGGACTGTCGAGCTGGAAGCAAAGAATGCCGAACTCCAACGTCTGAACAGACTTTTTGTGGGGCGGGAGTTACGGATGGCTGAATTGAAGGAGAAGCTAAGGACTTTGGAAGATAAAATAAGAAATGTGGATTGAAGCAAGACATCCTATAAATCCTATAAAGATGTCGAACTGAAAACTTAAACATGGCAACTTGTGGCTCATGGCTGTAAATTGCAAGACTATGTAAATTATAGTATTATACTCCTATAATTTAAAGGAGTATGTATGAAATATCCAAGAACTTTAAAAAACCATATCAAAAACGCCCTTAAATATTTTCCCGTAGTATTGTTGACCGGCGCACGGCAGGTGGGAAAATCAACCCTTGCGATTGATATCCTCGATACATACATGACCTTTGACGATATAACGGTTTATGCCTCTGCACGGTCAGACCCAAAAACGTTTATTAATAGTCTCAAAAAACCTGTTGTCATTGATGAAGTCCAGAAGATGCCTGAAATCCTAAACGCCATTAAAATGGATGTGGACAGAAAGAGAATAAACGGGAGCTATCTGCTGACAGGTTCTTCCAATATTATGGCATACAAAGATATAGCTGACACATTGGCAGGAAGAATAGCCGTCCTTGAACTTATGCCGATGAGCTGCAAGGAACTATCTTTCAAAGAAGACAATATACTCGACAACCTGTTCTCAAAAAATATCGCAAAGGTTAAGCTGCCTGATATCAAAAAAGACAGCATAATCATGCATATTATAAACGGCGGATACCCTGAGGTGCAGAAGATTGACGACCCAAAAGGCAGGTATCTCTGGTTCGGTTCATACATAAGCACATACATAGAACGTGATATACGAGATATCGGAGAATTGCGTGATATGGATAAGTTCATTAGAATGTTCAATATGCTTGCCTCGCGATCCTCGCAGGTGTTGATTAAATCGGATATAGCGCGCGATGCAGGAATTGACAGCAAGACACTGGATAACTACCTGAAACTTCTGGAACTTACATTTCAGATATGTTTGCTGAGACCATACAGCAGGAACATTAACAAGCGATTTGTAAAGAGCAATAAATTTTTTTACATGGATAGCGGTGTTGTTTCATACCTTCTCGGTATTTCATCTCCCCAGCAATTAATGTCATCTCCATATAAAGGAGCCATTTTTGAGACATTTGTTTTTGCTGAATTGCTAAAGGCGGTTAAATACTCGGAACAACCTACACAGATATTTTTTTATAGGACTTTTGACAGGAAAGAGATAGACTTTATTATCGAAAAAGGGGATTCCATCGTTGCTGTCGAAGCAAAATTTTCCCAGACAGTGACAAAGAGTGATTTTAAACATATCATTGATCTTGGAAAAAGCGCAGGCAATCTTGCGGCGGGATATGTTTTTTACATGGGAGAGCATATATTGCCGTTTGGAGAGAACCTTTATGCCCTGCCGGTAAGGATATTGTTTTGAAACAGATAGCAAGAAGTAGTAAAGGGTCAAGTAACAAAGGAAAAAAAATTGCCAATTCCTACTTGACCCTGTCTTTGTTCGGAGTGAGGTATATACAATGTTTGAACCAAACGAAATAATCAATTTTATCATTGGCATTATCTCCTTACTGATGTTTGTACTCATCTTCAGGAGAAGGAGCTTGCCGAGACTTTGGCTAATATACGCAGGTTTTTTCTTTGTGCTCAGCGGCCGCCTGTTCAGCCTTGTAGAGCATGTAGCATACCATGATTTCTTCAATATGATTGAACATCTGTCCTATGCTCTTGCCGGCATGTTGTTTGCTGCAGGCTGCTGGGAAATTGTGAGAAATCCGTACTCAGGTAAACAGAAGAGCCATGAATGAAAACATTGTTGTAGCTCTGGACATAATTTCAGCTATTGCATTTGTTATGGCAATGGCGCTGGCGCTACTCATCCCTCGAAAGGTAATGAATAAGCCTTCCAAGATGCTCCTGTGCTTAAGCCTTAGTGTGTATATTTTTGTAGGCATCTCCAATGCACTGGAGCACGGCGGGATTACAGCATATCTTGCTTCTTACGAGGATGAGGCTGAGATACTGTTTCCTGCGTTTTTCCTGTTCTTTATGTATTCGTTGGCTATAAAAGAGGAAATGGACAGGCGAATACAGCCAGAAGAAGAGGAAAAACTCGCACGCAAGAATTGGGAAGACATCTTTCAGGCAATCGGGCATTCTGTGTTCATCACGGATCTGCACCACAATATCATTTCTGTGAATGATGCTACGTTAAAAGCAACAGGCGCGCGCGATAAAGGGGAGATAAAGGGCAAGAAATGTTATCAGGTTTTGAACAATTTAAATGAACCGCCAGAAAACTGTCCTTGTGAAATATTGCTCACTACTGGGATAGCTAAGACAGTCGAAATGGAGATGAAAGCGTTCGGAGGGATTTACCTTGTCTCCTGTACTCCTATTCTTGGCCAAGAAGGCAATATTGAAAAGTTTATACATATAGCTACAGACATCTCCGAGCGCAAGAAGGCAGAAGAAGAGTTGAAAAAGGCCGAAGAAGAAAAAGCTATTATTTTAGAAACCATGTCAGAACTTGTAGTGTATGTGGACACGAACATGAAGATTTTATGGACAAATCGGGCCGCAGCCGACTCGCTTGGCTTGGCAGCCGATGTACTGGTAGGAAGTTATTGCTATAAAGAGTGGTTTCATAGAAGCGACCCCTGTCCACACTGTCCAGCCAAAAAAATCTTGGAAACCGGTCAACCACAGGAAGGCGAAACGTATAGTCCCGATGGGAGGGTGTGGCATTTTCGAGGTTATCCAGTTCGAGATGAAAAAGGTGAAATCACAGCTATCGTCGAAGTGGTGGAAGACATTACCGAACGCAAGCGTTCGGAGGATGATCTGCGGAACCAGCGGAACCTTTTTGAGACGATTCTTGCTGCTACGCCCGACCTACTCGTACTCAAGGACCGGGATTCTGTCTATCAGGCTGTAAATCCGTCTTTCTGCCAGTTTTTGGGCAGAAAGGCAGAAGAAATCATTGGAAAGACGGATTTTGACCTATTTCCCTACAATGAAGCAGAGATGTATAGTCGCGACGATGCGAAGGTAATGGAATCGGGTAAGCCACAAATCCAGGACGAGGAAGTTACCAGCGCAGATGGGAAGAATTGGTTACAGGTAGCTAAGACTCCCATATATGATAATGCAGGAGCAGTTATGGGAATCCTCTGTTCAGCTCGTGACATCACAGAGCGCAAGAAGGCAGAAGAAGCACAGTATCAATACACCAAGAATCTCGGCATCTTAAACAAAGTAATCATGGATATAAGCTCGACCCTCGATCTCGATGAAGTTTTAGAAAGGTTAACCAAAAATGCTGTTGAGCTATTAGATGCAGATGGCGGTACGGTTGCAATATATGATGAAGAAAAGAAGGTTATGACATATCCATACCATTATAATATGCCGGAGAACCTTATTGGCGTTATTGCTGAAAAAGGCAGGGGATTGGCAGAATACACAATGTTAAAAAAATCTCCTGTACTTATAGAGGATTACCCCGGGCATCCACGTGCATTGAAGGAATTTATTGACGCAGGAGTTAAGGTGCTTGCAGCCGTACCCCTGATCGCCAGAGACAAGGCATTTGGTGCCTTGGGGATTTTTGGTTTTACGCCAGAAAAAAAGTTTACAGGACAACAGTTGGAGCTTCTGGAGGGAATAGGCAGAGAAGCGGCTATTGCTATTGAAAACGCAAGGCTATTTGAAGAAATAAAGCAATTTTCAATGACCCTCGAACAAAAAGTTGCTAAACGCACCTCAGAACTTCAGGACGCTCAGAATGCTATGATAAATCTTGTCGAAGATATACAATTGAAAGCAGAGGATCTCGAAAAGGCAAATATCAGACTCAAAGAGCTTGACCGCCTCAAATCCATGTTTATCGCCAGCATGAGCCATGAACTCAGGACTCCTTTGAACTCAATAATAGGCTTTTCGAGCGTACTTCTCAATGAATGGCTCGGTCCAGTGAATGCTGACCAGAAAGAAGACTTAGCCACTATACTCAAAGCAGGTAAACACCTCTTAAATCTTATAAACGATGTAATAGATGTCTCAAAGATAGAGGCAGGGGTGCTTGCTATAAATATTGATGAATTTGACCTTTATGATGTGATAACAGAGGCTGTTAATATAGTATCAAAGGAAATAAAGGATAAAGGATTAGAACTAAAAGTGGAATCAATTCACCAGAATATGCATACAGATAAACAGAGGCTTTCTCAATGCATCCTGAACCTTTTGAGTAATGCGGTGAAGTTTACGGAAAAGGGAAGCGTAAGCGTGCAGGCACGGTTGATATATGATGCAGGATACAAGATGCATGAAGGACAAATCCCCCCCCTTCGCCCCCCTTTAGTAAAGGGGGGCGAAGGGGGTTTAAGAAATTTCGTAGAAATTTCTGTTGAAGATACAGGAAGGGGCATTAATGAAGAAGATATCCCGAAATTATTCCAGCCGTTTGTACGACTTGATATACCACATGGATCAAACATATCCGGCGCAGGACTCGGATTATATCTTACAAAAAAATTGGTAACTGAGGTTCTAAAGGGTGATATAATTGTGGAAAGCAGATATGGAGAGGGGAGCAGGTTTACGCTCCGAATACCGGTGAAACTATGAAAAAAGTATTGGTCATTGAAGACAATAAAGAAAATAGAAGACTTATAACATATATCTTTCAGAGGGCAGGGTATGAGGTAATCAGCGCGGAGACAGGCGAGAAAGGCGTTGAACTTGCACTTAGGGAAAAACCGCACCTTATTATTATGGATATAGCCCTTCCGGGCATTGATGGTATAGAGACAACAATAAGGATAAGAGAGGCAGGGTTAAGCGATGTTCCTATAATTGCGGTTACCTCATATGCTATGTTGGGGGATAGAGAAAAGATTCTTAAAGCAGGCTGTAATGGTTATCTTGAAAAACCCTTTGATCCGATAACAATGGTGGAAAAAATACAACAAATAATAGGGGCAAGGAGGTTTTATGAAAGTACTAATCGCTGAAGACAATCCTGATGACAGAAGGCTTTTGAGGCAGTACTGCGAGAAACACGGCTGTGAAGTAATTGAGGCAGCACACGGACAGGAAGGGCTTGAGATGGTTAAGATCCATAAGCCTGACCTGATTATCTCTGATGCGCTCATGCCAATGATGGACGGGTTCCAGTTCCTGAGGGCTGTAAAAACAAATGAGAAGCTTAAATCCATCCCCTTTGTCTTCTATTCTGCTGTTTATACAGGTCAGAAAGAAGCGGAGCTTGCCATATCTCTCGGAGCAGAAGCGTTTATAATCAAGCCAAAAGAGCCTGAAGAATTCTGGGATGAGGTAAAACTCGCAATAGATGAGAGTAAAAGGGAGAAAATCATCACAGCCGAGATTATTGAAAGTGATAAGGAATTCCTCGAAAAATATGCCCATATTGTGGCTATGCAACTTGAGGAGAAGGTAAAGGCACTCGAAGAAAGTGAAAAAAGGTATAGGGATCTTATTGAAACCGCAAGAGACGTGATATTTACCGTATCTTTAGGCGGTTTATTCACGTCATTAAATCCTGCCTTTGAATTTATTACAGGATGGTCACGCGATGAATGGCTTGGCAAAGAGTTTGCCTCTATAATCCATCCTGATGATCTGCCTGTTGTAATGAATTCCTTCCAGAGGGTAATAAATGGCGAGAAAGTTCATATTTTTGAAGCGCGTATTCTTACGAAGTCGGGTGAATATAAGAACGGTGAAATCCTCGCAAATCCTTTAATAAAGGATGGAGCAATAGTTGGCGCCTTTGGCATTGCGAGGGATATTACCGAACGCAAAAATGCAGAAAAGGAAATCAAAAAGAGGGTGAAAGAGCTTGAGGAGTTTTATGATCTGGCTGTTGGCAGAGAATTGAGGATGATAGAGCTGAAAAAGGAAATCGAAGCCCTCAAAAAAGAACTCTCAAATTATAAAAAAGATAAACCTTTTCCTGAATAGACTATGACACAGGTTCAACTCCTATAGACATTAACCATCCTGTAATTTCCTTTTTCATTGCCTTTGCATTATATCCATGCCACCTTTTTCTTTCCTTTGGATAATCAGTAAGGATATCCTTAAACTTTCTAAAAGCCCTTTTTCCATTAAGGGCATGAGTAAGTTTTTCCCTCAACTCAGGGTTTTTAACAGTCTCAATAAATTCTGCCATTGATTTAAATGCAGTATCAGAATTTCGCTCTGGTATGCGGACATATCTTCCAGTTTCGTCCAGCAGTATTTCTAATGCTATATCTACTTCATCAAGCATCCAGTCAGGAAGCTGAGGTTCTTCATCGAACTCTATATATTCAATATCTTCTTGAATTTCTTCATATTCATCATCATATAGCCTCGATTTCATTTCATCGAGGACTTCTCCTGAATATGTCATAACATCCCCTGTCTCCATGTCAAAAAAATAATCAAATGTATCTCTTAAAGTATCCTCCATTGCCTTCTGTATTTCATCAAAATTTATCTTCAGTTTTCTCACAAACCTGTCTCCAGTCAATAGTCAAGATGTCATGCTGAACTCGTTTCAGCATCTCGTAAAATCAATAAAGAGACCCTGAATCAAGTTCAGGGTGACGCAAATATACTTTTTCAACAGCCTGTAATACTCTATCCTTTGTTACTATTCCCAATTTTGTGAATAACTGGGGCTAAATGGTCTTTTATACCTGCTTCTTGAAATCCTTTTTCCCTGATAAGACAACTGTCGCATAAGTTGCAAGGCTCACCGTGCTGTGGGTCATAACAGCTCCATGTCAATGAATAATCAAGACCGAGTTTAATGCCTAATTTGATAATCTCTGCCTTTTTCATAGAGATAAGGGGTGCATTGATCTTAAACTTCATTTTACCTTCTACAGAGACCTTTGTTGCAAGGTTTGCCATATCTTCAAATGCCTTTAAAAATTCGGGTCTGCAGTCAGGATAACCGCTGTAGTCTATTGCATTAGCGCCAATGAAAATATCTTCTGCCTCGAGAACTTCTGCCCATGCAAGGGCAAAGGAAAGGAATATGGTATTACGTGCAGGGACATATGTGACAGGAATCTGAATTCTGAATTCTGGATTCTGAGTCCTGAGTTTTTTAGGCACCTCTATATCCGAAGTCAGAGCAGAGCCGCCGATTTCTCTCAGGTCAAATCTTATAATTAGATGTTTCTTTACTCCAAGAGCAGATGCAACCATTCTTGCAGAATCGAGTTCTCTTTTGTGGCGTTGATGATAATCGAAACTGAGTGCGTATAATTCATATCCCTGAGATTTTGCAAATGCGAGGGTTGTTGAGGAATCAATCCCGCCGCTAAGAAGAATAACAGCCTTTTTCCCCTGCATGATTAACTGCTCCAGTTATTTATTTCATTAGAAGGGATAGAGTATTCGAGCGGATTTCTTTTGCCGATAGTCAAATAACCCCCCTTAGTCCCCCCTTAATAAGGGGGGATTTGAGGAGGCTTGAGGCAAAAGCCTCGCAGTCCCGACTTTATGTCGGGACGAGAATGAGGGAGAATACTCTATCCCTTCTAATATAAATATAATATATATAGTTTGTAGATAATCTGAGTTAATAA
This sequence comes from Nitrospirota bacterium, assembly GCA_040753615.1. Classification (GTDB taxonomy): domain Bacteria; phylum Nitrospirota; class Thermodesulfovibrionia; order Thermodesulfovibrionales; family SM23-35; genus JBFMDO01. Next base: position 26,445 of record JBFMDO010000047.1, on the reverse strand, counting down.
ATGTCGTCTGATGTTCCCTCTTTGCCATCAGCGCCTCTGCTTATAACCATAAATGTATACTCATCCTGCTTATAAATATAGGGATTCCCCCACGGGTCTAAATTTTTTGATATTAAATCAATATTTTCAGGGTATGCACCATGCTGAAATTTATAAGCCTCTATTTTCAATCTCAGGGCATTGATGTCCCTGGATGCAATAAAGGATGCAGTAAACTGTTTAAATATATTGGCCGAACTCCGTAAAAGAGGGAACAAGGAAAGAAATAATGAGAGTACAATAGCTATAACAATAAGAAATCCATAAGGGAAAGTCGCCTTTTTTGCTTCTACAGGTGGCACTTCAGTAAGAACAGGCGCAACTTCCTTTTTCTCAACAACCCCCTTTTCCATTAATCTTACGAGTATCTTGGAAACCTCAAAGTCATCTTTTTCACTTAAATCAACTATAGTGCTGACATCATTTTCTCCGTCAATAAATGACAATATCTCATTTTCTTCTTCTGTCAATACAGGGACGGACTCTTCTGTCTTTTTTCTAAAAACAGTATCAAGTGTTATTTTGCCTTCAACATCTGTCCATTCATCAACTATCCTCAAACCTTCCATTAGTAGGTGCTGTGTGTCGAGGGATATTGGTAGTTCCTTATCAGTAGGGACTGCCTGTGGTGTAAATTCATAAGCCCCCTGTTTCCAACTAAATAACTGAACTACAGTCTCCTGAATCTGTCCTCTTAATATCTCTTGTATTTTTTCTTTATCTACAAGTCCCTTTTTTATAAGGATATTTCCAAGTTTCACATTGCTGCTACTCTGTTCTTCAAGAATAGCCTGTAGGGTTTGTTCTTCTAAAAGTCCTTTTTTTACAAGCACCTTGCCGAGTCTGTTAGATTCAATCCTCCTCCTTGACTCCGCACCTGTGATATTGCCTTCTATGAAGGAAAGTCTTATCCTGTCGAGCTTACCATCAAGCGCAAGTATGCCGGTCTTTTTTTGAAAATAAATCAACTGAAATATGTCAGCAAGACCGAAATCCTTAAGAGAGCCTTCTAAAGCCATCCCCTTGAAAGCCTCCGCAAAGTTATAAGATTAGATGTGATGTATACCAGCCCCATAAATAATAATGAGCACATACTCAGCCATGTATGTGAGAACCCGGGCATTTCAGGAACGAATAGCCAATTTGATATAGGAAGAAAAAGTAAAAACAAAAAAGACCACAGGAAAAACAGCCCGTATAAGACATTGCCCGCATATATTAAACCCAAGCCAGGCATTATGAAAGAGATGATTTTAATCATACTTCTTCTCCGCTTCTGGTGTTCATAGACAGCAAGCAATATAGTGATTCTCTCTTTTGCATCAAGTTCACCGATTTTTATCAATGACTTGTAGCACTGCTGGCACATACGACCCCATAGAACGTGTTTCTCACACTTGGTGCACAGAACCTTACCACATCTTTTACATCTGTAAGCCCTGTGTTTAAAATATTTATTAAGTATATAAAAAAGTATTGCAATTGTTAGTGCTATAGCAGGAGTTAAGTTTTGTGGTGCTATCGAAAAGTTTATAGTACTGTGTGTCTTTTCAAAAACATATTCCCATAAAGTAGACATTGGAAGGTTTTCATCAATAACAAACCTGTTCGGATTTTTACTGAATATTGTTCTGAACCATGACACAGCATCGGGTGCCAGTTTTTGAGCAGACAGAAAATACTCATCACCTTTTTCAAATTCGAGGGTTTCCCTCGATACTATGCTTAGATTATAAAGTGCTGCAGGAAGAGGTTGAAGTTCAACTGATTTTTTATATAATTCTTTTGCCTTTTCTATATCATTAATCGCAACATAGCAATTTGCAAGATTATTAAACACTATTGGAGAAGGCATAAGCTTATTATAAATATCTATTGCATCATTATACCCTCCTTCACGCTTTGCAGCAAGGGCGTATGAAAAATGTTCAACATGGTTATTTCTCTTTTTAAGGACAGAAAGGGCATATTTATTATCCCTTGATTCATTCACCTGGACAACAGCCTTAATTTTACCTGAAGCAGGAGCACTTAAAAACGTTGATGCGGTATTAAAGATTAAAGGTGAAATAACCAGAAACAGGAGATATAGATAAACAGATATTTTATCTACGCTCTTCATATACAACCCTATGATAAGCAGGACGCTCCCTATCAAAAAGAGGGGACCGAACAGGGCAGAAATGGGCAGTAGAAGAAGCAGCAATGCTTTACTTTTATTTTCTTTTATATCATGAGAAAGCAAAGATATATCAAATAGCAATCTTATCAAGATAATAATTACTGTTGAGATGATCAATGAGAGGACTGCGCTCAGAAACAAAGAGCCTGTTATTGTAAACAACCACCAGAAATTTCGATTATACGATGCTATCCCCTGCCGCATATAATCAACAGTTTTAAAAATTTCCCTCGGCGAAAAAATAAGATTTTCTTTTGCTAATTCAAAATAGGCAGCGGGCAGATCAGGTGAATACTTTAATGCCTCATTAAGGATATCCTTTGTCCGAGCCTTATTTGCTCTAACTTGTTCAATAAGCATATAAGAATATGGCACTGAATTTTTTATCCCGCGATCAAGCTGGTCCTCATATAAATTTTTGCCCTGTTCCACAGGAGGCAATGGCTGTAAAGCTGTGGAGGGAGGTTCACCTGAAGAGATATAAGGGATAAGCAGCATCCACAAAACAATATTTATAACAAAAAGTCTTTTCACTCTATCTTCCCTATCTTTCTTTCCGTGCCTTTTATAAGCCGATGGATATTATCTTTATGCCGTATAAATATAAGGATGGTTATAAGAAAACCAATAAATAATTTTTCTTTATTATCAAAGATCAGGATATTTATTGGCAGGAGTCCGAAAGACACAATCGCACCCAGCGAAGAATATCTTGTAAAAATAACAGCCACCAGCCATATTATAAGCGTAAAAATGGCTGTTTGTGGAGCGTATATACAAAGGACGCCGAGGCTTGTAGCAACACCTTTACCCCCTCTGAACCCCAGGAACATTGAAAAATTATGCCCCAGGATTGCTGTTAATCCCATAAGTCCTTCAAAAATCAATCCTACACCAAAAAACCTTCCTATTGCAACTGCTACAGTGCCTTTAAGAATATCGCCGAGAAGGGTTAACAAGGCTGGCATTTTTCCAATGGACCTTAATACATTTGTTGCACCTATATTTCTGCTGCCAACCTTTTTAAGGTCAACGCCTTTAGCCTTTGCTACTATTATGCCGAAAGGTATTGACCCAATAATAAATGATATAACCAGAAGTAGAATATATTTTACTATATCCATTTATATCTTTCTCCAGAAAGATACTGTATATTGCATCCCTGAGATAATAGATAATACAAGTGCTATCAATATAAAAACCATCCCGATATCATACAGATCAATATTTAAAATACTACCCATGAGTATAAGGCAAAGAATAGCGATGATCTGAGTAGTGGTCTTTATCTTTCCTCCGACCTCAGCAGGCATTACTATGTTTTTTGAAAGGGCTACTACCCTCAGCCCTGTGACAAGGAATTCCCTCGCAATAATTACAATCGCTATCCAGGGAGACAATCTTTCCATATCAACGAGCACAATCAGGGCAGATATCACCAGGAATTTATCAGCGATAGGATCGAGTATAATCCCGAATTTTGTTACGCTACCCAGTCGCCTTGCAAGATATCCATCGAGAAAATCAGTTATTGATGCAATAATAAATATAACAGCGCCCAGCACAGGACGGTGATAGACTATAAGTATAAAAACAGGGATAAGGACTATTCGGCTTAGCGTCAGAATTGTCGGGAGATTAGGTCTTAGAATACCCATCTATTATATCCTGCCAGAGCCCCTTTGCCTTTAGGATAAACTCGCATATTTCTCTTACTGCTCCTTTGCCTCCTCCTTTTTTTGTAACCATCATGACAACAGCCTTAGCTTCTTCATCTGCATCTGAAACAGCTATTGAAAAGCCTGCTCTTTTTAAAATAGGTATATCAACGATGTCATCTCCAATATATGCTATTTCACTATCCGTGAAAGAGTATTTTTCGGTAAGTTGTTTATAAGCCTCTCTTTTGTCATAACACCTTTGAAATACCTCTGTGATTCCAAGCTCCTGTGCCCTTCTCTCTACAACTTTTGAATGCCTGCCTGTAATTATAGCAACCTTAATTCCTGCACGTATAAGCATTTTTATTCCATGTCCATCACGGACATGAAAGGATTTGAATTCATTGCCATCGTTGTCGAGTATGATTCCACCGTTTGTGAGTACACCGTCAACATCTATGATAAAGAGCTTGATATATCTGGCTTTTTTAAAAAGTTCATCCTCTGAGACCATGCAAAAGTATATCAAAGACTCTGAGAAAAGTCACCGCTTTAAGTCAAAAATGCGGTTAACCCAGAAAATGCAGACATTGCTCAAAAATTTAGTTAACTCGATGATTTATTGAGATTATCCTGAATGGTTGTATGGATAAAAATATTCGTAAAACCATCAGTTCGAGGTACACTAAGGTATCGAAAACTAAATTTTCTCACAACATCTGCATTTTTCAATTGCATTATTTGGATTAACAGGGATATGGTTGACTGAACGCCGGAGAAGAAATGATTGCACAACTACTATATTCCTTGACCATAAAGTATAAATTTCTTTTATAATAAAAAAATGGGAATTCTTCAGTGTATAGGAAATACACCGCTTGCGAGCATAGAAGGCATAAATCCTAATCCAAAGGTAAAGCTCTTTGCAAAGCTCGAGGGTAATAATCCAGGAGGTTCTGTAAAAGACAGGATCGCCCTTTACATGATTGAAGAAGCAGAAAAAAGCGGCAAACTCGCACGGGATAAGATAATCCTTGAGGCTACTTCAGGAAACACAGGGATAGGGCTTGCAATGGTTGCATCTGCTAAAAATTATCGGGTAAAGCTTGTTATGCCTGCCTGTGTCAGCATTGAGAGAAGAAGGATACTCCAGGCATTTGGGGCAGAGCTTATCTTAAGCCCTTCAGAAGAAGGGACAGACGGTGCAATAAAATTAGCCCTTAGCATATTATCTGAAGAACCGGATAAATACTTTATGCCGAATCAATTCGACAACAAAGCCAACATCGTGGCACACTATGAGACAACAGGAAAAGAATTAATAGAACAGACAGAAGGCTGTATTACACATTTTGTAGCAGGTATGGGAACGACAGGAACTCTTATGGGTGTAGGGAAAAGACTCAAAGAGTTTAATAAGGATATAAAAATTATAGGGGTAGAGCCCCTCCCGAACCATAGGATACAGGGTCTTAAAAATATGACTGAATCCATTGTTCCAAAGATATTCGATCCCCAAAGACTGGACGAACATTATTTTGTTAGCGATGAAGAAGCATTTGATGCCACAAGGATGCTGGCAATAAAAGAGGGAATATTTGCAGGTATGTCAAGCGGTGCTGCAATGAATATAGCCTTGAGGAAATCCAGTGAACTTAAAGAAGGCGTTATAGTGGTTATATTTCCTGATAGGGGAGACAGGTATCTGTCCACTTCTCTTTTTACATCCATATGTGCCAAATGCCCACCCTGAGGATGTGTGTTCAATCCAGCTTTTGCAAAAGGCATATTTTATAAAGGCTTTTATATGAAGGCTATACACCATAAATGATTCGCATAGATCGCAGACTGGCTGAAAATTTTGATTGGATAACCTTTTTGATTGTTATATTAATAACAATCCTTGGAATCATGACCATATACAGTGCTACGCGTCCCGCTGTTGAAGGAGAACAACCAGGTTTTTATCTAAAGCAGATTCTGTGGCTCATATTAGGCATAGTTGCCTTATTCTTGATTGTAAAGTTTGATTATATATGGCTCAGCAGATTTTCTCTCCTTTTCTATATTGGGGGGATACTGCTTTTAATATGCGTATCTTTTTTCGGGAAAAAAGGCATGGGCGCGCAGAGATGGCTAAATCTCGGCATCATCTCATTTCAGCCATCAGAATTTTTCAGGCTTATTTATATAATAATGCTTTCACAATGCTTGAGCATAACAAAAAGTCCGTTCACTACAAAGTCTTTTTTACGAATATTTTTATCAATCGTATTTATTCCATTTATACTACTTCTAAAACAACCTGATCTCGGAACAGCATTAATGATAGTGGGCATTTTTATCTCCTTGATATTTATAAAAGGGCTTCAGAAAAGATTAGCTATACTGCTTGTTGTTATAGGGTTAATATCCGTGCCTTTCGTAGGAAATATATTATGGGAAGGGCTTGAAGACTATCAGAAAAGCAGACTTGTTGCGTTTATTAAACCAGGAGCAGACCCAAAGGGGATAGGATATCACCAGAACCAGTCAAAGATTACAATTGGCTCAGGTAAATTTTTTGGGAAAGGCTACCTACAGGGTACTCAGGGACCATTCAGGTTTCTGCCTGAGAAGCATACAGACTTTATATTTGCAGTCTTTGCTGAGGAATGGGGTTTTTGGGGCAGTTTAATTCTTCTGTTTTTATATTTTATTGTAATACTGAGGGGTATTGAGACAGCTGATATGGCAAAGGATGAATTTGGCAGGGTGCTTGCTTTTGGAATAACGTTTATGTTTTTAATCTATTTTTTTGTCAATGTTGGTATGACATTAAGTATGATACCTGTCGTTGGATTACCCTTGCCTTTTATGAGTTACGGAGGGACTGCCCTTCTTTCAAATTTTATAGCAATCGGAATACTTATCAATATAAGAATGCGGAGGTTTGAACTATTTCATTAGAGGCGTTTCTTCTGTTATAATTTTTGTTTAATCACTGAATAGTATGTTTAAACTGGCGGTGTAGCTCAGCTGGTTAGAGCATGCGGCTCATATCCGCAGTGTCCGGGGTTCAAGTCCCTGCACCGCCACCAGAATATGAGAAAAAGGGAGCATCATTTAACAAATATATTGTTCTTATTGGTTCTTTTCTTTTTGGTATTACCCTGTCAAGCTAAGGGAGAGTCTATACCTATCCTTCTTTACCATCGTTTCGGACCTGTAGTTGCTGACAGTATGACAGTCACTACATCTGTCTTTGAGTCACACCTGCAATGTCTTAAAGATAATGGCTATAAAGTAATACCTCTTAAACAGCTTGTAAATTATTATCAGGGGGAAGGAAAACCTCTGCCACAGCGTTCAGTTGTAATTACTGTTGATGATGGCCACAAATCAGTCTATACAGAGATGTTTCCTTTAATAAAAAAATACCATGTCCCTGTAACGCTTTTCTTATATCCCTCGGTTATCTCTAATGCGTCATATGCTATGACATGGGAACAATTACAGGAGATGAAAAAAACCGGACTTTTCGATTTCCAGTCGCATACATACTGGCACCCTAACTTTAAGAAAGACAAAAAGAAGTTAAATCAGGATGAATATAACAAGTTTGTCAAAATGCAGCTTAAAAAATCAAAGGAAAGACTGGAAAAGGAACTCAATGTCAAGATAGATATGTTAGCGTGGCCATTCGGCATTTATGATGACCTGCTAATCGCTGATGCAAAAGGGGCAGGATATGTTGCATGCTTTACCATAAGGCGGTCTCATACAGTGCCCTCAGACAATATCATGGCGCTCCCACGTTATCTTATGACCAATGCGGATAAAGGGAAAGCCTTTGAAAGGTTACTAATGGAAAAGTCATCTCACAGGTAAATTTTACATTTTCCAAATTTTATGCTAAGTTTTATATTTCTAAAGGCTATTTCTCTAAAAGGAGATTTTTATGATAAAGAAGATTGTTCTCGCATACTCAGGAGGACTTGATACCTCTGTAGCGATAAAATGGCTAAAAGAAAAATATAGCGCAGAGATAATAGCCTTCTGTGCAGACCTTGGTCAGGGCGAAGATCTTAAAAAAATAAAAGAAAAGGCATTGAAGACAGGCGCTTCTAAGGTTTATGTGGAAGATCTGAAGGAGGAGTTTGCAAGGGAGTATGTTTTCCCTATGCTCAGGGCAAATGCAGTTTATGAGGGATTGTATTTACTGGGCACCTCAATTGCAAGACCTCTTATAGCCAAAAAACAGATAGAGATTGCTGTAAAGGAAGGTGCTGATGCTGTTGCTCATGGCGCTACAGGTAAAGGCAATGACCAGGTCAGGTTTGAACTTACATATTATGCACTTAAACCTGATATAAAGGTCACTGCTCCGTGGAGGGAATGGCAGTTTAATTCGAGAGAGTCCTTAATCAGGTATTCTGAAAAACATGGCATCCCTGTTACAGCAACAAAAGAGAAGCCTTATAGCATTGACAGAAATCTCTTTCATATCAGTTACGAAGGCGGTATCCTTGAAGATCCGTGGCAGGAACCACCTTCTGATATGTATACGATGATTACACCGCCTGAAAAGTCTCCTGATAAGCCTGTATATATTGAAATTTCTTATAAAAATGGCGACCCTGTAGCAATAAACAAAAAGAGTATGTCTCCTGCAAAACTTCTCAGCAGCTTGAATTCCGTTGCAGGAGAACATGGTATTGGCAGAATAGATATAGTAGAAAATAGATATGTCGGGATAAAATCGAGGGGTGTATATGAAACACCTGGAGGTACACTGCTTCATATAGCTCACAGGGCGATTGAGTCAATAACCCTCGACAGAGAGGTAATGCATCTCAGGGATTCCCTCATAACACGCTATTCAGAACTTATCTATTACGGATATTGGTTTTCTCCTGAAAGAGTTGTTATTCAAAGACTTATAGATGACACACAGAAGGATGTTACAGGGACCGTAAGGCTTAAATTGTATAAAGGGAATTGTTATGTTGCAGGCAGAAAATCTCCAAATTCACTTTATAACCCTGAACTTGCAACATTCGAGGCAGAAGATATTTATAATCAGAGGGATGCAGAAGGTTTTATCAAGCTTAATGCACTGAGGCTTAGGTTTAAAAAAATTAAAAATCAGGGTAAGAGTTGATTCATGTCAGATATAAGATATAGCATTGCCCTATCTATGTTGGAAGACATAGGACCGGTCAGAACCAGAAAACTGCTCACTGCATTCGGAACTCCCGAGAAGATATTCAGATCAAGGATGGATGACTTGATCTCTATAGAGGGGATTGGTAAAAACAGGGCTAAAAATATAACAGAATTTTCAGCATGGAATGAGATCGAGAAAAAGATTAAAGTAATGGAAAAAAAAGAAATAAGGGCTGTTAGTTTTAACGAGCCTTCATATCCGGAGATGTTCAGGGAAATGGAAGATGCCCCGGTTGTTATTTACACCAAAGGAGAAATACAGCCTCAAGATAGATACGCAATAGCTATTGTTGGTTCACGTAAACCAACATATTATGGATCATCAGTGACTGAGAAAATCTCAGAAGAACTTGCTTCTATGGGATTTACAATAGTAAGTGGCATGGCAAGGGGCATTGATGCCCTCTCACACAAAGGAGCATTGAGGGCAGGTGGCAGAACTGTCGCAGTTCTCGGCTCAGGCGTTGATATTCCTTATCCTGCGGAGAACAAGATACTCATGGACAAGATTGCGAATTTCGGGTGTGTGATAAGTGAATTTCCTCCTGGCACACCTCCTAATAAGGAAAACTTTCCGAGGAGGAACAGACTTATAAGCGGACTTTCTCTGGGAGTACTTGTAGTAGAGGCTACCTCTGACAGTGGCTCCCTTATAACAGCAGGATATGCCCTTGAGCAGGGCAAAGAGGTCTTTGCAGTGCCGGGAAATGTAACTTCACCTACCTCTGAAGGCACAAACGAATTGATTAAAAAAGGAGCGATTCTTGTACGGCATTCGGAAGATATTATTGAAGAACTTGCACCTGTACTGAAAGGATTTATAAAAGCAAAAATTAAAGTAAAAGTAGAGATTACTGACGAAGAAAAGAATATCTGCAACTTCCTATCTGGGGAGCCAAAGCAGATTGATATTATTTCTCGAGAAAGTGGATTACCGGCATCGAGGGTTCTCGGAATCCTTCTCGGATTAGAGTTGAAAGGTGTTGTAAAACAAACTTCAGGAAAGAGGTTTTATCTGGCATGAATAATCTTGTAATCGTTGAATCGCCTGCTAAGGCAAAGACAATACATAAGATTCTTGGAAAGGAGTTTAGTGTTAAGGCATCAATAGGACACATAAAAGACCTTCCAGAAAAAGACATTGGGGTTGATGTGGATAATGATTTCATTCCCACATATATTGTAATACCCGGCAAAGAAAAGGTTATTAAAGAACTTAAAAAGGCGTCAGAAGAGGCTGACAGGATATATCTTGCACCTGACCCTGACAGAGAAGGAGAGGCGATTGCCTGGCATGTTGCAACTGAAATCTCGGATAAAAAATCACAGGCATTAAATGGGAAGATATACAGGATTATTTTTAATGAAATAACAGAGCGCGCTGTTCAGGAGGCTATAAAGAACCCTAAAAAAATAGATATGAATAAGGTCGAGGCACAGCAGGCGCGGAGGATACTTGACAGGCTTGTTGGCTATAAATTGAGTCCTCTTTTGTGGAAAAAGGTCAGGAGAGGTCTGAGTGCAGGAAGGGTTCAGTCTGTTGCTGTAAGATTGATTGTTGACAGAGAACGCGAGATAGAGGCATTTAAACCAGAAGAATATTGGAGCATAAATGCAGAATTTGAGGGATCGAACCCCCCGCGTTTCTGGGCAAGACTTCATAAAATACATCAGGATGGTCAGACGCCAGGAAAAGATAACAAATCTCTTATTCCGAATGAAGAAAAAGCAAGCAATATTGTTGCTGACCTTAAGGATAAAGAGTTTTTACTAAGCAAGATAGAACGGAAACAGAGGAAAAGATCACCTTATCCACCTTTTATAACAAGCACCCTGCAACAGGAAGCAGCGCGAAAGCTCAGATTTCCTGCAAAAAAGACGATGATTATAGCCCAACAGCTTTACGAAGGAGTAGAACTCGGTGAAGAAGGCGCAGTAGGTCTTATTACATATATGAGAACCGATTCTCACAGGGTTGCTTTAGAGGCACAGGAATGGGCAAGAAAATTTATCGAAAAGGCATTTGGGAAAAATTATATTCCTGAAAAACCACCTGTTTATAAAAACAAGGCATCTGCTCAGGAGGCGCATGAAGCAATAAGGCCTACATATCCTGATAAAAGGCACGAGGATATAAAGAAATTTCTCACAAAAGATCAATATGCACTTTATTCATTAATATGGAACCGTTTCATATCAAGTCAGATGTCGCCTGCCCAACTTGAACAGACAACATTCACTATCGTTAATCGTGAGACGGCAGGCGTAGAAGGACAGGTGCACTACGAATTAAGGGCATCAGGGACTGTAATCCGGTTCGATGGGTTCATGGCATTATATACTGAAGGCAAGGATGAGATAGAAGAGGAAGATGGACTGACAATGCCTGCTTTAAAAGAGGGGGAAAACTTAAATCTTCTTAATTTACAGCCGAAACAACACTTTACACAGCCACCGCCGCATTATACAGAAGCAACGCTTGTAAAAGCACTCGAGGAAAAAGGCATAGGAAGACCAAGCACCTACGCTACAATTCTATCTACAATACAGGAGCGTAAATATGTCAATAAGACTGAGGGTAAATTTTATCCTACAGAGCTCGGTAGTGTTGTAAATGACTATCTTGTTGAAAGGTTCCCTGAACTAATAGATGAAGGTTTTACTGCAAAGATGGAAGACGAACTTGACCGTATTGAAGATGGAAAAACGAAATGGACAAAAGCAGTAAAGGATTTTTATAAGCCGTTCAGCAAGGATCTGGAAAGGGCTGAAGAAATTAAAGGTAAAGTAAAACCAAAGGATATCCCTACTGAAATAACATGTGAGAAATGCGGGCTTCCTATGGTCATAAGATGGGGAAGACACGGGAGATTTCTAGCGTGTTCGGGTTTCCCTGAATGTAAAAACACAAGACCGTTAGAGAACCAACTGTCGCCTAATGGTGAGGCATCAAAACTCAATTCCGTGCAGACAAATGAAATATGCGAGAAATGCGGCTCACCAATGATAATAAAATCCGGGAGATACGGCAAGTTCATTGCCTGTTCAAGATATCCTGAATGCAAAAATACAAAACCCCTTTCCATAGGCATAAAATGTCCAAAAGATGGTGGAGAAATCGTGGAAAGACGTTCAAAAAGGGGTAAACTGTTCTGGGGTTGTAGCAATTTTCCTGAATGCAAATTTGCAACATGGTATAAGCCTGTGCTTAAAAAATGTCCTCAATGCAATGCTGATTTCCTTTTTATAAAGCAGGATAAGACAGGACGTACAGTTTATTTCTGCCATAAAAAAGAATGTGGATATAAGGCAACCGAAGATAAACCTTCTGAAGAAACTGTGTCTGCAGGAGCTTTGTGAAAACTATACCTGTCCAAGATAATTTATATAAGAGACTGGATGCCTCATAAACACACCAGCCTCTTTTCTGTCTCTGACTATTTATTACCAAAATGAAGCCTGTAATCATAGGGATCGGTGGATCTTACAGTGAGGTTGGAAAAACAACCTTTGCTTGCTCCTTGCTTAAAAGGCTTAAGGGCTGGGGTGCAATAAAATATACAAAAACTCCCCTGTATTGTTCAATTACAGAGGATATTGATATTCTCTCGAAAGAAGGCAAGGATACTAAAAGATTTCTTGAATCGGGCGCTGAAAAGGTAATATGGGTTCAGTCACCATTTAAAAATCTAAAAGAAACTCTTCAATTAGCAGTCGAAAACCTTTCATATCTGAAAGGCATCATCATTGAAGGAAATAGCCCGGTAGAGGTTTTAGAACCTGATATTGTAATATTTATATCAGGAGATGAAGGTGAAAAAATCAAGAAAAACTCTATGAGAACGCTCAAGAAAGCCGATATTATTATATACGACAAAGAGCTTCCACCATGTATACCTGAAGGCATAAAAATATTTAATAATAAAAACAAGAGGGAAGATTGTTTAGATGCAGTAAACTTTATACTAAAGAAACTGGCGAAGAGATAAAAAAAAGATTGTGAAACCACGTTTAATAGAACTAATTGTTAAAAAGGCATTTAAATATAGTGAGGAGCCGATCTTTAAGCTCGTCTCTGGCAGGATGAGTAATTATTATTTTAACTGTAAGGCTGTAACCCTTCATCCTGAAGGCATGCACATTATAGGAAGTCTTATTTTTGACCTTATAAAAGATCTTGATGTAAAAGGCATAGGAGGCTTAACACTGGGGGCCGATCCGATAGCATATGCAGTAGCATACACATCTTTTCTGAAAGGAAAACCCATAGAGGCATTTGTGGTCCGTAAAACTTCGAAATCTCATGGCTTAATGAAATGGATAGAGGGAAATGTAAAGAAGGGTGATAAAGTTGTAATTGTTGATGATGTTATAACAACAGGCAAGTCAACTATTGAGGCAATTAATAGGGCAAAAGAAGAAGGACTTGAGATAGTAAAAGTGATCACTCTTATAGACAGGCAGGAGGGTGGTAGGGAAGCTGTAGAGTCTTCAGGATATAAGCTTGATACGGTTGTTACAAAAGATGAGGTAATGGAATTTTACAGGAATTGAACCATTGTTATCGCTTGCTATCCCGCTTCGCAATTCGTCCCGTACTGATTCCGTGCGGGATTTGTATTATCTCCAACACACAATCCGCAAGGCTCGGCTTATTCCTTTGAAGCGGCAGTTGATTCTGTTGTTTCAGTATCCTGCTGGACATCGGTGTTTTTGTTTAAACGTTTTATTCTTTTATCTTCCTGTTTTTTCTTTCGTAGCAACTCTTTTTTCCTCTTGCTACTTTGATATGCACTAACATGTTTTGCCAAGTTGGTCTCCGTTGTTATTATTTATTAATCAAAACTTTCCTGTCTTGTATCTTCCTGGTCCTGTTCTTTGCTTTCCTCTTTCTAGCCTCTCTCTGCTTGCTTTTCAATCTATCTGATGGCTTCTCATAGAATCGTCTTTTTTTGAGTTCTCCCATAAGGCCATCCCTCTCGAGTTTGCGTTTAAGGATTTTTAAGGCTTTTTCAACATCATTATCATTGACTCTTATCTCCAATTGTCTAATCCACTTCCTCTCCTATGTGATTTTTTCTGTCCTTTTATCAGACAAGTATATTATACATTCTAATTTATCTCAATAACCTCTACTTCAAAATTTAGGGTCTTACCCGCAAGCGGATGGTTAAAGTTTACAACAACTATATCATCCTTTATTTCAATTATCCTTCCATTAATAGTCTGGCCATTCGGAGTAGTAGCATATAATACCATGCCTGCCTCTGGCTTTGGATCAGGCGGCAACTTATCCTTTGGTACCTTATGTATAGCAGAGGGGTTTTCCTGTCCATAACCGTCATCGGGATTAACCTGAAACGATTTTTTCTCTCCTTGTTTCATCCCGATAAAGGCTTTTTCAAATCCAGGAATTACTTGATTGCTACCTACATGAAACTCAAAAGGTTCACTCTTTCTTGAGCTGTCGACAACATTTCCGTCGACTGTTAAGGTATAATGTGCTTTAACTACACTCCCTTCAGTAATCATTTTTCCCTCCTCTTGCCTTATTTCTCAACTGGCCATGATTGAAACAAAATGAATAGCGTTAAAAATTTTCACCTGAAAATACCTTTCTCAACTGTCATGCCCCGACCTGTCGGGGCATCTCTTTAGACCCTGAAACAAGTTCAGGGTGACATTTTCATTCTTATTTGTGCCCCGAAAGTTTTCAGGGCATGGTGTTTCGTTCTGACATAAAAGGCGTGTCACAAAGCTAAGGTTTCGGGCAACTACGAAACAGGATAGAACTGACATGCCTCCTTCCAAAGATTCGAAGCATAAGGAGGTAATGTCATAAAAACCTGGAATCAAAATATTCTACGAATTAAATACAACAAAACTCCTTTAAGCCTCCACCGAAGAATAACACATTAATTAGAATAAAAGCAAATAAATATACAAATTAACCCCCTGTTTCGCTTTCAGATCCCCAGAGCCTCGGGTCTATCGAGTCCCTTATCCCCTCACCGAGGAGATTGTAGCCGATCACAGTAATCAATATTGCAAGTCCTGGAAAAACAGATAGCCACCATGCTATCTCAATATTATCTTTACCCAATGTTAAGATATTGCCCCAACTCGGGGTCGGAGGTTGAACACCTAACCCGAGAAAGCTCAGCGCTGATTCAACAAGCACCGCACTTGCTACACCGAGCACAGCAGAAACAAGGACTGGGGCTAAACTATTGATCATGATATGCCTGAATATTATCCTGAAATCACTCGCCCCAAGTGTCTTTGCAGCGAGGACAAATTCCCTCTCTTTCAATGAGAGGAACTCAGCTCTCACAAGCCTTGCAACTCCCATCCATGATGTGATGCCAATTACGATCATGATATTCCATATGCTTGGACCTACAAATGCAATAACAGCAAGGATAAGAAAAAATGTTGGTATAGAGAGCATGATATCAATGAACCTCATAGTTATTCTATCAAGCCACCCACCATAGTATCCGGAGAGTGATCCGAGTATTATTCCGATGATTGTTGCTATTCCTACAGCAACAAACCCCACTGAAAGCGATATTTTACTCCCATAAATCATCCTCGAAAACACATCCCTTCCGAGGTCGTCAGTCCCAAAAAGGTGATTAAACCCTGGAGGTTCAAGGATGTGTTTTCTATCAATGTAATTCGGATCATAAGGAGAGACAGCAGAAGCAAATATTGCGATAAAGAAGAGTATAATTACAATAATTCCTCCGATGACTGCAAATTTATTTTTCTTGAACCTCTGCCAGAATATTCTTTTTAGAGAATTATTTTCCATCGTATTACTTTGTCCTTATTCTTGGATCAGCGAGCATATACCCAATATCTGCTAAGAGATTCCCAAAGAGTGTTAATACTGCCACTATAGTCAGCATACCCATAACAAGCGGATAGTCTCTTGTCATGACACTCATATAAAACAATTGTCCCATGCCAGGGATACTAAAAATATTTTCGAATATCACGCTCCCACTTATCAGTCCAGGGACAGAAAGACCAAGCAGTGTGATAATTGGCAGAAGGGCATTTCTGAAGGCATGTTTATATATAACCTTTTTTTCTTGTAACCCTTTTGCACGTGCAACTGTTATATAATCCTGTCTGATCACCTCAAGCATACTGCTTCTCATAAATCTCGAAAAACCAGCAAGACCGCCAAAGGCTGATAAGAAGACAGGAAGAAAAAGATGGAGTGTCCTATCCCATATCTTGCCGAATAGAGACAGGGACTCATAATTCATTGATTTGAGCCCTGATATCGGAAGCAGGTCGAGGTTGATCCCGAAAAACCTCATGAGAAGGAGGGCAAGCCAGAACGCAGGTATAGCAAAACCAACAAATACAAAGATTGTTGTTATCTTATCATACAGTGAATATTGATGAGCTGCAGAGGATATGCCAGTGGGTATTGCTATAATGATAATAACAAACATTGAAAGAACATTAATCAAAAACGTTATAAAAAGGCGCCTCTCTAAAAGAGGTTGTTTTGTGTCCCATATCTTTTCCATTACAGGCCTTCTGTCAGTAGAAAACGATTCTCCAAAATCAAGCTTTACAATTCTTTTCAGCCATATCCAGTACTGTTCCATTATAGGTTTATCAAGACCGTATAATTTTTCGAGTTTTTCCCTTGCCTCAGGTGTGATCTTTGGATTCATCTCTGTCAGGACATCAGTCGGCTTTCCAGGGGCAAGATGGATGATAAAGAAAGATATCAGGGTGATCCCGAATAACGTCGGTATCATTTCAAGAAGTCTTTTTATCAGGTAAGTAAACATTTTAGCTAAATAATCCTTGCATAAAATTCATATGTATATATGTTCTTAATGTCTTAGATGAATGAAGACTTTCCTGCTCCAAATCAGAGAAACAATAATTTTGACAAAAATATAGGTAATATAGCAGCCATTTTCTGCTCAGACAGTTAGAAAATTCTAAATAATCAACAAGAACTTGTCAACTTTTACAAAATCATGTAACTTGACAGATATCAAAGCTTTACTATACCCTATGCCTTGTTTATGTGAGAAGCACTATGGGAAATCCAATTAAGATTGTCTATTCTTTCAGATTTGAAAATGGCATGATAAAGGCATTTGCACTTTATCTTGACAGGCACACCCTTAACATTATCTCAGAAAAAAAATCAGACCTGCCAACATGGACTGAATTAAACTACAATAAATGCGCTAATTGCTCGCTTGATGAAGGAGTGAATAAATATTGCCCTGTTGCCGGAAATCTTATGCAGATTAATGAAGAATTCAAAAATTTTTACTCATATGAGAAAGTTTCTGTTACAGTTACAACAGAAGAGAGGATTTATTCAAAGGATACCTCGCTTCAGGAAGGACTGAGCGCCTTGATAGGAATTATTATGGTAACAAGCGGATGTCCTGTTATGGAATATCTGAAGCCGATGGTCAGGTTTCATCTTCCCTTTGCAACTCTCGAAGAGACAATATTCAGAATGACGTCCATGTATCTTGTTTCGCAATATTTGCTAAAACAAAGAGGCAAACCTGCTGAATTTAAATTAGAGGGTTTGGAGAAAATATATGCCGAGGTGGGGCAGGTAAACAGAGATTTTTCACAAAGGCTTTCGGATGCAGCAAATAAGGATGCAAACATAAATGCGCTTGTTAATCTTGACTGCTTTGCTGCAATGGTGCCTATTCAGGCAGAAGATATGTTCAAAGAGATTGAGCAATATTTCTCAGCCTATCTTAAATAGGGATATTTTCAGTAATCAATCCCCTTCTGTGGCTCGATGCCCTGTCTAAAAGCGTGCTTTATCTCTTTCATTTCTGTAACTGTATGGGCTTTTTTTATTATCTCTTCAGGGGCGTCCCTGCCTGTCAAAATAAGATGTATAAAGGGGGGTTTGTTTTCAATTAAATTCAGCACTTGAGAAAGATCCACAAGTTTCAGATTAATTGCATTGTTAATTTCATCAAGTATTAAGATATCAAATTCTCTCGAAGACATCTTTTCCTTAGCGAGGGTTAATGCATCCTGTGCGCTATCCCTGTGTTTCTTAAAAGAAGATTTCCCTTTTATATTGCAGAAGCCTTTTCCTTTAATATGTAGTTCAACATTTGGAGATAATCTTTTTATACCGTCAACCTCTCCTGAATACATATTGCCTTTTATAAACTCTATGATGCAGATCTTCATATTGTAGCCTGCAGCCCTCAGGGCTATGCCTAATGCAGAGGTTGTTTTACCTTTTCCACAGCCTGTTATAACCATAACAATGCCAACCTTTTTTTTTGGTTCAAAGATTCGGAGTTTGTCATTCATGTGTATAGAAATTATAGCAAAGTTTTTCATTAATAAAGATAGCCCCTATTGATTCCTCGTAAATTTTTAGATAAGATTATATTAAAAGTTAGATTTCTGCATATTTAACCTTTTGATATGAAACCCTGGCCCATGGGTAATTAACTTAAACGAGAAAGGGGGATAATATGTCGAAGAAAAAAGAAGACAAAAAAGAACTTGAAGTTTATCGCCCGTCAAAGGCTCTTTCAGTCTTTGAGCAAATGGATAGGCTATTTGAAGACTTTTTTAACAGGAGATTTACACCGTTATTGCCAAGTCTCAGATTGCCAGAAATTAAATGGCCTGCTGAAATGGAAATGTCCCCATCTGTTGACATCTTTGATGAGAAGGATGAGATTGTGATGAAGGCTGAACTTCCGGGAATGGATAAGGACAATGTAAATATTAATGTAACAGACAATTCTATCACTATTTCTGGGGAAAAGAAAAAAGAAGAAAAGGTTGAGAAAAAAGATTATTACCGAATCGAAAGATCAAGCGGGTCTTTCAGCCGCTCTTTCCGTCTGCCCTCTGAGATTCAAACTGATAAGGTTAAGGCAACTTTCAAAAACGGAGTGCTTGAGGTAAGGCTGCCAAAGACAGAGGAGGCAAAGAAAAAAGAGGTAAAGGTAAACATAGAATAATGAATATCAAAAATGGGCCAGGGTTTTAATTAACCTTAATTTTTGAAAGGAGTAAAAAATATGGCATACATTGCAAAAGATTATTCCTCATTAATTGGCATGCAAGGATTTAGCGAAACACTCCTGAAAAATCACTTCACCCTTTATCAGGGATATGTGACTAATACAAATAAGGTTCTCGATACTATTTCTCAGATGCTAAAGGAAGGAAAAACAGGACTGCCTGAATTTGCTGAACTAAAAAGAAGGCTGGGCTGGGAATTTAATGGCATGAGGCTTCATGAATATTATTTTGAAAATGTGGGGGGAAAGGCTCTGCTTGATAAAAATAGCCGATTGTCGAAGAAAATAGCAGAGGATTTCGGAAGCTACGAGGCATGGGAAAAGGACTTCAAGGCAACAGGTGCAATGAGAGGCATTGGCTGGGTTGCACTTTATCAGGATATCACAAATGGAAAACTCATTAATTTCTGGATAAACGAGCATGATGTATCCCATCCTGCCGGCTGTAATCCTATATTGATAATGGATGTCTTTGAGCATGCGTTTATGATTGACTATGGTCTCAAAAGGGCTGACTATATAGAGGCATTTTTCAAGACCATTAACTGGATTAATGTGGGGACAAGATTAAGATAATCAGGGTTTTTTTATAATGGGACATTTAATTCCCTCAAAGGCATATATTATCCTTTTTCCTTTTTCAAGCCTTTGAAGGGGGCAAGGTATCTTTTTAAAATCTTTCATCTTGTTTAATGCACTTTGCCGATTGAGGATGTCGTATATAGATTCACCCACAAGAGAGCCTGTGAGAACATCTATTATCCTCGCATGGTATCCATTTGTAACCATAGCATAAGGAATCTGATAATCCTTTGAAACCTGTGCAAATGCAACAGCGTATCTTTCCCACGACTCTATGGATGTTGCGCATTTTATTAACATAAAACTTATCGAACTGCAGTTAACAATAAAATCTATACTTGCAGTGAACTCACAATCACTTAATACAAACTTGAATTTTGGATCTATATCAATATCTTCAGGATTAAACCCTTTTTCATTTATAAGTACGTCCCATACATCCATTTTTATCTCTCGGAGCCGCATCAGTTCAGCATGCTCTTCTTCCATTATCTTTTCTTTTATAAGCTTTTCTTTTTCTTCCAATGATGAACCTCCTCTGTTTTACTCAAATACTCTATCCCCTGTTTGATCATAAACCTCATAGATAATCTGGGTTTAAAAATTATTTTAAAAAATTATAGAGTAGTTTTACTATATAAATAATGAATAAGATAAAAACCTTAAAGTTTCTCGACCGCATCATTGGCAAACCATTATCATTTTTAGCACTCAAGATTGCCAGATGTAAGAAAGAAATACCCAGCCGATATGAAAAGATCCTCATTATCCGACCAGGGGGTATTGGTGACGCTGTACTTCTATTGCCAGCAATTAATTCCTTAAAAGGGGAATTCCCCTATTCAGAGATTGACATCCTGTGTGAAAAAAGAAATGCAGATATATTCAGGCTTTCCAAAAATATAAAACATATTTATTTATATGACAAAGACATGGATATTTTTAAATGTCTAAAAAATAAATATGATGTAGTTATTGATACAGAGCAATGGCACAGGCTTTCAGCAGTAGTGGCATACTTAACACGTGCTCCTGTTCGGATAGGATTTGATACAAACGAAAGAAAAAATTTCTTTTCTAATAAAATTCCATATAGCCATGAGGATTATGAGGTTTATAGTTTTTTTCATTTAATAAAACCTATAACAGGGAAACTCCTTAATTTTAATGTTGAGGAGCCTTTTATTAGTACCACTATTTTCCCACCTGTCCAGTCATTGTTAAAGGGAATTAAAAATGCAGTAGCAATATTTCCAGGAGCCTCGGTAGAAGAAAGGAGATGGGGCGGAGCAAAGTTTGGAGAGGTTGCTAAAAGATTACATGATAACGGGTATGGGATAGTTATACTCGGCTCTGGTTCAGACCATACGGATGCAGAGAAGATTAAAAAATGTGTAGCAGACTCACTGGATATTACTGGCAGAACCACCTTAAGTGAAGTTGCCTGTATCCTTAAAGAATGTAGGTTATTGATTACTGCAGATTCTGGCTTAATGCATATAGCTTATGGCGTAGGCACACCAACCGTTTCCCTTTTTGGTTCAGGCATAGAAAAGAAATGGGCTCCTGCCGGAAAAAGGAACATAGTAATAAATAAACGCCTTGACTGCAGTCCCTGCACAAATTTTGGATATACCCCGCGTTGTAAAAGAAATGTAGAATGTCTGTCTTATATAAAGGTTGAAGATGTGGTAAAAGCAGCAGAAATATTGTTAACCCAAAAACACATTTAACCCGAAAACCGCAGATGTTGTAGTTTAATTCCTTACTACAACAATATATCTTTTTATATAAGACAAAGGCAATTTAAGGGGCAAAATTTCATACTTTATACTTTTAAGTTTATTTATCTCTTCTTTTACTTTTGGTCCTTTATTAAGGATAAAGATACCATTAGGTTTAACTATATGTGATGCCTTTTTTATAAAATCTTTAATACTAAATAATGCCCTCGTAACAGCAATATCAATCGAGATTGGCATGTCCCTGTTCACCTTTACATCTTCAATCCTTTTTTCTATGACCTCAATCTTTTTCAAACCAAGTTGTCTTATGATATGCCTGAGAAATTCGGATTTTTTACCTGATGGCTCAATTAGGTACATCTGTATCTCAGGGCGGGTAATCTTTATCGGTATCCCGGGGAACCCCGCACCACTTCCGATATCAGCAGATGTTAATTCTCCCTCCGGCATAGCTTTAAGATAAAGCACCGAATCAAGAAAATGCTTGATTATAATATCCTCATCCTTTTTGATTCCTGTAAGGTTATATGCCTTGTTCCATCTTCTGAGTTCAGAGAGATAAATTAAAAAAGCGTGTATTTGATCAGCCTTGGGTTGAAGTCCCAATTCAATAAGGCCATCTTTTACAAATTCTTCTGTTTTTCTGGCATCCATAGACTTAATCTTATAATATGTTCTGGAAGTTTTAAAGAGAGAAATCTGCAAACTATCATTTTAACCTTCTCTGTTGCCGCAAAAATCTATTCCATTGAATTTTTATATTTTCCACGAGGTAACGAAAAGCTTGACTTTATTTTTAATAAAAACTTATAATTTTATTTCAAAGTATTATGGGAACTTATACTACTTACCATCCACATAAGATAAAAAGGAAGAGGACTCTTGGCTTTCTTGAAAGGATGAGTTCTGCAGGCGGACGTAAGGTTCTTAAAAGGAGAAGGGCAAAGGGGCGGAAGAAGCTGATTGTTTAATGCCTGAAAATCTTTTGCGCTCTTTAGTTAAAAAGCGGGATTTCGAGCAAGTTTTCAGGGAGGGTTTAACCGCAGCTTCTAAATATCTCGTCATTTATGCTAAGCCAAATGAACTCAACTTTAGCCGTCTCGGTCTTTCTGTTAGTAAAAAAATCGGTAAGGCTGTTAAAAGGAACAGGATAAAGCGATTGCTAAGGGAAGCCATGAGAAGGCTTTTGAAAGAGTGGCCTTTTACTTATGATTTTGTGCTTGTAGCCAGAAAATCTTCTGTAGATGCAAATATGGAAGATTTTGTTTGTGATATTAATAAATTCATGGTGAGAATAAAAGATGAAAAAAGTTCTGATATTTCTGATAAAACTTTATAAATATACAGTATCTCCTTTACTGCCACTAAGCTGCAGGTTTAACCCTACCTGCTCTGAATATTCTATTGATGCGATAGGTAAATATGGCGCCATTAAAGGCGCTTATCTTTCATTAAGGAGGCTATTGAGGTGTCATCCGTTTCATTCAGGCGGGTATGACCCTGTGAAATAAAATGGAAAAACGAGCGCTTCTTGCTGTTGCAATTTCATTCGTCATACTCTTTCTTTATCAATACCTCTTTCTCAAACCCGAACCACAGAAGATTCAGAAACAAGCAGCAATAGAGGAAATAGAAAAACAACCTGCTCCTGTAAAAACCCCTGAACCTGTTATTGTTAAAAAACATAAAGGTATTCCTTCTAAGGAAAAAGAGAGACGCGTTGAAACTGACATGTATTCAGCAATTTTTACGACACAAGGTGGTAACTTAAAATTTTATGCAATAAAAACTTATAAAGATAAAACAGACAAAGACATTATGCTGCTTGAAAAACCCGGCATTGAAGCACCTCTCAGCATAGGTTCTAAAGATGAATTTAATCTTTCGGATGTTAACTTTAGTGTCACAGGAGGAGATGTTAATCTCAATAAAGATAACCCTTCAGGATCGCTTGTGTTTGAGTATAAAGATTCAGGATTTTCTGTTAGAAGGACATATACATTCTATAATGATACTTATAAGATTGATATTAAAGATGAGGTCTCAGGGCTGCCTGAATACTGGATCACTCTGGGATCGGATTTTGGCATATACGATGATAAAGATACCTCAATACATACAGGGGCCGTGCTGCTTAAAGAGACTGACCGGATTGAGGTTAATGCAAAGAAACTGAATGAATCCCAGTCATACAAAGAAGGTCTGAGATGGATAGCGCAGGAGGACAAATATTTCTTTGCTGCCCTTGTGCCGCTTACAAATATGGAAGAGGCAAAGGTATGGAAAATAAAAGACTCTCCTGTTATTGCATTCAAGGCAAAACCCGGCATAAACAATTTTATCCTTTATGCTGGTCCAAAAGAATATGACAGACTGAAGACCCTCAATGTAGGGCTTGAACATATTATTGACTTTGGATTCTTCTCGATCATAGCCTTACCCCTCTTCTGGATATTAAAACTTTTCTATACATTAACAGCAAACTATGGATGGGCAATAATCCTTCTTACTATAATTGTCAGGATACCTTTTATCCCGCTCATGAACAAAAGTCAGAAGGCAATGAAGAAGATGCAGGAAATACAGCCCAAGATGGCGGAGATAAGAGAAAAATATAAAAAAGACCCCCAGAGGATGAACAGGGAAATTATGGACCTTTACAAAAAATATAAGGTTAATCCATTGGGAGGCTGTCTCCCTATACTTCTGCAAATACCTGTATTCTTTGCACTCTATAAAATATTATTAATAGCCATTGAGCTAAGAGGAGCGCCTTTTATGCTCTGGATAAAAGACCTTTCAGCGCCTGATACCCTTTTTGGCCATATTCCTTCATCATTTCCATTAATTGGCGGATTTGCTGTAGGTCCATTGCCCATACTCATGGGCATTACCATGCTTATACAACAGAAGATGACGCCTTCCTCACTGGATCCAACACAGAATAGGATAATGATGCTCATGCCTATCATATTTACATTTTTATTCCTCAATTTTGCATCAGGACTTGTCCTCTATTGGCTTATGAATAATATCTTCAGCATTGCCCAGCAATTTTATGTAAACAAACAACTCGCAAAAGAAAAAACATTAGCTTAATTCTTTAATCTCCTGATACTCTTGTCTATGCTATATTAAAAATATGTTTACAGATAATACTATCGCTGCAATCTCTACTCCCCTCGGTGAAGGGGGGATAGGCATTGTCAGATTGAGCGGGAGAGATTCCATTCAAATAGCTGAAAAAATCTTTATCTCACCAAAACACAGGTCACTGAAGGATTCAAAATCTCATAGGATTATCTATGGTTTTATAAAAAATCCCTCAACCGGAGAAAAGATTGATGAGGTAATAATCACATTAATGCGGTCTCCGCATTCCTACACAAGAGAAGATGTAGTGGAGATAAACTGCCATGGAGGTATGATTGCCCTGAGAAAAATACTTGAGCTTGTATTAAAACAGGGGGCAAGACTTGCTGATCCAGGAGAGTTTACTAAGAGGGCATTTTTAAATGGAAGGATAGACCTGAGTCAGGCAGAAGCCGTCCTTGACCTTATACGATCACGGACCGACGAAAGCAGAAGAGTGGCGATTGAACAACTTTCAGGCACCTTATCTGAAAAGATAACATATCTTCGAAACAGGCTTACAGACCTCTGTGCTAATGTGGAGGCATGCATAGATTTTCCTGAAGATGAGATAGAGACAGCCTCAAGAGAGGATATGCTTGAAATAATGAAAAGTATTATTAGGGAACTTCAAACCCTTCTTACGACTTATGATGAGGCAAGGCTTTTCAGAGAAGGGCTTTCAACTGCGATTGTGGGCAGGCCTAATGTAGGAAAATCCTCTCTGCTTAACACACTCCTCAAAAAGGACCGTGCAATAGTAACAGATGTCCCTGGCACAACAAGGGATGTAATCGAAGAATACCTCAACATAAAAGGACTTCCGCTAAGGATTATGGATACAGCAGGGATAAGGGATGTTGAGGATATTGCCGAGAAAGCAGGCGTGAAAAGAAGTCTTCAGAGTATTGAGCATGCTGATCTGGTAATCGCTATATTTGACAGAAGTGAACCCTTGAAAGAAGAAGATTTTAAGGTTATAGAAAAGATAAAGGATAAAACTGTGATTATTGCCCTTAACAAATCTGACCTCATAGCAGTTCTAAATAAAGATGAACTCGTTTCCCGTCTCGCATTTAATAGTTCGCGTATTTTGCAGATATCTGCAACAAGAGGCGATGGAATTGAAAAATTAAAAGATATAATATTTGAAACCTGTCTTAAGAACTGGAAGGAGGAAAGGGAGGGAGTTGTAATCACAAACTTGAGGCACAAGATTGCCATAGAGACCGCTCAGGAATCACTTAAAAGGGCTGTGTTCGCCCTCATAGAAAATCAGCCAATTGAAATCCTTGCTCTCGAACTTCGGGATTCCATTGACAGACTCGGAGAGATTATCGGAGCTGTTACAACAGAAGATATATTGAACAAGATATTTAATGATTTCTGTATCGGCAAATAGGCAGTGGTTGCCATTAAAAAATAACAGGATGTAAAATGTAAAAACAAAATTTAGGAAAGGGGTCTTTTATGGAATGCATACAGGAGAAATTCAAGAAATATTGTAATTGCACATATGAGCCTTGCGAAAAGAAACATAGGTGCTGCGAATGCCTCCATTACCACAGAAGGAATGGGGAGCTGCCCGCATGTTTTTTTACTGCTGAAATCGAAAAGACATATGATCGCTCTATAGCGAATTTTATTCGATACACAAAAGCGAAGTCCCCTGACTAAACGTCAGGGCATCTATACAATGGATACTGTCAAGTCTTTTCTGCAAATTCTCTCAAAGGGTCTATTCTCAATGGTTTTCATGGTTCCTAATTAAGCTGCAATCCTCTCAAGTTTAGATACCTTTATCCCTGCAAGGATTGCCCTTG
>JBFMDO010000046.1:0-8001 GCA_040753615.1 Nitrospirota bacterium | reverse complement strand
GCAAGGGCAATCCTTGCAGGGATAAAGGTATCTAAACTTGAGAGGATTGCAGCTTAATTAGGAACCATGAAAACCATTGAGAATAGACCCTTTGAGAGAATTTGCAGAAAAGACTTGACAGTATCTTCAAAAGCAAGCAGAAGAATGGGAAAAACTTTTAATCGCACCAATATGGAATTGAAACGAAGATACATTAATACAGCTCACAGATGATGAAAATCCTTTTAATCGCACCAATATGGAATTGAAACACCTGTCCATGTGAGCCAAAAACAATGCCCCCAACGTTCTTTTAATCGCACCAATATGGAATTGAAACATGCGTGGCGGGGTATCTACAACTCCTGAGCCTCGCTTTTAATCGCACCAATATGGAATTGAAACATTTTCTGTACCTGATGATGTAACATATCGTTGTTGCCTTTTAATCGCACCAATATGGAATTGAAACAAAAAGGCAAAGGGGCGTCTACAGAGGAAAATTTATACTTTTAATCGCACCAATATGGAATTGAAACATTTTTTCAAGGTCTTCGATAATATGATCTATAGATCTTTTAATCGCACCAATATGGAATTGAAACTTTGCAGTTAACAAATCAATCAAGCCGATCCTCCCGTCTTTTAATCGCACCAATATGGAATTGAAACGATTAAGAAAACCCCGCCTGAAGAGGCCGGAGAGACTTTTAATCGCACCAATATGGAATTGAAACGTGTTCGGGTTCAGCAGTTCGCCGTCTTCATTCATTCTTTTAATCGCACCAATATGGAATTGAAACGGACCTCGCCGTTGTCAGCGGTATAAACAGCTCTGAGGCCTTTTAATCGCACCAATATGGAATTGAAATCGGGACTAATTTTTAGCTAATCTCATTCTTCTGCAAAATATTATAAGAGAAAAAACGAGCAATCCCTCTCCCAGAATAAATAAATACCAGTTATACGAAGTTGGGATATAGCTTGAAACTATTTTTTGGAAATGGGGATCCGTTCCTAATGTAAAGATTTTCGGGAGAAATCCTCCTTTTATAATTATCTTCAGATAGTCAAAAATAAATGTAGAAAAGATAATTACAGCACTTGAACCCAACAATGCCCACTCAAGTAGACTTATCTTTACAGCATACCCTTTTCGTTGAAAAAACATAATGCTCCCTGCAAGCATTATTATAGTTACAGAACAAATTATTGGTGCCAATACAGGCCCTGACCATGCTACAGGAATAAGAAATAGTATATCCCATGTTAGTAGCGAAGGGGGCCAATTCAACAGAACCTTCAGCCAAATATAATAAAAGATATCCCAGACACCGAAACAGAAAAGAAAATATGCGAGTCTTTCATAAAGATTTCTACCTGCTACTACACTTACAGATAAAAGCATGACAATAGTAGATATCTCCCGTAAATATTCAATAGAAAGTCCTTCAAGGGCGATTATCTTTAAAGGAAATGCAAAACCATCAGGATAATACAATTGTCTTAAGTAAACAACTACTACAGCCTCAAGGAAGCCCATTGCTACACTAAAGATGACAAGAAAACTAAGCCTCCTTTTCAGAAATAGGCAGCCTTCATTTAATACATCTCTACTCACTCGCTGGGAATTCCATATGCCTGATTATTTTACCTTTGCACATATAAATAACCATTTCCGCAATATTTGTTGCATGGTCTGCGATCCTTTCAAGGTATTTAGCGATATAAGTCCTTTTAACAGCTAATGGGATAATCTTTGGATCCTGAAGCATGAGTCCTAAGAGTTCTTCAAAATTCTTCACTGTAAGATTGTCCACCTCATCATCCCTTTTGATGACTGCATAAGGCAATGTTGAGCATCCTGAGACAAATGCATCGAGCGAGTCTTTTACCATAGACTGAGCAATCTCCGCCATCTTTGGGATGTTCACAAAAGATTTCAGTTGTGGCTCTTCATTTAATTCAATCGCCCTTTCAGCAATATTTACAGCAAGGTCTCCCATCCTTTCAAGGTCTGTAGTTATCTTCATGGCAGTCGTAATAAATCTAAGATCGCTTGCCATTGGTTGTCTGAGGGCGATCAATCTGACACACGTCTCATCTATTTCTACTTCAAGGGCATTTATTAAACAATCTTTATTTATTACTTCTTTAGCAAGTTCATTGTTTCTCTCAACGAGAGACATTACAGAATCACATATAGCTGCTTCGACCATGCTGCCCAGTTTCAATACTTTTCCTTTTAACTCCCTTAATTCTTCATCAAAAATAACCATTAGCCAAACCTTCCTGTGATATATTCTTCTGTAAGTTTATGAGCAGGATTCACGAATATAGTATCCGTGTCTCCGAATTCTATTAACTCACCTAAATACATAAAGGCGGTATAATTTGATATCCTCGCAGCCTGTTGCATATTGTGAGTCACAATAATTATAGTAACAGTTTTCTGCAATTCCTGTAGTAAATTTTCTATATGAGCAGTTGATATCGGATCTAAAGCCGATGTCGGTTCGTCAAAAAGCAAGACCTCTGGCTCCTGAGCAAGTGATCGAGCAATGCATAGCCTTTGCATCTGCCCCCCGGACAGGCTCATGCCTGATTCATTGAGTTTATCCTTTACCTCTTTCCACAGATCAGCTCTGACAAGTGCATTTTCCACGATTTCATCAAGCTGGCTTTTCTTTTTTATCCCTCTGATTTTCGGTCCATATACAACGTTTTCATAAACAGAGCTTGGAAATGGATTAGGCTTCTGGAAAACCATCCCAACCTTTTTTCTCAGTTCAATAACATCTGTATCCTTATCATAAATATCCACCCCTTGGAATAGCACCTTGCCTTCAACCCTCGAATTAAGAATAAGGTCATTCATCCTGTTCAGTGACCTGAGGAGGGTAGATTTGCCGCAGCCTGAGGGTCCTATTATCGCTGTTATTTTATTCTTTTCGATATCAAGATTGTTATTCTTTACGGCTATAAAGTCGCCATAGTAAACGCTGAAACCTCTTATTTCAAAAACGGTTTTCTTTTCTACCATGCCTTTTTCTTTCTCTGCCTTGACCGCAAAATAATACCGAGCAGATTCATCCCTAAAACCAAAACAATTAATGTCAGAGATGTCCCATACTGTATAGTCCTTGTTTCTTCTATGTATGTGCCTGCAGTTGCCAATACATAAATATGATAGGGCAATGCCATCACGGGTTCAAATAATGACTTGGGAACTCCAGGTGTAAAAAAAGCAGCAGCGGTAAACATAATAGGAGCAGTCTCACCTGAAACCTTTGCTGTGCCTAAAATCGAGCCTGTAAGTATTCCTGGCATTGCAGTAGGCAATACAACTTTTCTTATAGTCTGCCATTTAGTAGCGCCGCATGCAAGGGATGCCTCTTTGAAGCTGTAAGGCACAGCCTTAATAGCCTCTTCAGAGGTAGATATTATATAGGGAAGTATCATAACAGCAAGCGTCACGGACCCCGCGAGCAAACTCATGCCAAAATTAAATGCGACAACGAAAACTGCAAGGCCAAAGAGTCCAAAGACGACTGATGGAACACCTGCAAGGGTATATATTGACATCATAACAGCCTTGAGAAGCAAACCGGGTTTTGAGTATTCAGCCAGAAAAATAGCGGTTGTAACTCCTATCGGGATTACTACGATCATGCATAAAACAGTTAACAGGATCGTTCCAATGATAACAGGAAATATCCCGCCCTTTGTCATAGCTTCAATAGGTGATTGCGTTATAAATTCCCAGCTTAGAACATTAATACCATTATATGCGACAAAGAATAGGATGACAAAAAGGGTTAAGGCACCGGAAAACCCAAATGTCCTGATAAGTGATAAGAAAAAACCTTCTTTTAGATTAAATCTCTTTTTACGGACTAATTCAATAGCACTGTCATGGTTTTGAATCATATCTTTTCACCAACCCTCACTGCCCTATATCTTTTTGATACAAAATCAGAGATGAGACTCAATGCAAATGTTATAAGGAAAAGGATTGCCCCTACGCCAAAAAGGGCATGATAGTGAAGGCTCCTATAAGGTGCTTCTGCCATCTCGGCAGCAATTGCTGATGGCATCGGCCTTGCCGCATCAAATATCCAATGTGGAATGACTGCTGCACCGCCAGCGACCATAAGCACGATCATAGTCTCCCCGATGATCGTTCCAATGCCGAGTATTACTGCAATACTTAACCCCGAGACAGACGCCGGAATTACGACCCTTCGGATGGTCTCCCATTTATTCGCACCCAGAGAATATGATGCCTCTCTGTATGTGCGCGGCACGGCAGTTATTGCATCCTCGGCAATGCTCGAAATGACAGGAATCGCCCTTACAGTTAGCATTAAGGCAGCAGTTGAAATATTTAGCCCAGATGCAATAAACAATTTGTCATAGCACAAATCAGCGAGGGTTGTTGATATGAAAGGAAGGTTTGTATTTCTCAGTAAATCAGGAAGTTTTTCAGAAAGTATAGGTGAAAGCCAGTTAGAAAGAATAGGCGCTATAATAACCATACCAAAAAATCCGAGGACAACAGATGGGAAGCTTGCGAGCATCTCTATGAGGGGTTTTAAAAATTCTTTTACTCTGTGATGTGCAATTTCTGCTATATAGATTGCTGTTGCTAAGCCTAAAGGTATTGCTAAAACAGCAGTAAGCACCGTCACAGCAATAGTACCCATGATTAGCGGAAACATCCCGAAACTTGGTGGGTCATAGGTAGGATACCATGCCTTGCCAAAGAGGACTTTAGAAACACCTGCTTTATAAAAAATATAGAATGCCTCTTTGAAAAGAAAAAAGCCTATTGATAAAAGAATTATGACAGATATCAGCCCTACAGAACTGATAATAATTTCGATAGCCTTTTCCTTAGTCTGCCATTTCATAGTATTGAGAGGGTTCGAGGATTCAAGGGTTCGAGGGTTCAAGTTTTTTATGAAATTTAATATTTTTCTGCTCGACCCCTTAACCCCTTGCCCCTGTTTTTATTTATTTTATACTCACATATTTAACTTCGTTTACTATCTTCTGCCCTTCTTTAGAAAGAACAAAATCTATAAATTTAGCTATTACACCTGATGGGGTTCCATTTGTATACATATAAAGTGGCCTTGCAATTGGCCATGTGCCTTCACGCACAGCTTCTGGAGAAGCATTTATGCCATCAACTTTAATGACCTTAATTGATTTATCTATATAGCCAATTCCGATATATCCAATTGCAAATTTATTCTGTGCAACAGTCTGGACAGCCTGTCCGCTGGATACGACCAATAATGCATCGGGTCTAACCTTATTGCCCTTGAGAATCTTTTCTTCCCAGACTTCATATGTCCCAGAGCTTGTATCTCTTGAGACCACAGAAATAGGTCTATTCGGACCACCGATTTCTTTCCAGCTTTTAATCTTTCCGCTATATATATCCCTGAGTTTCTCCATTGTTATATTATCAATTTTCATCGAAGGATGAACAACAGGGACAATACCATCAAGGGCAACTTTATGACCTGTCAAGTTGACACCTTTTTCTTTTCCGGTAGCAATCTCTTTATCTTTTGCCTCTCTTGAACTTGTTGCGATATCTGTTGTCCCATCAATAAGTGCCTTAATGCCTGTTCCTGAGCCGCTTCCTGATACATATACTTTTACATTAGGATACTTCTTCATAAATACCTCTGCTGCCTTCTGTGCTATAGGCAATACTGTTGTTGAGCCATCAATTCTTATGGCTTCTGCATAAGAAAAACCTAAAGATGAGCAAATAAAGAAAACCGTCATCAATATTACTAAAAGTTTTTTCATCACTTTTTTCTCCTATTTGTTTATAGAACCTACTCGTTGTCTATAACATACGCTTTAATTGTTACAAATATATTACACTCCTGTTAAATCTCCGTTATATATCTTTATTAAAGAGCAACCTGTAAGGTTACCTGTATCCTATTTTCATCTTCTTCTGAGTCATCTTCATAGTTTACTGTGTCATAGTCAAGGACAATCATGTTTTTATGTTGTTTGTCTATGTGATACGCGGCTCCCACAATATATCTTGTATTTTCGTCTTCATCCGTGTCAGTATCAGGATCAAAACGGTCATATCTGCCAATAATGCTGAATTTCTTGTGGGGTTTTATCTCGGTGAAGAAAGAATATCCGTCTCTATCATTCTCATCATCACCCTTCTGGTTGCCTTTACCCTGATAATACTGTCCTGTCACAACTGCATATTTATGCTCAAAACTCACAAATCCGAGATTCACATTCCAGTCAGGATCAGTATCTTTGTTTCCCTTTCCTGTTATTCCAAAGTATGAGAACTGAAGACCAGGAATGATGTCAGGAAGGGGCCTTATTGTAAGCCTACCCTCAAGAACCTTATCACCATTCTTTTCTGCTGCATGATACCCGCCGCCATTATAAACTCCCACAGACATGCTTCCGTAACGACCTGGATAGTATTTGCTTACATTCTTCTGATATTCCTCATCCATCTCTCCGCCAAACAAAGAAACAAATGTTAAACCCATATCAGCCGAGTTAAAGGTGTTGTTCCTCTCTATGAACATTGTATCCTGACAGCGATAGAAATTCACGTGCTCTTCATAGTCAAGCCATGGCATGTGAACAATACCAAACTCAATGAAAGGCTTTGTTAAGAACACCGCATCAGGAAGTTTAAATTTTCCGTAGAGATATTTGACCCTCACAGCAACAGAGCCATCAAGACTGTTTGAAGGGTCCCCTGTCTCCTCAGAATCACTTGCCTGTGTAATATCAAGAGTAATATGACTATCAAACCATGGGAGAAATTCCTTTGTGAACCTGAAATATCCTCTTTTTGCAGTAAACTTGCCATATTCTTCACCATTTGCTTCTCCACTCTGATATGAGAGATACCACAAAAGCCCGAATTTTATATCTTTTAGTGCATTAACTACCTTCTCTATATCTTTCTGGGATACCTCCTCTTCTGCTGCCATTGCATTTCCCGTAAAGAACAGCAGACAGCACAGACTCAGAACTAAAACCAGCAATCTTTTCATAAGTTTTTCCTCCTTCATCTCAAATATTATAATAATCTTTCTGGGATCAGGATAACAAAATTTTGTTACACCAATATTAAGGAAATGTTAAATTTTGGACATTATATAAAAGGACTTCTTGAAGCTCTGCTGGGGGGTAATCTATTTTCCTATAGCCTTAAGCACAGCCTTTGCAAATTCTATTTCGGGAATTGCTCCGACAATGCTGTGGTCTTCGTTTATGATAATTTTAGGCACACCCTGAACATTATATTTCACAGCGAGATGGGGAAATTCTGATATTTCCACCATATCTGCAGTTATATTATTATTTGCCATTGCAAAGCGATGAGCAGTGCGTACAGCGCTGGCGCAATACGGACAGGTTGGAGAAACCATTATCTGGATGTGCACAGGTTTGTCCACTCTAAGCAACTCTGTTAACACTTCCTTTGAAAGCCCAGA
Source organism: Nitrospirota bacterium (assembly GCA_040753615.1). Lineage (GTDB taxonomy): Bacteria > Nitrospirota > Thermodesulfovibrionia > Thermodesulfovibrionales > SM23-35 > JBFMDO01. Next base: position 508 of record JBFMDO010000046.1, on the reverse strand, counting down.
ATCCCTACGGCTTACATCAATAATATCTTCAATTAATGCAGTAAACTCGTATCCGGCAGGCACTCCATAAAAACGAATTCCATAATCACGATCGCCAATAAGAATTATAGCTGGGATTTTATCTACACCATATTTTTTGGAAAGGGCTTGGTCCTTAACAAAGTCATAGGTCTCAAAAGAAATCTTATCTGAAAGACTCGAAATCTCCTCGATAATATCTCTTGTCGTCTTGCAGTATTCACACTCAAATTCTTGAGTAAATATTATAATTTTAACCTCATTAACGATGGATTTAAAAATCTTTACTAATTGCTCACGATCCTTTTCTGATATTATCCCCATAATTACCTCTCTTTTGGGATGTTTTTAACCCGAAAAATACAATTAAAGAAATGTCCCGATGGATATCGGGATTGTGAATCCCGATATCCATCGGGACGATACCTTAGTGTACCTATAACTGATGATTTTACGAATATTTTTATCCATACAGCCATTCAAGATAATC
>JBFMDO010000045.1:0-56785 GCA_040753615.1 Nitrospirota bacterium | reverse complement strand
TTCGCCTTCTTTGATAAACTTTCTCTCATGGGTATAGTTCTCCTTTCTCCCTTTTAGGGAGTTGTTTAAACCATTGAGAATTATACCCTAAATGAAATTTGCATAATTGATGTTACAGCATCGTAATTTTTACAATGGTGAACTTTCAGCATCTTTGAGCATACCTTTGATAAAAGATTTAACCCTGTCACCCAAAGTAGCTTATTCGTTCCCTCTAAGCAATGATGCAAAAGAGGCAATAGAAAAGATAAGTGACGATGAAGACAAGGATATCTTTTACGGCGGTCTTAATCTAGCGATTAGCTTTTAAAGGGGGGAATAATGAAAAAGTTTATAGGATTAACATTATTAATCTTGATGTTTACTGGTGGGATTGTATTTGCAGAGGAGACATCAACAGTAGTTCCAGAAACACCAAAGATTGACACGGGAGACACAGCATGGATGATCGTTGCCACTTCTCTTGTTATGCTCATGACATTTCCGGGGTTAGCCCTCTTCTATGGAGGTATGACAAGGCGTAAAGACACCCTCAATACCATGGCAATGTCTGTTGCAACATATTGTATAGTAAGTGTTCTGTGGATAGTCTATGGGTATACCTTTGCATTCGGAACAGATGTTTCAGGAATCATAGGCAATACCGCAAAGCTATTTCTTGCAGGAATTAGTGTTAATAGTGTCAGTGGAACTATCCCAGAGTATGTATTCGTTGTCTTTCAGCTTACCTTTGCGGCAATAACCGTTGCACTTGCGAGCGGTTCGTATATCGAGAGAATAAAATTTTCTGCGTGGATACTGTTCTCGATTCTATGGATGACATTTGTATATCTTCCTGTAGCTCACTGGGTATGGGGCGGTGGTTTTCTTGCCAAATTAGGGGCATTGGATTTTGCTGGTGGAACGGTTGTGCATATAAATGCAGGTGTTGCAGGTCTTGTAGGGGCATTAGTTTTGGGTAAAAGACGTGAGGTAGTTCTAATACCAAACAATTTGACCCTCGTCGTTCTTGGTGCTGGGCTTCTGTGGTTTGGATGGTTCGGATTCAATGCAGGTTCAGCAGTCGCTTCAAACGGACTCGCAGGGGTTGCTTTTATTAATACTAATACAGCAGCTGCATCTGCAGCCTTGTCATGGATGATAACTGAATGGGTATATGCTAAAAAGCCCACTGTTCTCGGTCTCGCATCAGGTGTGGTCGCAGGTTTAGTTGCCATCACCCCTGCTGCTGGATTTGTAAATATTAAAGGTGCCCTCATCATTGGTATCATGGCTGGCATAATCCCGTACTTTGCTGTTGCTGTTATTAAACAAAGGTTTAGATATGATGATGCACTCGATGCTTTTGGCATCCACGGCGTCGCGGGAACACTGGGAGCAATCCTTACCGGCATATTTGCTGATCCAACTATAAACAAAGCTGCAGGGCTTTTATATGGAAATATGGGCCAACTAATAACACAGATTATAGCTGTTGGTGTGACAATTGCATACAGTGCGACCGTGACATTGGTTATCTTTATAGTCATCAAGGCATTTGTCGGACTAAGAGTTAATATTGATGACGAGATAGCAGGGCTTGATGAAACCCGACATGGAGAAAAGGCATACCACTTTTTATAGAAAACATCAATCAGTCATTAGCCAATGGTCAATAATTAATGACTAATGACTGATGACAGGCAAAAAGGAGGCGATATGAAAAAGATTGAGTCTATAATTAAGCCAATAAAACTGGATGAGGTAAAAAAAGCCCTTAATGAGATTGGCGTTCAAGGGATGACAGTGACAGAGGTAAGGGGATTTGGAAATCAGAAAGGACATGTAGAGGTTTACAGGGGAACTGAGTATGAGGTGAGGTTTCTCCCAAAGATAAAGGTAGAAGTAGTTGTCGCTGATTCCATGGTAGATAAAGTAGTATCTACGATTATTGACAAGGCAAAAACAGGAGATATAGGCGATGGAAAGATATTTATTTGTTCTATCGAGGACGTAATAAGGATACGAACTGGGGAACATGGCGAGGCAGCTATTTAACCTAAATTATTTATGAAACATATACATGCAGCGGATATAATATTTTCGCTCATTCTCGTCCCGACATAAAGTCGGGACTCCGAGGCTTTTGCCTCTTTATTTTCACATAGTGTATTGGACTATCGTCAAAAGAAATCCGCTCGAATACTATATCCGCTGCATGTAGAACGGCGTGAAATAAAATTTTTATAGATAATTTGGGTTAGCATAAAAAGAGAATTTATATCCTACAAAATTGTAATGAATACAAAATTGTAGCATATGCATCCTGTTTATTACATTTTTATTAGAGCGTTGATAAATCTAAATATACTGAAGTTAATCACAAAAATTAACTTTATCCCCTACAAATTTGTAGGAAAATAAATTTATTTGATTTTTAAAACATCTTTAAAAATCAGGATGTTACATCTGGCATGGTTTTAGATATAAAGAAAATAGAAATAGAGCCTTGATAATTAAGAATATGGTTATAGAAAATTTGGGAATAACAAACATCCGTCTCCCTGCCTGTGCTATATTATTAGCAAGCTATAACTTTTATAAAATAATGTTTATGGTTTTCAATTCCATATAGAAGTCACAAAGGGTATGATACTTGAATGGATTAAAGATATTCCTGACCCAAGGCAGATAATGGAAGAAACCGGAAAAATATACGAAGAATACTTTGGAAGGGCAATGAATTTTTATAAAGCATTTTTCAGGAAGGGGTGATATAATTCAAAATTTAAATTCAAAATCCAAAATTCTAAACAATATCAAATGATCAAAATGACACTTCAGTGTCACCCTGAGACAAAGGCGAAAGGTCTGACTGTCAGTTTTGGACATTTTTTGTTTAGGATTTAGTGCTTAAGATTTAAAGTCTTTTAGAAAGAGGAGGTTTTTAAAAAATGGCAAAAACAACTATCAAAAAAGGGGTTGAAAAACCGAGAGATAAAAAAGATGTGATGGAGCTTGTTAAAAAGCACGATGTGAAGTTTATCAGGCTGTGGTTTTCTGATATTCATGGTCAGTTGAAAAGTTTTGCGATCCCTGTGGAAGAACTTGAATTTGCATTTGATGAGGGAATGGGTTTTGATGGTTCATCCATAAAGGGATTTGCGAGGATTGATGAGAGTGACATGATTGCAAGACCCGACCCCGCAACTTTTGTCGTCCTTCCGTGGAGACCAAAAGAGAAACCCGTTGCAAGGATGTTCTGCGATATTTATGAACCAGATGGCTCTCCATACAAAGGGGATCCGAGATATATCCTCAAGGTAAACCTCGAAAAGGCAAAGCAAAAAGGGTATATACTTTATGTTGGGCCCGAACTCGAATATTTTTATTTCAAATCTGACAAAGGCACTGAGCCTCTCGATGAAGGCGGATATTTTGACTACCCATTAGATGCTGCGGAAGACCTTCGCCGGGATACAATTATAGCCCTTGAATCTATGGGTATAAAGGTGGAGTATTCCCATCACGAGGTTGCCCATTCCCAGCATGAGATAGATTTGAGATATGAAGACGCCCTGACAATGGCTGATATAGTAATGACTCACAGGATAATCGTAAAGGAGATAGCCAAGCAATATGGTGTTTATGCCACCTTTATGCCAAAACCTATATTTGGACAGAACGGAAGCGGTATGCATACACATCAGTCCCTTTTCAAGGGAAATCAAAATGCATTCTTTGATCCCAAGGATCAGTATTTCCTTTCAGATATAGCAAAAAAATACATAGCAGGACTCCTTACCCATATTAAAGAAATCACTTTAGTCCTGAATCAGTGGGTAAACTCTTATAAAAGGCTTGTGCCTGGATATGAAGCACCTGTGTATATATGCTGGGCAAGGCGAAATAGGTCCACCCTTGTTAGGGTTCCTCTTTACAAACCAGGCAAGGAAAAGGCAACCCGTATTGAACTGCGTTCGCCTGATCCATCCTGCAATCCTTATCTTGCCTTTGCATGTATGCTTAACGCAGGTCTCAAAGGTATTGAAAAAGGGTATAAACTTCCAGAACCTGTTGAAATGGATGTTTATCATCTCTCTGAAGCAGATAGAAAAAAAATGAAAATAGACACACTGCCTGGAAGTCTTAATAGGGCTATTGAATATTCAGAAGATAGCCAGCTTCTAAGGGAAACACTCGGGGACCATATCTTTGAACAGTTACTATCAAGCAAAAAGGTAGAGTGGGATGAATACAGAATAAAGGTTTTCCCTTATGAATTAGAAAAGTATCTGCCGATTCTCTAAATATCAACGCGTAGGAAGTGGGATGCTTGCATCCCACTTCCTGTATATTTAGCTTAACCCAGAAATGCAATTCATTTATTTAGAGGCAGGCATATGTGCAGAAAAAGCTTTACCAGCAGCACCTTTGTAAGCGGTTTATTATCAAATAACCATGACGTTTTCATTCTTACAATATGATTACCCTTAATACCCAAATTCTGCTTTGTAAAGATTTTTATGCATATGTGCCTGACTTAATTATTATTCAAATGCATTTTTTGGCTTAATGTTTTAATGTCTCAGGTTCAATATGAACAACAATATCCACAATTGAGGGAAACTCCTTTTTTATCTTATCTTCTATATTATCCGCAATCTCGTGAGCCTTTTCTATTGGAAGACTATTATTTACAAAAACACGGAGGTCAAGATACACGGCATTTACTGACCCCCTTGTCCTTATGTCATAGCACCCTTTTACACCATTTATATTATTCACTATATGTTCGATTGCAGATGTATCTATACAAACTGTATCAACAAACACCTCTGATGCCTCTTTAAGTATCTTATACCCTATTCTTGCGATGAAAAAGATAATTGCAATTCCTACAACAGCATCTGCACGGTAGTAACCTATCTTCGTAAGGATAAGACTCATTATCACAGCAGTTGACGCAAGCAAATCACTCTTTGTGTGCATTGCATCAGCCATTAAGATATCGCTGCCAAGCTCTCTTCCCTTTTTTGATTCATACCGCATCACAAAAATGTTGACTCCCATTGTTATAAGCATGATAGCAAAACTGGTTTGTGTAACAATTGTTTTATAATCTTCGGTAAAGGAGAGATAGACTTTTTTAAGCATCTGAAAGCAAGTTATAAAAATCATTATGGCAATAATACCTGTAACCAATGTCTCAAATTTTTTATGGCCGTAAGGATGCTTTTCATCAGGCGGGTGAGAGGCAATCCATACCCCAAATAATCCAATTACATTTGATATCCCGTCAAAAAACGAATGGAATCCATCCGAGGTCATAGCAATAGAATTTGTTATATAGCCATAAAGAATCTTTGCGATGGCAACAATTGAATTAAGGACTAAGGTATAAACAAGGACTTTTCTTACCTGAGAAGTGTAATTTCTGGTGTCTAAAGTATTGCTTCCCATTTAATCTTAAAGTCTTTAAATCTTCCTTCTGCAATAGATTTTCTCATATTTTTAAAGAAATTAAAATAGAAATAAAGATTATGTATAGTATTTAATCTCATGGAGAGTATCTCTTTCGAAAGAAAGATGTGTCTCAGATACCCTTTCGAATAATTTCTACATGTGTAACAATTACAATTTGGGTCAAGAGGATTGCTGTCAGACTTGAACTCTTCTCTCTTAATGCTTATCCTGCCTGAACTTGTAAACAACGTCCCATTTCGTGCATTTCTTGTAGGCATCACACAATCGAACATATCAAATCCTGCCTCAACCCCAACAAGCACATCCTTTAGTTCACCGATTCCCATAAGATATCTCGGTTTATCAGGAGGCAGGAGAGGCGCTGTAAAATATATTATCTCGTACATCTCATCCTTTGGTTCGCCTACGCTTAAGCCGCCTGCTGCATAACCATCAAAACCTATATCAACAAGTTCTTCTGCACTTCTTCGACGGAGTTCCTCGTATAGACTGCCTTGTATTATTCCGAACAATTGCTGAACAGATTCACGATTCGCGATGCATGATTCATGTTTTTGTAATCCCCCCTCGCCCCCCTTTAATAAAGGGGGGCGAGGGGGGATTTGTCCTGCTTCTTTCATCTTTTTGTGATATTCTTTACATTCTGCTGCCCACTTTATCGTCCTCTCGAGAGATTCTATTGCATACTCATAAGATGAAGGATATGGCGGACAATCATCAAGCACCATTGCTATATCTGAACCGAGAGAGGCTTGAATTCTCATCGCCTCTTCAGGCCCGATAAAATGCATTGAACCATCAAGATGAGATTTAAAGTATACCCCCTTTCCCTCTATCTTTCGTAATGCAGAAAGACTGAAGACCTGAAAACCACCACTGTCTGAAAGTATAGGCTTGTCCCAGTTCATAAATTTGTGGATACCGCCGAGGGACGAAACTATCTCATGTCCTGGTCTTAAATAAAGGTGGTATGTATTGCATAATATTATTTCAGCGCCGATCTCTTTTAATTCTTCAGGAGACATCGCCTTAACACTTCCCTGCGTGCCGACTGGCATAAATACAGGGGTGTTTATTGCACCCCTGTCTGTTTTTATAACACAGGCACGTGCATTTCCGTCTGTCTTGATGATATCAAATTGCATGGTATTGCTGTAGCTTCTGAAGTGAACCCCTCACCGCGACCTTACAGTCATTGGTCCTCTTTGGGTGCTGGGTGAAAATCATATTCGGATTTTATATTCTTTTATCTTTGACCTGAGGGTGTTTCTATTTATTCCAAGAATCTTTGCAGTCCTAAGCTGGTTGTTTTCGGTCTCTTCAAGGACTATCTTGATAAGAGACTTTTCAACCTCTGAAAGCACAGTTTTATAAAGATGTCCATTTTCGAGCTTTTTCAATTCTTTTAAATAGCGATTAAGCTTCTCTTCAAGAAAATCTTTTATTGAATATGAACTGATATCTTTGGGCATAAAATCTTTTTTAATACTGTTTCAAATTTTCGATAGCCCCGTGTTTGAGAGGCAGGAATCTTTTCCCCCTAAAGATTAGGAAAAATTTGTCATACAGAAAATGGCTTATAAAAACCCACCGTAATCATAAAAATTTAAAAGGGCAGGTTTTATCCTGCCCTTTTAAATCCTTTTATTTGGTCTTATTGAAGAAGCTTTCCAAAAGGATTCACGAAGATGAGAATAAGAACAACAACAAGGGCGTAGATTGCGAGAGACTCGATCATAGCAAGACCGATAATCAGGGTTGTTGTAATCTTACCCGATGCTCCTGGATTTCTTGCAACACCTTCGCAAGCACCACCTAAACCTGTACCCATACCAATACCTGTACCGAGTGCAGCAAGTCCCATTCCTACAGCACAACCAAGAGCAGCGAGGGCATAATAGAAGATATTCGAACCTTTACTGTCGGTGGCTGCTGCTTCCTCTGAAGCAAAGCAGAGGGGTGTCAATATTGTTACAAGTACGAGAGCAAGAAGAATCGCTGTAAATGCTTTTTTCATCGTGCAACTTCCTCCTTTCATCAATAATAAAATTAATGTGCCTCTTCAACGGCACCGGCGAAATAACATATGCTCAAAAGTGTAAAGACAAGTGCCTGGACAACGCTCACCAGCACTCCGAGTCCCAGAATAACACTTGGTATAACCCATGGGGAGATAATTCCAAGGACAAGAAGCAATATATGTTTTCCTGTCATGTTACCAAAAAGTCGTACTGTAAGGGTGAGTGGTCTGACAAAGTGGCCAATTATTTCTACGAAGAACATTAAAATCATGAGTGGGAGTCCTGCCAGTGAACGAATAGGACCAAGAAAATGATTAATATATTTAACCCCGTGAACCTTTATCCCAAAATAGTGGTATAAGATAAAGACCGGCACTGCCATAGCTGCATTTGTATTTACATTAGCTGTTGCTGCAGTAAATCCGGGTATTAAACCCATAAGGTTACAGACAAGTATAAAAATGAATATTGTACAAATAAAAGGGAATAATGTTCTGCTCCATTTGTGACCTATTGTCTCATCAACTAATTTCAGTATTAGCTCGATTATCATCTCCATGAAATTCTGGAAACCCTTTGGGACCAAACGCAATGATTGTCTTATTACCAAAGCTGCAACTATCAATATTATTGAGACAAGAATTGCATGGCTAACATTGTGTGGTATTTTGTTTGGATCAATAATAGCATCCATCAGCAGAGTCTCATGTAACCCTTCCATATTTACCTCCTCAAGAAAAAATCGAGGTTATATTACCCAAGTAACTCTTAAAAAGTCAATACCGAAAATTGTCCTTATAAACCTATAATAAAATTAAATCTTATCTGTAAATCTTCCTTTACATAACAGCATGTAAATATTAGCAGGATATAGGCTATAATAGTCTTCTATGAGAGAGGGTAAAAAATTACCGAATAAAAAAGGTTATTTTGGCGATTATGGGGGGCGTTTTGTCCCTGAAACCCTTATGCCTGCACTCAAAGAACTCGAAGATGCCTTTTTTCATTCTAAAAAGGATAAAGATTTCCAGCGAGAGCTTAACCATCTTCAGAAGACATACATAGGAAGGCCCACACCTCTTTATTTTGCCCAGCGTCTTACAAAACATCTCAGGGGGGCAAAGATATACCTTAAGCGTGAAGACCTTGCACATACAGGCGCACACAAGATAAACAATGCTGTTGGTCAGGCTTTACTCGCAAAAAAGATGGGGAAAAATAGGCTGATTGCAGAGACAGGCGCTGGACAGCATGGCGTTGCAACCGCAACAGGTGCTGCACTTGCAGGGCTTGAGTGTGAGATTTATATGGGAACCGAAGATATGCAAAGGCAGTCTCTTAATGTATTCAGGATGAGACTGCTCGGCGCCAAGGTCACAGAGGTGACAACAGGCTCAAAAACATTAAAAGATGCGATTAATGAGGCATTGCGTGACTGGACAACAAATGTCCGTACAACACATTATGTTCTCGGCACAGTTTTCGGTCCCCATCCGTTTCCTGTTATGGTCAGAGAATTTCAGTCAGTCATTGGTAAGGAGGCAAGAAAACAGATACTTGAAGCCGAAAATAGGCTCCCTGATTATCTTATAGCCTGTGTTGGTGGCGGAAGCAATGCCCTAGGGCTTTTTTATGAATTCCTTAACGAAGATATAAAGATGATTGGCGTTGAAGCAGGCGGTAAGGGCATAGAGACAGGTGAACACGCAGCAAGGTTTGCAGGAGGCTCTCTCGGCGTGTTTCAGGGGTGTAAGAGTTATCTTCTTCAGGATGAAGATGGCAATGTCCTCGGAACACATTCTGTTTCAGCAGGTCTTGATTATGCCTCTATAGGTCCAGAGCATCCTTATTTGAGAGATACTGAAAGGGTTCGGTATACCTACGCAACTGATGATGAGGCATTATCTGCATTTGAACTCTTATCCCGAACAGAAGGGATTATCCCTGCACTCGAATCTGCCCATGCAATCGCAGAAGTTATAAAGCTCGCACCAGAACTTTCTAAGGAAAAAATTATAATTGTCAATCTATCAGGCCGCGGTGATAAAGACGTCCAGCATGTGGCAAGGATTAAGGGCATAGAGCTATGAATAGAATCGAAAGGACATTTAAAAACCTGCGGAATCAGAATAAAAAGGCATTTATCCCTTATATTATGGCAGGCGACCCTTCTCTTGAGAAAACAAAGGATACTGTGCTTTTGCTCGAAAAATGTGGGGCAGATATTGTTGAACTGGGGGTACCGTTTACAGACCCTCTCGCAGATGGTCCAACAATACAGCGGGCATCAGAGAGGGCATTAAAAAATGGCGTTACATTAAGAAAGGTTATAGCATTTGTGAAGGGGCTGAGACAGATAACACAGGTACCTATAGCACTTATGACATATTACAATCCTGTATATAAGTCTAATGAGGAAAATTTTGTAAAAGATGCTACTGATGCAGGGGTTGATGGTGTGATTATTCCTGATCTTCCACCTGATGAGGCTGGGTATTTCATAAAATTATCGAGAAAATTAGCTCTTGATAACATCTTCCTGCTTGCACCAACTTCAACAGAAGACAGGATAAAAAAAGTGGCAAGGGCATCAACTGGTTTTATATACTATGTTTCTATAACAGGGGTAACAGGGGCTAACCTGTTGTTTGATGGCTCAATGGATATTTTAATTTCAAAAATAAGAAAATACACCGATAAACCGATCGCTGTTGGCTTTGGTATTTCTACCCATGAGGAGGCATCAGCAGTTGCGAGGGTGGCTGATGGTGTTGTAGTAGGCAGTGCAATCGTAAAAAGGCTTTATGAATCTCCTGATAATCTGAAAGATTATCTTATTAGCCTAAGAGAGGCAATAAGGTGAGTGACGTTTCTAAAAAACTTGAGCAATTGAATACACTAATAGAACTTTCTTCTCTTATAAATTCGACTCTCGATACACACGAGATAAGAAAGCGCACGATAGAGGCAGCCATGAAACTTCTTGATGCAGAGGCAGGTAGTCTCATGCTTGTTGACAAGGAAACAGGCGACCTGTTTTTTGAGGTTGCCCTCGGTGATAAAGGTGACAAAATAAAAAAAATAAGACTCAAAAAAGGAGAAGGTATAGCTGGATGGGTAGTAGAAAAAGGAGAAGCGATAATAGTCCATGATGTCCAGTCAGATGAAAGATTCTTTAAGGGCGCTGATAAACAGAGCAGTTTTATCACAAAAAGTATGGTGTGCGTACCTGTAAAATCAAAAGATGTGATTTTAGGAGCGCTTCAGGCAATAAATAAAAAACATGGTATCTTTGATGAAGCAGATAAAGAGGCACTTATGACACTTGCTAATCAGGTAGCAATAGCCATAGAGAATGCAAACCTCTATCAGGAACTCAGAGATACATTTTATGGAACAGCAGAGGCACTTGCAGAGACTATAGAAAAGAGGGATCCATATACAGGAGGACATACAAGACGGGTAATGAATTATAGTTATGCTATAGGAGAGGTTATAGGACTTTCACGAAAAGAACTCGATGACCTTAAACTCACTGCAATATTGCATGATGTTGGCAAAATTGGCGTAAGAGATAGTATTTTATTAAAAGAAGGCAAGCTTGACCCTGAAGAGATTGAAAAAATGAATATGCATTCAAAATATGGCTCTGATATACTTAGCCACATAAAACAACTCAAGGATGTAACATCAGGAGTTCGTAGTCATCACGAAAGAATTGATGGAAAGGGCTACCCAGATAATCTAAAAGGTGAAGAGATTCCGATTATAGCAAGAATTATTGCTGTTGCAGATACCTTTGATGCCATGACTTCAGATAGGCCTTATAGAAAGGCATTAAGTTTCGAGGTTGCCTTTGAAGAATTAAGAAGGCACGCAGGAACACAGTTCGACAAAAATATTGTTGAAGCATTTATTAGCGTATTCAGTGAAAAGGAGCTTGTGCAATGAAACTAAAGGTTATAGGAAGTTCCGGTGGTGAATCTCCGGGACATAATCCTCCGGCCTTTTTGATTGATGGCAGTATGCTTCTTGATGCTGGCACAATTGGCGCATTTCTCAATGAGGCTTCACAATGGAAGATCCATAATATACTGATAACGCATGCGCATCTGGACCATATCAAGGGAATCCCTTTTCTTGCAGACAATCTTGTTATAAGAAATAAGAAACATAGTGTTCGAGTAATCAGCATATCGAGGGTGTTGATGGCATTAAAGAAAAATCTACTAAATAACAGGATATGGCCTGATTTCACAATTATTTCCACTGCTTCTGAGCCTGTATTGTTACTGAAACCAATTTCACCAGGAAAGCCTTTTGAGATAAATGGCTATACAATAACTGCATATAATGTAAATCATTCTGTGCCTGCTGTTGGATATATCATCGAGGACAGAAAAGGAAGACGCTTGCTATACACAGGGGATACAGGGCCAACAGATGCTATATGGAAAGCTGCAAGACGTATAAATTGCGCGATAATAGAGGTCTCTTTTCCGAACAAACTTAAGGCTATGGCTATTAAGTCAGGACATCTCACAGCAAGTCTTCTTATGGAAGAAGTCAAAAAGATGAAGAGTCTTCCTGAAAAGATTCTTGTTACACATCCCAAACCTCTATATCTGGAGCAAATAAGAAAAGAGGTCAAAAATCTTCCGTTAAAAATCAGCATCCTGAAGGATGGCAGAACCTATATAATATAAAAAATATAAATATGGCATGGTTTAAAAAGAAAAAAGAATTAAGAACTGACAAGAAGGGAAAGATTCCTGAGGGTCTTTGGGTTAAGTGCGACAACTGCAAAGAGATAATATATAAAAAGGAAATAGAGCGAAACTTAAAGGTATGCCCTAAATGTAATTACCATTTCAGGATAAGTGCGCGAGAGCGAATGGGGCTACTTGTTGATGAAGGAAGTTTTGTAGAACTGTATAAAAATATTACACCTGCAGACCCCCTCAAATTTGAAGATTCTATCCCTTATAAAGATAGAATAAAAGAGAATCAGAAAAAAAGTGGACTTAAAGAAGCCGTGATCTCAGGAGATGCACTTATAAATGGCTACCCTGTAAGCCTCGCTATTATGGATTTTTCCTTTATGGGTGGAAGCATGGGATCTGTTGTTGGTGAAAAGATAGTAAAGGCAATAGAAGGGTCAATAGAAAAAAAACGGCCATTTATAGCTGTCTCATCTTCGGGTGGCGCGAGGATGCAGGAAGGTATATACTCGCTTATGCAGATGGCAAAGGTTTCTGCTGCTATAGGCAGATTAAAAGATAACGGAATACTTTATATTTCAATTTTATGTGACCCAACTTTTGGAGGTGTCACTGCAAGTTTTGCTACCCTCGGAGACATAATTATCGCTGAACCAAAAAGCCTGATTGGCTTCGCGGGACCAAGGGTTATAGAGCAGACCATCAAGCAACCCCTTCCGGATAATTTTCAGAGGGCTGAGTTTCTTCTCGAACATGGGCTTATAGACATCATCGTGGAAAGAAAAAACCTGAAGGAGACACTTGCCAAACTCCTCGGCCTGCTCTTATGAGTTATAGTGGGATAATCAATTATCTCTATAATCTCCAGAAACACGGAATCAAATTAGGGCTTGAAAATATAAACAGGCTTATGTCAGGCCTCGGCAGTCCTCATAAATCATTCCCCTCAGTACATGTTGCAGGGACAAATGGAAAGGGGTCAACCTCTGCGATTGTTGCATCTATTTTGAGGTCTGCTGGTCTTAATGTTGGGCTTTTCACATCGCCACACCTTGTGAGTTTTACAGAAAGAATCAAGATTAATGACGAACAAATAACAGAAAACGACGTTGTCAGTCTTACCGAAGAAATCAAGGAACTCGCTGCAAATTTTGGGGGCATATCACCCACTTTCTTTGAGGTGGTAACCTCAATGGCATTCTTATATTTTAAAAGAAAAAAAGTAGATATTGCAGTAATAGAAGTAGGAATGGGAGGAAGGCTTGATGCCACAAATGTAATTGCCCCTGAGGTATCTGTAATCACGAGTATAAATTACGATCATAAGGAATTTCTCGGAACGACACTTAAAGAAATAGCAACGGAGAAGGCAGGGATTATAAAGGAAGGAATCCCTGTTGTCTCCGCACCTCAGAAAACCGACGCCGAAGATATAATCAAAACAATAGCATATAAAAAGAAATCCCCCCTTTTTGTGTGCAATAAAGATTTCAAGGGTTTATTAAAGTCATCGAATCTAAAAGGGATCAGTTTTGATTATTATGATGAAGACATAATATTTTCAGATCTTTTTATTCCACTCGTCGGAGAACATCAACTTATCAATTCATGTATTGCAATAAAAGCAGCGATGATGGCACTTAAAAAAAGTTGCAAGTTAGAAGTTGAAGATTACATTGATTCCCTCAGAGAGGGGCTAAAGAATGTCAGATGGCCAGGAAGGCTTGAGATTGTTAGTCAAAACCCTGATATATTGATAGATGGTGCGCATAATCCTGCTGCAGCAGAAGCACTTTCCACCGCACTAAAAAATTTTTTTCTTGGAAGTTATAAAAGGGTCATTATTATTTTTGGCATTATGAATGACAAAGATATAAATGGTATAATGAACCCATTATTGCCCCTTGCATCAGAGATTATACTTACTTCTCCTGAGTATGCAAGGGCAGCTTCTCCTGAAAAGCTTGCCGATGTTGCAACATCACTTGGATTCCAGAATATAAAACTTGCTCCTACTGTAAAAGACGCAATAGAGATGGCAAGATCAATCTCCCTTTCCAAATCCATGGCTCCAAACTCTTCACTTATTATAATTACAGGTTCATTCTATACAATTGGAGAAGCAAAAGAAGCCTTGGGTGAAAAGGCAATACTCAGCAACTTAAGAGAATCATTATGAATACCAAACAGCCTATTTTTTTGATATTCATTATTTGCTATTTACTGCTAACTAATTACTGCTTTGCAGAAGAACATATGACCATAACATCTGAAACCCTTGAATATAGTGAAGAAACATTTACATATATTGCAACAGGCAATGTGAGGATTCAAAAAGATGATGTAATTATTGAGGCAGATAAAGTGAGATATAATGAGCAAACATCTGATCTGGTTGCAGAGGGCTCGGTCAGGTATAACGATACTGACTCGATAATTAACGCGAGCAGTTTAGAGATGAATCTCGATACCAAAACAGGCAAAATCTACAATGCAGAAATTTTTTACGTGCAAACTAATTACCATATCTCTGGAAAGGAGATAGAAAAAAGAGGGGAAAGATATTACTTCAGTCCTGATGCAAAATTTACGACCTGTGATGCACCTGTGCCTGAATGGTGTTTTAGAGGCAAAAATGTAAATGCAGTAATAGGAAAAGATTTGACGGCAAGCGATGTTACTTTCTGCATCAAGGACATTCCTGTTCTGTATACACCTTATTTATACGCTCCTATTCTCACAGAAAGACAAACAGGATTTCTGATGCCATCTCTCGGATATAGTGAATCAAGAGGTGGATATTTCAGTATCCCTTTCTTCTGGGCAATATCAGAAAACATAGATGCAACTATTGTAATGGATCTTTACACAAAGAGAGGGATTGGAGAAAACCTTGAATATAGATATCTATATCCATTGGACATAAGCGGCAAATGGTGGCTTTATCATATAAGAGATACAGAGCTTAATAAAGACTTCTGGGAATTCAGTGTGCTGCATGAACAGAGAAACACCGAAAGGGTTGATGGTTTCCTTAATGTAAATTATGTAAATGAGAAGGACTTCTTCAACGAATTTAGCACTGACTTCAAAACGCGGTCAACCCGCTTTCTTGAGTCAACAGGTGAAGTGTCACTCCAATTTACAAATTCCCGCTTTTATCTTATGTCAGAGTACTGGATTGACTTGGAAAAAGATAGTGATTCTCCACCGCAGACATTGCCAGAGGCAGGATTTGTTCTGAATCCTACAAAACTCAGTTATTTATGGGTTTCAGCATCAACAACCTTCTCTAATTTCTGGAGGGAGGATGGAATATATGGACAGAGATATGATATTCATCCGCAAATATCACATAAAATAGGAGATGATATAGTATTTTTGCAAACCGCCGGTCTACGGGAAACCGCATATTCTCTGAATGAAAGCGAAGATAATTCTCTACACAGGGAAGTCTTTGAATATAAAGCATCAGTGCAAACAGACCTTTTTAAAAGATATGGATCATTCACACATATTTTACAGCCTTCTATCACGTATACCTTTATTACAGGTTCTGAAGATATTCCTGTCTTTGATTCGACTGAGGTCGTTGAAGACGCATCCCTAACAGAAATTAGCTTGCTTAATAGATTTATAGATAGGAAAGGTGAACTAATTATCATAAAGGCATCACAAGGATTTGATTCATATAGTGAAGATAAACATTTTTTGCCAACCAGCCTTGAAATCTCTGTAAAAAGGCCTGTCTTTCTGCGATTGGATACAAGCTATGATACCTATACTAACAGATTTGAAGATTTAAATTCTGACTTATGGTTGAAGGTCTCTGATACCACATTTTCTGTTGGGCAGAGATACAGCAGGGAGGATAATATAACCTTCTATAATGCTGGCATCGGGTTCCATCCATACAAACCTTTATATATGGATGGAAAAATATGGTATGATGCTGAAGAAAAAGAGATAGAAGAAATTTCAGTGCTTATAAAATATGAAAGCCAGTGCTGGGGAATAAATATGGACATTATTAAAAGGCCGGATGATTTTATTGTCACAGTGATGTTTGAGTTAAAAGGACTTACCAAAGGCATCAGGATTTAAGCCTCGTTAGTTCAGTTTCTATTCTGGCGACAGCATCCTCTATGGAAACTTTATCACTATCTATCAAAACCTCAGGGTGTAATGGTTCTTCATAGGGCACTGCTACACCGGGCACAGGCCATCCTGCAGCCCCTTTTTTATAAATATCTTTTGGTGCTTTATGAGTCTCTATCCTGCTCTTTTCCCTCTGCATGCATATATCCAAAGAACATCTCAGATATATCTCTATATATCGGGGTATAAGTTGCCTTGCAAGTTCACGCCATTTTCTGAGGTTTCCTGTTGCATCTATGATTACGTCATGACCAAGTTCTGTAAGTTTCTTTGCAAGATAAACAATCGTCCTGTAAACGATTTCTCTTTCTAAATCAGAATAAGTAGGATCGGGGGTGACAATCTTTCTCATCTCATCCATCCTGAGAACGACAAACTCGGGATGGGCACTTTTAAGCATATTGGCAATTGTGCTTTTTCCGCTTCCGGGAAGCCCTGTTATCCATATCGCAATGCCCGACATAAATTTAGCCCAGATTATTCATAAACTATGTTTACCAAGACAGGACATAGTATTTTCGCTCATTCTCGTCCCGATAAATCGGGAATCCAAGGTATTTTGCCTCTTTATTATTTATTATATACATACTGTATGAATATCGGCAAAATAAACCCGCTAAAATACTATATCCTGTCTATATCCGAGAAAATTTATGAATAAAAGATTAGATTAAACTATAAATAGCTAAAAAGCAAACTCAGATCTCATAAAAAAAATTTATTATTGAAATTATTATCGCTTAATTTTATATTATATTATTTCAAAGCTATCCAAGATAACAGAAATAGAAAAGAGGCTGGGTGCCGAATAAACACAATGACGACACCTTAGAAAAAAACATAATGTTTCCTAAATAACGTCATATGAGAGTTATCCATAAGAGGAGAAAAATAAACGAAATGAAAAAGTCTTTAGCATTAATAATATGTTTTATTATTATTGGGACTGGAATCGCCTTTGCAGAACCCTTCCAAAGGCATACATTGGAATTAGGCGCTGAAATATCTCATATTACCTACAGGGAGCCTGACGTGATGAAGGAAGAAGGCATAATGTATGGAATAGCTGGTTCTTATGCCTACCGGAATAATTTAATGGTCAAGGCAGAGTGCAGAGGCAGTTATGGGCAGGTTGATTATTCAAATTCAGGCAAAATAAATAATATAGATGACTATATGGTAGAGCTAAGAGGACTATTTGGTTATGATTTTTTTGTATCAAAATCTATTCTTACTCCTTATACAGGACTTGGATATAGATATTTAAATGACGATTCCTCAGGAAGAATTTCTACAACAGGAGCTTACGGCTATGAGAGAGAATCGAATTATATATACAGCCCATTGGGCATAATTATTACTACTCCTTTAGAGAATGGCTGGGCTATCGGCATAACAGCAGAATATGATATCTTCTGGTGGGGAAAACAGATAAGTCATCTCAGCGATGTTGATTCAGGCTATAATGATGTAGAAAACGAGCAAAATGAAGGATATGGTGTAAGAGGTTCTATAAAAGTTTATAAAAGAATCAAAAACATGGATATAGCGATAGAGCCCTTCATACGATACTGGCATATCATGAAATCAGAAATAGCAGACTGGACATACTATGGAACATATATCGGATATGCATATGAACCCGAAAATAAATCTACAGAATTCGGCATTAAGGCATCTATAACATTTTAACAGCTAATATACCGAACGGATATAACTTTTATAGCTCCAGCAAACCCTGATTGATTTCTTTCTTTATAATTACAGGTTTTACGGTCTTGTTTACAATATCCTTTGTATTTGAAACCTTTAATTTTTCGAATAACAATCTGAACTTAGCCTCTAATTCTTTCATAATCGGCTCTTTCACATTAGAAGGCAGATCCCACCATTTCTTTTTCAATGGTCCAAAACCCTTTTTCCTTACACTGTAAATAAACTGCTCCTCTGTCTGCCCTTCCTTCTTTTCCTTTGCATATTCGTGGATGAGAAAGTCATACACATCTTCTCTGAATTCCATTGGAAGGTGTTTGCTGTCATAAATTATATTCTGAAATCCTGTGGCAAGATGCACTTCTGACGTACCTGTCTCAGGGAACATATTGAATGCATCTTCAGGAAGGGTTGATGCGCCATGCTGGACACATCCTGAAAGACCATATATTTTTCTTGCAAGGTCTGAAAGTCTTCTTAACGTCTCAAAATCTATCTTCACCTTTGCGAGTGTGCCGTCAGGCAGTACAACCCCACCATGACTCGTGCCTGTCTGGACACTTAACTTACTTAATCCTTTACCGCCTTTAAAGGTCTCTTTAAAACCATCAAGATAAGCCTTTAATTCATCAGGTGTACTATTTTTACCTCCTATCTCGCCGATCTCTCCACCGATAGACACTTCTATACCCGCAGGTTGAATTTCTCTTATATATTCAGCGAGTTCTGCTGTCCTTCCAAAATTAGGCATCTGCTGTTCTTTAAGCGTGCCTTTCTCCAGATCCACCAATGTGGATGAATCAATATCAATATTGTAAAATTCAGCCTCTATCGCCTCTTTTATCAAACCCCTTACATAATCTATCTCAGGTTTTGGGTCGCTTAAATAATTCTTTCTCACGAGCTGGAAATGATCGCCTTGAATAAATACAGGTCCCTGAAAACCTTCTTTCACTGCTGCAGCAAGCACAATAGATGTGTATTCAAGGGGTCTCTGTTTTGTATATCCAATCTCTGAGCGCGCTATCTCGAATATAAGGGCACCAACGTTCATCCTGATAGCAGTTCTAAAAATAGTTTTTGCAACATCATAAGTAAGTCCCCTTATATTTATGGCAGGCACAGTAAAGCCTGGATAAGCCCTTCCCATTTCTTCATAAAGCCCCTGAATAGACGAAGGTACAGCACCTGCTGCCTTAGCTATTTCCTTTATGAGTATCAAAAGGGAGTTTTTCCTGTCGCCTTCTGAAAACACCGCATCATAAACAAGGTTGTCCATTATGCCTTTCAAGCCGTTTATATCTTTTATTTCTACCCTATCTTTGCTAATACTAATAACATCTTTTAATTGCATAATATCTACAACCTCCTTTAAAATTTTTTCAGATTTTACAAGGCTCGTTTATTTTAGCAATATTTTTTATAAGATTCTATATTTTTAATCTGATTGTAGAATTATAAAAGAAAATTTTTTAAACTACAATAAAGATTATGATCGAGATTGATGGAAGTTACGGCGAAGGTGGAGGGCAAATACTCCGTACTGCCCTTAGTCTTTCCTGTATGTTTAAAAAGCCTTTCAGGATATTTAACATTAGAAAGGGCAGAAAAAAACCAGGACTAATGCCGCAGCATCTTACATGTGTAAGGGCAGGTCAACTCCTTTCTGATGCAGAAGTAAAAGGTGATTACACAGGTTCAACAGAATTTTTATTTTCTCCGCATGAGGTAAAAGGCGGAGATTTTCTCTTTGATATAGGCACTGCCGGGGCAACATCGCTGGTTTTGCAGACACTTATACCAGCCATTATTTTTTCAAATAATCCCCCCTCACCCCCCTTTAATAAAGGGGGGATGGGGGGATTTGAAGGGCAAAAGACTACCATAACCCTTAAAGGCGGCACCCACGTGCCTTTCAGCCCTTGTTTTGACTATCTTGCAAAAATCTTTTCTCCTTTTTTAAAACGTATAGGGATTAATGTAAGGCTTTCCATTGAATCATACGGGTTTTATCCCAAAGGCGGAGGAAAGATTAGAGCCGAGACATTTCCTGCAAAGGAAATCAGACCATTAAAGGTTCTGGAGAGAGGCAATATTATAAAGTTATCAGGAATTTCGGGTGTTGGGAATCTTCCATTATCAATTGCTGAAAGACAGAAAAAGGCAATGGTGGAAAGGATATATTCATCTAATATAGCAATCTCGTTTCAATCAAGCATTGACATAGAATTATTAAGTGTACCAACTCCGGGACAGGGAACATTTATATTCTTGCAGTCAGAATCAGAGAACTCAATTGCTGGCTTTACTTCACTCGGTGAAAGAGGCAAAAGGGCAGAGGTTGTTGGAGAAGATGCAGCAGAAGAATTTCTTAAATATTATTCCACAGGCGCAGCACTTGAGCCGCATATTGCTGACCAGATAGTTTTATACCTTTCACTTTGTAAAGATAAATCTGAATTTACCACTTCTTGCATTACACAACACCTGATGACAAATTTGTGGGTCATTGGCTTATTTCATGAATTCCATTATTCTATTGAAGGAGAGATTGGAAGACCAGGAATTGTGCGAATTAACCCAGAAAATGCAGACATTGCTCAAAAATTTAGTTAACTCGATGTTTTATTGAGATTATCCTGAATGGCTGTATGGGTAAAAATATTCGTAGAACCATCAGTTATAGGTACACTATGGTATCGTCCCGATAAATCGGGATTCACAACATCTGCATTTTTTATCGGGTTAATTGAAAATAAGGAACCCCGTAGCAGATCTGCGGGGTTCCTTATTGAATTGGCTTATTTCTTAAGGGATTATTATCGGGTGCGGATGAGGATATGGAGCTGGCACAACAACAGGAGGCGATGGTGCAACAGGTCCGGCTGGCGGAGGGCTATCTACAGCAACAACACAACTGCTCACAAATAATATTAATAATATTAATATAAGTTTTTTCAAATTAGTCATTCCTTTTTATCGAGAGTAATTTTGAGTATTTTTGTTTTCCCTTTTTCAATTAACATGTTGGCTGTGTATGTAACATAACCAGGTTTTAGAATCTCGATCTGATGGCTACCGCTTTTAAGAGCTACTGTCTCAGCTGTCTCTTTGAACTGCGAAGCGACTCCATAAAAATAGCCATCAATATAAATAACTGCGTCGGATGGTTTTATATCAAGCTCAACATATCCTACGCCTTCCATATCTAACTGATATATACGCTCTTCAACAGAAGGAGCCGTTTCTTCTTTTATTGTTTCCATAGTGATATCAAGCGTAATTGCCTGTGCAGGAATAACATTTACAACAAAGGAAACAGAAGAGTAGCCTTTTTTTCTAAAAGTTATCTTATGGCTACCCTCAGAGAGTACCAGATAGGATGGTATTCCATCAAAGTCATCTGCTATCCCCCTGTATTCGCCGTCAACACTTACCTCAGCATCTTTGGGATGAACATTAACGTTTATATAGCCTAAGTAAGGCTTGGCAGGTGGCGGAGGTGGTGGAACAACAACAGGTGCCGGCGCTGGCACTATCGGAAAAAACACTATTGCCCTTGGCCACCATGGCCCTACAACAACCCTTACGTGTGCAGATACAATATCTACAAACTGAAAAAGCATAGATGCTAAAATTAAAATTGATAATATAATAATTTTTTTCTTCATTAATTTTAACCCCCTCTTTTATAAAAACTCAAAATGATATAACATCTCTTAGATAAGAGATATCATATTCTAAAATACCTTGTCAAGGGCTTGTGCTCATTCAGGTCAGGACATCACCAACAGGTTAAGGGAAACAATCCATGGGGGAGAAGGGGGATGGTTTTGTCTGTACTTTACGATAACACTTTAAAACTCTCGGGTATCCTCTGTGGCCTTCCATCTCTATTTATACATGCAACCTTTACATTTGCTTCTGCAAGGATGGTGCTGTCTTTAATAACGCCGTGCTTTAAGTTAATCGTAACATTCGTAATTTCTATAACCTCAGTTGTAACTTCGATTATGTCGCCAAGCCTTGTCGGACGCTTGTAATTTATATCTACATGAATAACAACAAAGAAATAACCTTCGTTGTGATATCTTACTACGTCTATACCATGATCCTTTAGAAACTCTGTCCGTGCACGTTCCAGATATTTAAGATAATTGGCATAGTAAACAACACCACCTGCATCTGTATCTTCATAATAGATTTTTATTTTAAGGCTATGAATATTTTTACCTCCTTTCCCCTATCCTGGTGGCCAATGCATAATACGAGCTCCAAGTAGATGAAGATGTAAATGAAATACAGTCTGCCCTGCTTCTTCATTGCAATTTACTACAAGCCTGAAACCGCGGTCTGCTATCCTCTTATCTTTTGCTACACTGTTAGCCACATGGAATAGATGTCCGATAAGGTAATTATCTTCTTCTTTTATATCCAGACTTGTGGCAATATGTTTTTTAGGTATTACAAGGACATGGACAGGTGCCTTGGGATTAATGTCCTCAAAGGCAAGGACGAGTTCGTCTTCATAAACTATCTTAGCAGGTATTTTCTTTTCTACAATATTACAAAATATACAACCCATTAATCTTTACCAAAACATATTCGGGCTTTATTGAAACATATAATAACAAATTATAGCATCAATTAGGGCTGACAAACTACATTTTTATATTGACGAAAATATCCTCGAACAGTTATAAATTAACCAGCAAGTATATAATTCAGGAGACCATTAATGACAGATTTAAAATCAAAAACACCAACAAAAGTCCTTGATCTTCTTGGAAAAGATTGTCCTTATCCTATTATCATTACAAAGAAAGAGATGGAAAAATTGTCCAGTGGAGGAATATTAAAAATAATCTGTGATTTACCTGTCTTCATTGAAGAAACAATCCCGAGATTAGTTGAAATGCATGGATATGCCTTAGAGATTATTCGGGTCAATGATAAGGGTTACTGGGAAATTTATATCCAGAAGACTTGATTGAATCAGGTTTTTGAATATCCTATGTAAGGGCTATTTCTTCGTATCTACCATATCTTTTCTTTTAGCCACATCCCTTACAAGCCAGATTAAAAAACCTGCTATTAAAATGCCTGCTACTATGTAAAATTCATATTTTTTAATATCGCCAATGGCATTCTTAAGTGTTACGCCAAAAAAATACCCCACATAAGTGCATACAATTGCCCATATCAGGCAACTTATAAACGCATATGTAAAATATGTTTTTTTGCCCATTCGCGAAAGACCGAGGACTGCTGCGCTCAATAGTCTGAAACCATAAATCCACTGACTTATAAATATTGATGCTATCCCATATTTTGCCATCAAGGATTCAAGCCTTGAGAGATTAACTTTTATTATTTTTCGGGTAAAATTAATGAATGCCTCTCTTCTGTGAAATGCGATAAGAAAAAATGTACTGTGACCTATGTATGAAGCCATAGCTGCTACGAGTATCACACCATATACATTAAGATAATTACTATGCGCGAGAAACCCTGCTGCAATAAGTACACTCTCGCCTTCCAGAAACGTAAGCACAAATATAGCGATATACCCGTATTTTGATACTAACTCCTCCAGAAATCCTCCATGGCTTGCGACTTTCTAAAATAGGATATTAGGGGAATAAAAAAGGGATATTGGCAGAAAATCCACTATCCCTTTTTCAAATTAAAGCATGTTTTTTATTTCATCATCACTGTTCTTTTAATGTCACTGCGCCTGTTGAACAAACACTGACACAAGTTTCACAACCTTCACACTGGTCCGCCTGATAAGGGTCTGCCTTACCGTCTTTCATCTGGAAAACACTAACCGGACAGTTGTTAATACATTCCTCACAACCCTCACACTTATTTTTATCCACTACAGGAACTACTCCCACTTTTTTCACCTCCTCAGTTCTTTAATTATAAAAATTTTTAACCTATTCTATTCTGTCTGAATCTGCTTTTCACCATATTTATCAAATACTGCATCTTCCTTTACTGTAACAGCTATCTTATAAAGTATGGTGAGCACTAAAAATCCGATTGCCCAGACCGCAAGTGTTATTAAAGTCTCTGGTAAAGTAGGCCAGTACTCAGTTATCTTTTCGAATGAATTTGGCACAAATCCTCCTACAATCAGACCAAATCCCTTATCTATCCAGAGCGATAAAAACGTAGCTATGCACGCAATCGCCAGCAAGGACTCTTTCTTTCTTATCTGCGGGAAGATCAACAATATAAGGGCTATTACCGCAAGGATGCTGGATAACCACATTACTGGAACAAGCTGTCCATGTCCCTCTATTCCTGCATAGAGATATTCAAAAGGATGCATATGTCCAGGTATGTTGCTATAGAATGCAGTAAAAAACTCGAGTCCGAGGAAGAATACGTTTATAATCATACAGTAAGTAACGATTTTCCCAAGTGCCTGGATAGCCTCTTTCCCCGGGTCAAATTTGGTGTATCTTCTGACAATCAATGCGAGGATAATAAGGAGTGCAGGGCCACCAGAAAATGCCGAAGCCAAGAATCGGGCTGCCATAATTGCAGAAAGCCAGAAATGCTTACCCGGAAGTCCAGCATAAAGAAAGGCTGTAACAGTATGAATGGAAGGTGCCCATGCAATAGAAAGATATATAAGAGGTTTTACCCACTTCGGCGGTGGCACATCTTTACGCTCTGCACCCAGTACTGTCCAGCCAACTAATAAATTAAGCATGAGATAAACGCTCAGGACAAGCATATCATAAAACATAACAGAGTTAGGAGTTGGGTGGAGTATTACATTGAGGACACGAAGCGGCTGCCCCATATCCACAAAAATAAACAACATGCACATTATAACTGCAGCAATAGCAAGAAATTCACCGAGAACAGTAATCCTGCCAAATTTTTTATAGTGATGGAGGTAGTATGGCAGAACAACCATAACTCCTGATGCTGCAACACCAACAAGGAATGTAAATTGGCCAATATACAACCCCCATGACACATCCCTGCTCATGCCTGTTATTCCTAAACCAACCTTAAACTGATTAAGATATGCTAAAAATCCAACGCTTATAACAGAAAGTAAGAAAATTACCCATACCCAGTATCTTGGTCCTCCTTTTAGTGCCTTTTCAAGCATTATCCCCTCCTCAAAACATAGTAAACACTGGGACTCGTCCCGAGCTCGGGTTTACGCCGTATGCTATAATTAGTACTAAGAATCTTTCTGACCTCAGAATCTGGATCTTCAAGGTCACCAAAGATTATCCCTCCATTCGATGCCTCTGCGCATGCGGGCTTAAGCCCTTTAGCAAGTCTTTCATAACATAATGTACATTTTTCTACAACACCCTTCATCCTTGTAGGAAATTCAGGATTTTCTTTTTCTTTATTGATAAATTGCCTTGGATCTCTGTAATTAAAACTCCTCGCTCCATAAGGACATGCTGCCATACAGAACCTGCAACCAATACAACGATGCATGTCCATCATCACAATCCCGTCTTCCCTTTTAAATGTAGCTTTTGTTGGGCAAACTCTTACACATGGCGGATGATCACAATGGTTACACAGTGTAAGAACAGGCAAATGTTTTATTTCTTCTGCAAGATATTCATCTTCCTGCTCCGGGAATACATGCTCAAAAGTCTCCTTCCATATCCATTTAATCTCCTGCTTCGGGTTATCAATATCTGGGACATTATGTGTATTATGGCATGCATCAATAACTCTCCTGTAGTCAGCTTCTGTCTTAAACTTACTTAAATCAATAACTAATGCCCACCTTTCTCCTACTAATGCCTTCGGATTTGGCATAACCTGAGATGCCTCAACCAGATTTTTCCGAACTGCATCAGCAGCAGATATTCCACCAAAACCTAAAATAGTAGAAATCCCTGCTACCTTTAAAAAATCTCTCCTGTTTATACTCATGATTCCTTCTCCTTCGGCTCTATATGACAATCCCAGCAGTAAGGCTTTACTGCGGCATAATTATGGCATTCATCACAAAAATTCTTTTTATTTGAGTGACATTCCATACATGTATTTTGAAGACTTATTGTATATTGTTTGCCACTGGAACTTGTATAAAGTGTGTTACCATCTCGTACAACCCAATCCCGCCATTGATTAAGTAATTTCATGTGTTCTCTCTTTATATACTCTTTAGATTCAACACATTTTCTTTCGTTTTCTGGCAGTTTTAAGATTTCTGGAGTATCCACCTTTGGGTCTGGTTTGGCAGTCGCTTTTTCACCACTAAATATAAAAGGAGCTATCACCAAACCGACAAATAAAACAAGTCCAATGATTATTTTCCACCCATTATACATTTTGTTCACCCTCCTTTTCCGGGAGTGGTTCACCGCGTAGGTTCGTAGTTCGTTTCTTTTCCTCCTTCATAACTAATGCATTTCCTACAAGCTCATGGACACCAGTCACATTTACACCCGGCACCCAGTAATCCATTAAAGGTGGCAGTGCAGCCCTGTCAATGGCACAAATACATGCCAACATATTCACACCATATTTTTCATGTACATGTCTTACAGCATTTGCCCTTGGGAAACCTCCCCTCAGCCTCAATTCCATATCTTCTGAGGCATTCAGCCCGGAGCCGCTTCCACAGCAAAAAGTCTGC
This sequence comes from Nitrospirota bacterium, assembly GCA_040753615.1. Taxonomy (GTDB): domain Bacteria; phylum Nitrospirota; class Thermodesulfovibrionia; order Thermodesulfovibrionales; family SM23-35; genus JBFMDO01. The sequence goes on along the minus strand of JBFMDO010000045.1, from coordinate 30,065 downwards.
TCCCGTATAGTATTCTCTGGCATTTCATAGAAGTTGTTGCAGACATTTTTTATAATATATCTCGGCTCTTCAAAAAATCCCATAGCCCTTGAAGGATTACAGGAGTCATGGAAAGTCACTATTTGGTTATCATTTCTTTTGGGATCCAGATTCAGCTTTCCATTTTTGATTAAATCTGCAGTAAATTCACAGATATGGACACTTTTATTGGACTTAGCATTCTCAAATTTTGTTCCTGTTATTGGAGAGACAGGTTCTTCAAGAAAATCTACAGGGCCATACCATGTATTATGGTACTGATGCCATACCCTCCACATATGACCACATTCTCCACCCATAATCCACTTTACTTTTAACCTTCTGGCTTCTTCGTAAATTTTATTATGGAGTCTCTTTGCCATTTCGTTTGATGTAAAAAACCCAAAATCTCCACCTTCTGATGCAAAAGTGCTCCATGTGTAGTCAAGACCCAATTCATGGAATAATAAAAGCTCACCCATTACAGTAAATGTGCCCGGGTCTGCGAATAAACTTCCTGATGGCACAACAAATAGAATCTCTGCGCCTTTTCTGTTAAATGTAGGCTTGACTTTTACGCCTGTTAAATTTTCTAAATCGTCGCAGAATACGCTAAAGGTATCTACTATGGTATGTGGCTGGAGACCGAGATGATTTCCTGTCCTGTAACAATTTGCAACAGGACCTGCAATCCACTCGATATTCAATCCAAGGAGATTCAGTAATTCTCTCACTAATATAGTGATTTCTGCTGTATCAATACCGTAGGGACAAAAAACTGAACAACGGCGACATTCAGAACATTGAAAAGCATAATACCATAGCTCTTTTAGTACATCTATCGTCAGATCACGCGCCCCGGCAATCTTTCCCATAATCTTTCCTGATGTGGTGCAATATTTTCTATATATAGACCTCAAAAGCTCTGCCCTCAACACAGGCATATTCTTGGGGTCTCCACTCCCAATAAAATAATGACATTTATCTGCACAAGCCCCGCACCTTACACAAATATCAAGGAAAAGCCTGAATGAACGGTATTTGTCAACTCGTTCCTTTAAGCCTTCGATAAAAATCTCTTGCCAATTTTCTGGGAGTTTCCAGTCTTCGTCTTTTACAGACCATGTTCGCGGATTTGGTAAGCTTACATATTCAAGACTTTTAGACTTACTCGCGTAGCAAAACATACCCGGTCTAAATTCAGCAGGGGTTCCCATCCACCCTGTTTTCGGTTGCTTGTAGTCTATTTTTGCTAATTCTTCAGGTTTTGGTATTGCCATACTTACTCCTTTTCTAATGGTAATTCTGCTGATTTCATCTTATCTTTAAACTCTTCTTCATATTCTTCATAGGTATGAACCTTCACAGGATAATTCCATGGATTTACATGCATTACTGCACGGTTGTTATTGGCTAAATTCCTTGTAGGACTTAAAAACACACCCGCCATATGCATTAGCTTGCTCATTGGAAAATATGCAAACAACATACTGATAAGGAATAAATGGATATAAAAGACAGTATCAATGCCTTCTGGCACAACGGGCTTCAGGGTAATTAAACCCATAGTCAACTGTTTTACCCCGACTATATCTGTTTTGAAGAAATATCGCATAAGAACCCCTGAAGCTCCTATGCCAAATATCAGGAATAAGGGAAAATAATCAGCCGCAAGAGAAATATAACGTATTTGCGGGATGATAACTCTCCTTAAAAAGAGGAACGTTACAGCAGCCAGAAAAATGATATCTGTAATATAAAGGATAGGCGCAGCAACCTGGAAAAATCCATCAAGTGTCTCCAGAATTTCAATAAACCATGGAACCGGCTCAAAGAATAGCCTTAGGTGTCTGGTAAGGATAATTAAAAAAGCCCAGTGAAATGCCAAACCGCCTAACCAGAGCCATTTCGTTGAACCGTATGTGAGCATAGGTCCTTCTCTTAATTCTGATTTTGTATTCCTGAACAATGAACGAAATAGCAGTACCTCGAAAGCCATTCTGATAATGACACCGAGTCCGGTGAAAGGGTTATCAATCTTGCTATGTTTAATCCATGGCAGGCTCTTCTGTTGTCCTGTACTTGTAGGAATACGAAATGGGACAGGGATACGTCCCCATTTTACAACACGCGAAACAAATCCAATGACAAATATAGCAAATGCCGCATAAGGGATGATAACTCCAAAAAGAATATTAAGATTTGCCTTAACGCCTGCCCATGCAATTAGAACAAGAACTATAACTGCGAAAAAGGAAAATAAAAGTCCCATTTTCTTACCCCTTTATATTATTTGTTATTAGAGTTTCTGATTCGTTATCAGGTCTCTGCTCATCTCTATCATAGACAAGATTTGCCATTCTCAAAAGCCTGTTAGTCATATTCCTAACTTCATTTACTCTGATTTCAAAAATTTTTTGCCGGCACTTCATGTAAATGTCAAAAGAAAGAAGGGCAAGGTCGTCTATCCGCGATTCTAATGCAAGAAGTTCCTTAGAAATGTCAGGATCCTGAATTTCTTTTGACAGCTCTTGCCTGATTACTTTTTTAAGTAGAAATATAAAAGAAATAGCCTGTGATGGTGTAAAATCCTGAATAGCCTTAACACGGATTATATCGTCAAGAAACTGGGGAACATTGTCAGGATTTACTCCCTGAATGATTTCTTCTAAGAGACCGCCTATCCCCTGAGAAATTGCATGTCCTACAGGATTTGCAAATTGGTCTTTTTGTGTCTTGAAAAAGTGTGAGGTGTCAGGTGGGTAGCTTTCGATTATTACATCAAACCACCGTCTCAGGATTGTCGATCTCTTTTTTGTAAGGAGATCATTCAGTTTCATTGTACCGATCTTCTGACACTCCTCTAATATTTAGATTGGCTTACAAAATTATCCACAGCCTCAATACAGATTTTACTTCATTTACGAATTTGAACTTCTAAAATTAAAGCAAGAAGGGGGAAGTTAAAAAAACTTCCTGCTCCTTGCTTTTCGCATTCTTAATTCTTATACGCAGCCCGTCGGTTTTGGAAGTCCTGCATATCTACAAGCCTGCTTTGCAGGTCCTGCTGGGAATAAATTATACAGATATTTAGTATTACCTTTTTCTGGTCCGAAAGCCTTTGCCATCTCTTTGACAAGAATTTTTATCATAGGAGCGATCTGGAACTTTATAAAATAGTCCCTGAGGAAATTTATAACCTCCCAGTGTTCAGGCGTAAGTGCAAGTCCATCTCCTTTTGCCATCTCCTCTGCCATACCTGCTTCCCATACCTGCCAGTCCGTAAGATAACCATCCTCGTCCATTTCATACTCTTTTCCTTTAAAATTAAGTCCTGGCATTTTTTACCTCCTTGTTTTTTTATTTAATTTTTATAAAGAAAACTTCCCTTCTCGTAAATTTTGCCAAATTTTTTCTTTTTTATATTTTTAAGTAGGCTATAAACAGTAATACAAACTCATTGCTCTGGTCAAATAAAAAAATTTTATTTGCAAATAAAATTTTTTATATATTTAATCTATTGTTCTTTATAAGTTGAGATTACCTTAAAAATACCATCTGCCCATTCCCTCGTGCCGAGTGCATGCAGATGTGTATAAGTAGCAAGGACATTCTTATAACATAGACCGTCTATTTTATTTATTATCCCCTGTCCCCTTTTCATTTTAAAAGCAAAATATATTTTATCTTTCTCGGTCATTTTAAGAACATGGGAATAATGAAATTCATGCCCGTGTAAAAGCTGCCCGCATCTGAAATAAGGATTAGGATTTACTACTTCTAAAATACTATACCCATGACCCTGTGGCTTTTTGCTTACCCCAATTACAATTGGGAAAATTCCCACCATAGGATATGTCTTTCCTGACCATACCAGTTCTTCACAAAGATACATCAAGCCACCACACTCAGCATAAATAGGCAAACCATCTTCAGCAGCCTTTTTAATAGCCTGTCTTAATCTTTTATTAGCAGATAAAACCTCTGCATGAGTTTCTGGGAAACCGCCGCCAATATAGAGGGCATCAAGCATTTGCGGTAAATCATCCGTTAAAGCACTGAATTCGATCACCTCTGCCCCTGACTTTTTTAATGCATCTATATTCTCCTGATAATAAAACTGGAAAGCTGAATCACGAATAATACCAATCCTAAGTTGGTCATTGGTCACTGGACACTGGTCACTTGGCTTTACCAATGACGAATGACTATTGACCAATGACTGCTTTAATGACTGTTGACTATTGACTAATAATGGTGGAGCCTGACGGGCAATCTGCCATAATTGTTCGGTATCCACATATTTGGCAATTATTTCTCCAGCCGTAGATATCGCCTCTTCAGCGAGGGGATGTTCTTCTGGCGGCAATAGACCGAGGTGTCTCCCTGGAAAGGGAATGTCCTTCAATCTTGGTATAGCCCCTACAACTGGCAATTTGCAATAATATTCTATACTCTTTTTAATAACATCTTCCTGACGGGAATTGGCTAATTTATTAAGTATCACACCTTTAATAGACAGTTCTTGGTCCAGTTTCTGACAACCGAGCACTAATGCGGCAACTGTTCGTGTAATCTTTGTACAATCAACAATAAGGATAACAGGAGACCTGAGAAGTTTTGCCACTTCTGCGGTACTTGCACTACCATCTATATCCATACCATCATAGATCCCTCTATTTCCTTCAATAATCGCGATATCAGCTTTTCTGGAATTATAGCTAAAGGAAAAATTTACCTGATCTCTGCTCATCAAGAACAGATCAAGATTGTAACAGGGGTGATCTGCTGCCAGACTCAACCAGTTCATATCAATATAATCAGGCCCCTTTTTGAAGGGTACCACCTTGTATCCCTGCTTTTGCAATGTGCGGCTTAACCCAACACTGATAACAGTCTTCCCTGTGTCACCTCCAAGACCTGCAATGGTAAGTCTCGGACAAGTAATCATCATTTTCGACCGGGTATTTCAAACGTAGCGCAGCTCCCCCCACTGCAGCTTTTTATTGTCTGCTTCGCCTTTTTCCCACCACTTGATGTTCCTATACTAACCGTGCTTAATACTCTTTCCACTTCATTGGAACTGCATTTAGGACATTTCATGCTTGAATCTGCATCACTCTTTTTTAATTTTAAAAGCTCAAAAATATATCCGCACTTAAGACATCTGAATTCATAAATAGGCATAGATTCTTCCTCCTTATAAAAAATAGTAATTTTTAATACTAACATAGCAATGAAAGGATAGGCTACACGAAAACTGAAATTACAGCTATAATATAAAAAATCCATCGAGGAGAAATTCTTATGAAAGCTCAGCCTGAAGGACCACGGTGCCCTTTCTGCTATCAAAGAATCGAGCGACCGAAGGAACAGTTGAAAAGAAAGGTAGTCGAATTTCCCGTGGGCATCTGTACACACTGCGGCGCTGTATATGCATATGACACAACAGGACATAATATGGGATCAGCATTTATTGAAGCCTTGTTGTTTGCCTGCAATGATGATGACTATCTTGCATTCTCACTCTCACACGGTGAGGATTATACCGATGCAATTATAGGTAATTATGATATCGTTACACATACGGTAATCCCTGAAAAATTTTATCACGACCGCTATGTACAGGGAGCACTCGTTTTTGTCAGACTCCATGATGAGTTCCGCGAAGCAACAGAAGAGAAAGTGAGGGAGCGAGCAAAGACATTGCAACCGACCACCAAAACAAAAATGCGTTCTGAAAAATTTTCTAAGGAAAAAGTCCGTAAGTATATCTCTGAAAATAACTTAAAAGACCTACTCTCTCTTGCTGAAGAAGATTCGCGGGTCATCAATGAACTGCAGCGCATGCTCTATACGCCAGATGAACATTTTCGCTGGAAGATCATTGATATACTCGGCAAGGTTAGTGAAAAAGTCGCTGAAAAACGGCCTGATATTATAAGTAAACTCATTAATAATCTCTTGCAGAGTGCTGCCTATCCCGGCGCATCAGCTTGGGGCGCTTTAGAGGCGATAGGGACTATTATCAGCACTAACCCTCGTTTATTTGGAGAGTTCACTCAGCCTCTCCTCTCTTTTATGGCTCAACGCGATTTGTGGAGGGAAGTAACATGGGCGATCGGGAAAATTGCAGCATCAGACCCCGGTCTTGCTAAATACGCTTTTCGAGGTCTCTCTACTTTTCTTGAAAATCCTGATCCTGTACTTCGCGGTTATGCTGCATGGGCATTAGGAAGTATAGGATTCAACGATGTTATTGATAAATTAAAAAACCTTGAAGCGGATAATAATAAAATCAGGCTCTGGAGAGATGGAAAGTTGCATGAAGTAACTGTCGCTCAATTAGCAAAAGAGGCAATTCAAAAAATCACCCGATGAAGAAACCAGTTATACGGTACCTCGTTGCATCACCTTTTGGAGATATTCCTGTTGCGAATAACAGACTCGATTTGCCTTTAGAAGTCGACCCATTAAAGACTTCTTATAGGGTTTATTTCAAATCTATCGCTGATTTCCTCATGAGGGAAAATTATGTCCACTTGCTTCAAGCAATCAAAGAGAAGCTCGATGCTGATACAAATATCCAAGAACTCAAAGAAATCATTATCCGAACTGAAAAACACGGAGCGCTTTATCATCCTGCGAGTATTAATGTAGTGTTTGGAAACAATACATTAAAATTTGGGTTGAACGTTGCAGTCACAGAGAGAGGCAAAGATTCGCTAAAGAAAGAATTCACTCTCCTTAAAATGCTCCACGATAAATTCAACTTACCCTATCTTCCAAAACCTTATTATGCAGATGAAGTAAATTCAATGGTATTCCTCCTCGAAGAATGGTTTGAAGGCTATCATGAATTTCACCTTGCGAGTACTGAAAATGGTGGGCATAAAGTAAAATTCTGGGAATACGGCAAAGGAGACCGCTTTCTTTCTGATGCTCAAGCTTATGAAATTTACAGACAAGCTTCACTAATTCTCACCCTGTATTATGATATTGAAAATTTTAAGCTGATCTATCCATGGCACCATGCAGCAGGAGATTTTGTCGCAAAAATCATCAATGAAAATAATCCCCCCTCACCCCTCTTTGTTAAAGGGGGGGATTCAAAAAGTCCCACTTTGAAAAAGGGGGATTTAGGGGGATTTTTGGATAAAAAAATAGACGTGCGTTTGACAACAGTGCGAGGATATGAACCGTTCCTTAATGTTGAGGAAGATATTGTTCATCCTACTCTTGCCCTTTTCTACTTTCTCCTCCACCTCTCGATTCAGATGCGACTCGATAGATTAGATGGGGTCGGGGATGTTGTGTGGGCAGATGAAACATGCATTGATGCGACTCTTTCAGGTTTTGTTCAGTCGCTGGAGCATAAAAAAGATTTTAGAGATTCTATTGGATCTGCGACATCATTTCTAAACCTGCTGATATCCTTCAGCATAGATGATCTGAAAAATACATTCAGACCTATTGCGGCACAGTTTGAACATACAAAAGACTTTCCTATTATAGAAAAAAATTTAGAAGACCATGTGAGCAGGTTTTATCTTACGCTTCAAAATTACCCTTGACGATATCATCAAAAGGCATCCTTAAGACCCTTGAAAGCGGCAACATAAGACTTGCCTTGGCAGCAGGATTCAGGTATCCCTCATTCTTGAATAGTTCTATCGAGAGTCTGATGAACTCCTTATATATATTGTCTAGTTTTACTGTGGGATAAGTTGATTTTGCTTCAAAACCGGACAGACCGCAGACATAGGAGAGTTGCTTTTTACCGTTAAACATACTGAAGGGCACACCATATACACGGCAGATAATCGGACGCTTTTCATAGAATACGCATTCCTCTTTTTCTGAGAGAAAGGGGCATCTCACTCTCTGTTTCCCAATGCCGTATACCTTCATGTCCGGTTTGTCCTCAAATACTCTCAGGGTATCCTTTGCCTTGAGCATCTCTTCCTCTGCTTTCTCAGCCCTTCTGAAAATGTCACGCCGGACTTTTCTCTCAAGCCGGTTAAAATGATAATTGATAAAAGCTGCTTCAATTGGGAGAACTCCAAAGACTGCGTAGCAACAATCGCAGCAACGGATTCTGCATCGCACACTGTCAGGATATTTTTCCTTTATCGTTTTGAAGAGGATGTCCGCCTTTCGGGCATACACCGCATACTGTGAAAAAATATCTTCTATCATTCTTTCTGTCTATCTTTTCCTGTCCTTTTTCCTTTTCCTGCTTTGGACGTATTTTCTGTCCTGCTTTTCCCTGCTGTCTGTTTCCTATCTTTTTTCCTGTGCGGCTCGAGAAGCTTCAGGAAATCAGGATGGACATCAAATCCTAATTGAATCGCTTTATCGCAATTTTCAATCGCTTTGTCAATATCTCCTAAGTGATAATATACATTTGCAAGATTATTATAACCGAGGGCGAAATCCGGAGCCAGATCGAGCATCTTCCTGTTCATCGCAAGACTCTTCTGGATATCGCCTTTCTGTAGATATGCATTTGCAAGATTGCACATAGCCTGTACAATTTCAGGGTTCAACTCTAATGCCTTTTCCAAAGCCTCTATCGCTTCGTCAGTTTTTCCCATTTGAAGATATGCAAACCCGATATTGGAATACCCTCTTGCATACCGTGGTTCAATCTCAACAGCCCTCAGATTTGCCTTAACAACCTTTTCGAGATCCCCCTCTTTAAAATAGATATAACCGAGATTTACGAAGGATTCAAACATCCTGACACCCACATCAATAGACTCTTCAAATGCATCTATTGCCTGGTCGAATTTGCCCTGATTCATATAGACTACCCCCATGTTATAGAGGGATGTTGCACAATCCGGCTTTTCAATCAACCGCATCTTTTGTTCTTTAATAAACTGTTCGATATCTTTAGGGTCTTCCATAATGCAATTATAATAATATCTGTTTAATAGCGCGTAAAGGATGTATTTTTCCAAACCCAGTCATAAGGCAAAGAAGCAGAATTAGAAAATAATGTTCTGGCAAACACCTACGAGAGAAAATTTGTTAAAATCCCATACAGGCGGCTTTTTTGCCGCCTGTATGGGGTAAACTGCAACAATGCAAAAAAACTTTTGTAATCGCCGGTTTTTTTAACCGCCAGAATCTCCGGATTTCTCAACCGATATACCTCTGCCTTTTACACCGTACATTGTTGAACTGCCGGTCGAGAAGTACTCTAAAACACCTTCGGCTATCATCTTTGAAGCCACACCTTTGACTTCAGATGCACCGGTATCAGGGATAACCTTCTTTACACCAGCAAGCATATCTTTGAAATAGAACTTGGTCTTTGCTCCTTTTGAACCATAATCAAGAATCGCCTGCCTGATATCTTCTTCTCTTCCCATAACACTCTCTCCTTATATTGAGATTAAATACCACCCACTGCTTTTGAAACTGCCCATGCATGGTCAGTATACTTGAACTGTGTAGATGTCCTAAACGTATCATACGCCAAACGATAATCGTCAAGGAGATGCCATGAAAATTCCAAGCCGCACTTTTCGAAGAACCTTTCCCAGCCGATACGCTCTGCCCAGTCACCGAGTCTCTCATATTTATTTGCATCTTTCGCGTATGCCTCTACGATTTGTCTAACCGTTTTAACAACGGTAGGCCAACGAGGCATCTCATTCGGCAACCACGGCACAACTACCTTTGAGAATTTTGGGCCACTCAGCCGGTTCGAAATCTTGCCGCCAGCCAGGATAGCCACACCGTCTCCCTCTTTGTCTGCGAGCGGCAGCGCCAGGCACATGGTATAGCAGTTTCCACAGTACATGCATTTTTCCTGATTGACTGATACGCTCTTTCTTCCATCCTCGGTAGTAATCGGTTTGATTGCGAAAAGCGGACATGCCGCAACTACCAGCGGAATCTCGCATGCCTTTCCGAGAACTTCATGGTCTATTGCCGGCGGCTTGCGGTGATATCCCAAGAGGGCGATATCGGAACAGTGCACAGCGCCGCACATATTGAGGCAGCATGCCATCGAAACCCTCAATTTTGCAGGCATCCTCATGGTTTTAAAATCGTCAAATAAGTCATCAGCAACAGCCTTCACCAGACCAGAGGCATCGGTAGCAGGGGTATGACAATGAAGCCAGCCCTGGGTATGAACAATGTTCGTAATAGAATTCCCTGTGCCACCTGTAGGGAATTTGAAAGAACCTCTAAGATGTTTTCTGCTGTCTAAGTCCTTTTTTAAGGCTTTTGCCGTCTCTTCTTTGTCTGTTATAAACTCGACGTTATTCCTCGTCGTCCATCTAACATATCCATTACAATACTTATCTGCAATATCACATATCTCTCGAATATGCTCAACAGACATTATGCGCGCACCTCCGCATCTTACAGTGTATGCCTTGTCTCCGCTTTCTGAGACATGCATCAGCAATCCGGGCTCCAGCACTCTATGAGAAACCCACTTGCCGTAATTCTTCCTGAGAACAGGCGGCATAAACTGTCCATAATGTGAAGGGCCTATATCAGTAATCCTGCCTTCCTGCGGCTTTTTTGGATCGTAATAGCCTAGTCTTTCCTTCGACATGATCTACCTCCTTTATTATTAATATTTAATATTTTCTACCTTGGATGCCTGCTTCTGTAGTCATTAATATCCCTTGTCCAACCGCCTGGAACCTCTGACTCCTTAAAGAAAACGTACGGGTTAGCGCGAGGCTCTTTCACCATCTGCGGCATCGCCGGAATTCCAAGCACTTCGATGAGTGTCTTTAAACCCATGCGCTGAATCAGTTCACCAAGACGTTCACGGTTCTTTCCTTCCTCTATCCACCAGTCATGGACCTTTCTGGCGAGTGCTTGTTGGCTCTCGAAGGGATGTTTTGCATACATGAAAGGCACCGTAAGTACTGCCATCTGAGCGCCTTCTAAAATAGGTGCCTTTGCTCCGAGGAGGATGGTCACGCCTGTATCTTTGCCGATTCTTAATGCTTCCGGCATGGCGTTGATGCAATGCATGCAACGATTACATTCTGCATTGTTGATTGAAAGTTTCTTCCCATCCCACTGCATACAACCGGTAGGACAACGGTCTATTATTTCCTCCTGAATGTTAAACGGCCCCCAATTTTTACCAGTCATTCCTCCGCCATCACGGGGAATCTTGTTGGCAACATACGATTGGACAGCTTCCTGATTAATCCGGATGTCGTCTTTCCATGTGCCGATAAAGGACATGTCAGACCGGGCAATTGATGCCACGCATCCATTCGGACATCCATCAAATTTAAACTTGAATTTATACGGAAAGGCAGGCCTGTGTAATTCATCCTGGAATGCCATAGTCATTTCATAACACATGTCCATGGTATCGTAGCATGCGAATTCACAGCGTGCTTTGCCGATACAGTCAGAGGGAGTGCGCAGGTTTGAACCCGAACCGCCGATATCATTTCCCAGATCATGTGTCAGGTCGAAAAATATGGGCTCTAACTGCTCTGTAGTAGTGCCAAGCATGACCATGTCACCGGTTGAACCATGCATATTTGTGATACCGCTCCCACGATATTCACATATATCGCAGAAGGCTCTCAAATAGTCAGTTGAATAGAATTTTGCACTGGGCTGGTTGACCCTGACAGTGTGAAAATGTGCGACAGCAGGAAACTTTTGCTGCTGGTCGCAGTAACGACCGATGACTCCACCGCCATAACCGAGAACACCGACAATGCCACCGTGTTTCCAGTGCGTCTCGCCCTCTTTGTAAGAGAGTTCAACAACACCCAATAAATCATCGACAACCTCCATCGGCATCAGCAGGTTGTCTTGTCCAAGTTTGTGCCGATGTAACGCTTCCCTCTTTAAATCGCTCACAAAACTGGGCCATGGACCTGTCTCCAGATCATCTAACATTGGGGTTGCATGTTTTGGTTTGAAAGTCTTCAGCTCGTCTTCTTTGTAGTTTTTCAACTGTTCATTAGTAAAAATCCGCACATCATCATATTTCCTATGTCCTTTTTCTTCTTTATCCCATAGCTTCTCTTTTCCCGGAATTCCCATCTCCTACCTCCTTTTTTATAGATTTTTATATACACCAACAGGATCTACAAACCCGAATTTCAACAATCCTTAATTCTTCACCCCCCCTCTATCTATATTTATAGATTTATAGAAAAAGATTTATAGAAAAAACAATGTTATATCTTTTCTGGCTATCTTTAGAAACTACTGAAATCTTTAAAAGGTGTTTAATAATAAACAAGTTATTTTTTATTTGTCAAGAAAAATTCTAATAAAAAATTTTAATAATTATTAAAACTTTTTCTATTTACATCTCCCCCTCTAAGAGGCTATACTTTCTTTTCGAATCCAAGATGCAAAATTCAAAATTATATAAATTAGCAGTATTGATATTATTGATGTTGTTTCTGAGCATTGTCCTGACAATAGGCTCTGTTTATGCAGAAGAATTCCCTCTTATTAAATCAATCGAGATAAAAGGGCTGAAAAGGATCGAGGAAAGTTCGGTAAGGTCTAAGATAACGCATAAGCCTGGAGAACCGCTTTCGCAGGAAAAGACCAGCGAAGATATTAAAAACATATTTAAGATGGGCTATTTTGATGATGTGAGAGCCGAGATTGAGCCATTCGAAGGCGGGGTAAGGCTGATATATCTTGTCAAGGAAAAACCCACAATTATAAAAATCGAATTTCAGGGAAACGAGGAATTAGATGATTCAAAGCTAAAAGAAAAACTAACTATAACACCGGGGGCTATTGCTGATGAGGTCCTGATACAGGATAATGCAAGCAAATTAAGGTCGTTTTATGAGGAAGAAGGGTATTGGTTGTCAACTATAGTCCCTGTTATCAAAAAAATACCCCCGGACAAGGTTAGTTTAACATATCAGATAGATGAAGGCCCAAAAGTAAAAATAAAAAAGATAAATATAAAAGGGAATAATGCTATTTCAGAGGATGAGATAAAAGGCGTTATGGATACTAAAGAACGGTGGTTTTTTTCTTTTATTACCTCATCGGGTTATTTCAAAAAAGAACGAATGGATTCAGATATAGAAAAAATAAGGAATCATTATCTTGACAACGGCTTTCTTACAGCAGCAGTGGGAGAACCCAATATTCAACTCTCAGACGATAAAAAAGAGATGTTTGTCACTATACCCGTTTCAGAAGGCGATCAATTTATGATTTCTTCTATAGAAATTTTAGGGAATAAGGTATTCAGCGAGGACGAAATAAGAAAAAAAATCACAATGATAGTCGGCAAGTCTTTCAGTAAAAAGACACTCAAAAAAGATATCCTCTCAATTTCAGAATTATATTCTGAAAATGGCTATGCCCTTATCACTGTCACACCTGATCTGATACCTGATAAAAATGAAAAGCGTGTAAAGATAATCTTGAAGATAAGCGAGGGTGATAAGTATAACATAGGAAGGATAGAAATCTCAGGAAACACCAAAACAAGAGACAAAGTCATAAGAAGAGAGGTAAGGCTCGATGAAGGTGATTTATTTAACAGCACACTTATAAAAAGAAGCTATGAGAGGATTTATAACCTTAACTTTTTCGAAACAGTAGACTTAATACCAAAACCAGACCCAGAAGAAAAGGAAGTAGATATTGATATCAAGGTAAAAGAAAGGCCAACAGGCTTTTTCAGTATCGGAGGCGGTTATAGCTCTGTCGAAGAATTTATCTTCACATCTGAACTCACACAGGGCAATCTATTTGGCAAAGGACAACTTTTGAAATTAAAGGCTGAATTAGGCGGCCGTACAACATACTATGATATCCTTTACAGAGACTCGTGGTTTATGGACAAAGAAATCTCCTTCTCTGTAAATATTTATAACATTACAAAAGAATATATAGAATACGAAAAAAAGGCTACTGGATTTGATATCTCTTTTGGTAAAAGTCTTTCAGAATACTGGAACGGCAACATTTCATATAATTTTGAGATTGCAAAAATAACTGAGGTGTCTGAAGATGCCTCATCGCTAATTAAAGAGCAAGAAGGCAAAAGCACCACAAGCAGCATCACGCCGTCATTGGTAAGAGATTCGAGGAACAATTTTCTTGACCCGACAAGGGGTTCAAGGAACTCAGTTTATCTCACATACGCAGGTATCGGAGGAACTAACTATTTTATAAAGACTGGAATTGACTCCGCATGGTATTTCCCGCTCGGAGATACGACTGTAATGTTCAGGGGCAGATTTGGTTATGCCACAGGTATTTTTGGCAAGGATTTACCGTTATATGAAAGATTTTATGTAGGTGGCATATATACTATAAGAGGATTGGGATATGGCGAGGCAGGTCCAAAAGATGAAGAGACAGGAGATGAAATAGGGGGGACAGAACAGTTAATTTTTAATATTGAATATATCTTCCCTCTTATCAGCGAAATCAGGTTAAAAGGTCTGTTATTCGTTGACGCTGGAAACTCCTATGAATCATTTGAGGATTTTGGCACCCTCAGATATACTACAGGATTAGGTATAAGATGGATTTCACCTATAGGTCCCATACGGCTTGAATGGGGTTATAATCTTGATAAACAACCAGGAGAGGAAGAAAGCAGATTTGAATTCGCATTTGGGACATTCTTTTAAGTAACCTAAAAAAATAAAGGAGGAGACATGAAAAAGATTGCGATGCTGTTATTTATTATTTTTTTGCTGCCGGTTTCTTTATTAGCTGATGACACTATTATGAAGATAGGAGTTGTGGATATTCAGAAGGCTTTAAATGAATCTGAGGCAGGTAAAAAGGCAAAATCTGACCTCGAGGCTTTGATAAAATCGAAACAATCTGTTATTGACGAAAAAAAGAAAGCCTTAGAAAAACTAAAAGGCGAGATCGAGAAGCAAACATCTATACTTTCTGCAGAAGCAAAAAAGAATAAAGAAGCTGACCTCGAAAGATTACTCAGAGAATATCAGCGGACCGTGCAGGATTCACAGGATGAGGTAAAGAAAAAAGAAGCAGAGTTGACAAATTCAATAATAAAAGAGGTGCGTGAAATAGTAGAAAAATTTAGTTCGAAAGAAAAATATGCAATAATCGTCGAAAAAGGAATAGTCATTTATTCAAACGAAGGGATAGACATTACAGATACAGTCATAAAAAAGTATAACGAATCAAAAAAGAAATAGTGAAGATTAAAGAAATCGCATCCCTGCTTAAAGGGGAAATAATTGGCATCCCTGATATTGAAATCACCGGAGTTTCAGGCATAAAAGAGGCTCGAGAAGGAGATATCACTTTCATCTCCGCAAAAAGGTATATAAAAGACCTTCAGGGATGTAAGGCATCCTGTGTGATCGTAAAAGAACCCATACCTGATGTGGCTATTGCTCAGCTTAAGGTATCAAATCCTAATTTTGCCTTTGCAAAGCTGCTTGAATATTTCTATGTGAAGCCACATAAAGTTGTGGGAATAAGCAAAGATGCCTTTGTATCTGACACAGTAAAAATAGCAGAAAACGTCTCTATCTTTCCATTTGCTTATATATCAGAAGGTGTCTCCATCGGCAGCAACACCATTATTTACCCACATGTCTTTATAGGCGAAAATACTGCCATAGGAGAAAGGTGCGTTATTTATCCACATGTAACAATACGTGAAGGCATAAAAATCGGCAATAGTGTCATAATACATTCGGGATCAGTAATAGGCTCTGACGGCTTTGGTTATGTTTTTGAAGGAGGGAGACATCACAAGATTCCCCAGATAGGCGGTATTATAATTGAGGACGATGTTGAGATAGGTTCGAATGTCTCGATTGACAGGGCAACAACAGGAAACACCTTAGTAGGCAAAGGCACAAAAATAGACAACCTTGTCCAGATAGGACATAATGTTAAAATTGGCAGCAATTCGATTATTGTTGCACAGGTCGGGATTGGGGGCAGCGCTGAAATTGGCGACTTTGTGACCCTGGCTGGACAGGTGGGGGTTTCAGACCATACAAAGATAGAACCAGAAACTATAATAGGTGCGCAGTCAGGTGTTATGGGACATGTTACAAAAGGAATCTATTCAGGTTCTTTTGCCATCCCGCACAAGGACTGGTTAAAGGCACAGGCTATATTTGCCAGACTGCCTGAATTGACCAAAAAGATAAAGGAACTCGAAGATAAAATAAAAGAACTCGAAAGGGGGAACGACAAATGATGGATATAAAAGAAATTCAAAAACTTTTACCACATAGATATCCATTCCTGTTAGTTGATAGAATTATCGAGATAGAGCCAAATACAAAAGCAATAGGGATAAAAAATGTTACGATTAATGAAGAGTTCTTTCAGGGGCACTTTCCAGGAAATCCTATAATGCCAGGCGTTTTGATAGTAGAGGCACTCGCGCAGGTAGCAGGTGTGCTTGCATTTGCTTCAGGAATAAGTAGTGGCAATGTTTATTTCCTGAGCATTGAAAAGGCAAAGTTCAGAAAACCTATTATTCCAGGAGACCAGTTAAAATTAACGGTTAATGTCCTGCAGCAGAGAGGGCCTGTATGGAAATTTTCAGGCACCGCAAGTGTAGAAGAAAAAATTGCTACAGAAGCCGAATTCACAGCAATGGTCACAGATAAGGAGTTATAAATCTTATGAAAAAAGAAATTCATCCTACAGCAATCATATCTCCTGAAGTAGAGATAGATGAAGAAACTTATATTGGGCCTTTTTGTATCCTTAAGGAAGGAGTTAGCATAAAAAGGGGAACAAGGCTTATCTCGAATATAATTATAGAAGGCAATACCGAGATAGGTGAACACAATGTAATATACCCTTTCACAAGCATAGGTCTTCCGCCACAGGATTTGAAATATAAGGGAGAAAAGACAGGTGTTAAGATAGGAAACAATAATATCATTCGTGAATATATAACAATACACAGGGCATCTGTTGGCGGAGATGGCGTCACAGCAATGGGCGACAACAATTTTCTCATGGCATATGTTCATGTAGCTCACGACTGCAAGATAGGCAATCACGTAATAATGGCGAATGCCGCAACCCTCGCAGGACATGTGATAGTGGAAGAACATGCTGTGATAGGCGGTATTGTTGCAATACACCAGTTCACCAGGATCGGGGCATATACAATGGTTGGCGGGTTTAGCGGGGTGGGACAGGATATCCCCCCTTATATGATTGCGTCTGGACCACGTGCGAAACTTTTTGGCCCAAATATTGTTGGACTCAAACGGAACGGCTTTTCTGACTCCACAATAAATGAGATTAAAAAGGCGTATAAAATACTTTTCAGGGAAAAACGAACACTGAAAGATGCAATAAAAAAGATACAGGAAAACCTGCCTTATACAGATGAGATAAAACACCTCATCGAGTTTATTCAAAAGAATAAAAGAGGGATATGCAGGTAGTTACAGTGTCCATTTTAAGAAACGCCTCTACAGAATTGTTTTATCAGTCCATCAGACCTAAAATAAATGTCATTCCAGATTGTCTGGAATCTTTCTTAAAAAGAGGGCTTCCGAACAAATCGGAATGACTGGAAATAAGGAATTATTTTTATATGAAGACACTCGGTTTAATTGCAGGCATGGGTGATTTACCAAAAGCTATAGCTGTAGAGGCGCGTTCACATGGATATAAAGTTGTAGCCATAGCTCTTGAACCTCTTGCTGACAAATCTCTATCTTCCTTTGTGGATGAAATAAAATATATAAATATTGGCAAATTAGGCAAAATCATGGACTCGTTAAAAAAATTCGGAATAAAAGAGGCGGTGATGGCCGGGAAGACGCCAAAATCCATGCTATATAAAAGCAGAATCATGCCTGACCTGAGGGCAGTTAAACTTCTCTTCTCCCTCAAAGACAGAAGTGATGATACAATCCTTCTGGCTATTACTGATGAACTTAAGAAAGAAGGTATCAACCTTCTTGATATAACACTTTTTAGTTCGAATCTCCTCACCCCTGATGGAGTGCTTACAAAAAGGAAACCAACTAAAGATGAATGGAAAGACATTGAATTCGGATGGAGGATCGCAAAGGAGATTGGCAGGCTCGACATTGGCCAGACAGTTGTAGTCAAAAATCAGGCTGTCATGGCGGTTGAAGCGATAGAAGGAACAGATGAAGCAATAAAAAGAGGGGGCAGACTTGCAGGTAAAGATGCTGTGGTTGTGAAGGTCAGCAAGCCAAATCAAGATATGAGATTTGATGTTCCTGTAGTAGGAATGGATACTTTAAAGGCAATGATTGAAGTGGGTGCAAGTGTTCTTTCTGTTGAGTCAAAAAAAAGCATCCTTCTTAACAGAGAGAAAATAATAGAGGAATCAAGAAAGGCTGGCATCTCTGTTGTAGGTTATTCAGGCAAACCTCATTAGAAATAAATCCTATATCGAGAACTGATATTTCAAGACCTGTCCATAGCACCGCTTAATGTTTAAAGAAAAAAGTTAAAGGGTGTAAAATCACTCAACCCATTAAATTATACTCCTGGATATCCTTTTTTAACCCATTCTCTAAAAGTAAGAGGAATTGAACACCAATTTATACTTGGATATTCATTTCGAAATCTTGCTTGTAATATGTCAGCTTCGGGAATAACAAGAACAATTCGTGATGCTTTGGTTGCATCTAAGAGCCGATGATAAGAGTCACGGTCATGTAAATTGAAACTATACCCAATGACAACAACCATTTCAGCATCGGCCAAGATTCTAAGTGCCTGACTGTAGGCATGACGAATGAATACATCGTTTAGTCCTTCTGCTTTATCTGGAATCGGTGCAATAACACGCTCTCTTATGAATCTGAATCCAGTTGTAGGAGGGATTCTCCCAAAAGAGAAGAAACAGTCGGTAATTGAATCTGGGTCAAAGATAAATATAGGTTTACCCCTCATCTCGATCAAATTTATCCTGCTGTTGTAATTTTGTCTTATGTAATATTCCGAAGGATATATACAAAGGCTACCATGTGAGTGTAAGACTGTGCTTGTTGACTTTTCTGGCAACTTCGGGACATCCTTTAAAAATCTAATATAAATGCATTTATTGTTTTTACATTTCTGTCACGCTGAACTCGTTTCAGGGTCTCGAATATATTGGTTTTTTAGATGCTGAAACAAGTTCAGCATGACACATTATATAATGCGTTAATATTAAGTGCTGCATGAACTGGTATCCCGTATCCGTCGTTTGGACGCCAACAATTCATGCTGAGTAGAAGAATCTCAACCAGAGAATCATAATTAAAGGTTAAAAAAGAAGCTGATTTAAAATGTTGCAGAAAAGTAAGATAAGCGTTATTTTCCTTACCGCCACCATTTTTAAGAAGTGGAGTCAGATAATAATCAGATTCCATTAACAAATTATAAAGAGTTTCAAGCGGCGCAAAGTGTTTTTGCATAATAGCTTCATAAAATAAATTTTCAATTGACTTATTTGGCGGTAGAGAGCATATACCGAAACACTTTTTAGTAAGATCAGACGTAAGCGGGTAACGATGTTTTTCTATAAAACTGACTTCTATTGAAACATCTGCATTAAAGCCCGCACCAAGAAGAAAGACTGGAATTGCCATAAATCAGATAAATTTCGATAAGTGACTAACTTTAAAGTTTAAAATTAATAGGATGAGCGTAAAGCTTACCTTCTTTCCAAAGTCTTATTGGGTCATTTAGTTTTATTATTTTGGCTGCTGACTGACCAGCATTCGACACAACATAGATCGAGTACTTATTGCCCTCGCCTTGATTATAGAGCGTTCGTGCGGATTCCCATTGTTTACCGGTAATCTCGATCAATTCTTCATGACTTCCCAGTTTTGTCTTCACCTCTATATACTCAACCTCAATGCCATTTTCCTTCCTGACAATATCGCAACCTTTGCCGACGTTGCTCTTGATATTGAGCCACACTATCTCGATTTCCTTGCCGTAAGCATCTTGCAGTTTGAACCCGGAATCTGTCGCAGTGATGTCGTTGCTCATTTGAGGATATTCTTTTTTAAACGCATTAAGGACAAATTCCTCACCCCATTTGCCAATTTTCTTTTTGTTTGTTGCGCTAAGGCTTTCAGCAGCTTCATCCCTCACTTTCTTTTGTGGTTGACTGTCACCCCCATCTGCCCTTTCTTTGCTCTCAACAGTCTCTAAAGTTTCTGGTTGTCCCTCTAACCCAGATATAATTATCTCGACAGGAACCACTTTTTCTATCTTGGCATCGACTTCATCTGGCCTGCACTCTGGCTTCCATTCTTCCTCGCCCCTGCCTGTTTCATCTTTTTTTGTACCTGATTTTTCTCCGTGCTCTGAGAGAATCTTTTCAAGTTCCTCTGACGTATAATTTTTGGTGAGTTCATATTTCTTCTTATCTTCTGGAGGCAGTTGATCGATAATCTCGGGCTTAAAATGAAGCTCTTTAGTCAATATTTCTATATTCGGACTTTCCTTTATGTATTCATTATCCAGTTCGGAGAAGGTCATCTCTGAGGGTTTAAACATATTTCCTTCTTTATTAACGAGCCACCTTGTTTGCCTGAGCGTCTTCAAAAAGGTTGCATCAAATGATGCAGTGTGCTCTGTGCGATAGAACCATTTATATTCACCCTTGAAATAATCGCGGGCCTTCCAGCCATCCAGATCTTTAATGCATCTTAGTAATAGTGACCACAATAAAATCGATTTCCCCGATGTTATTTCCTTTAGAAATATTTCCAGTCCCTCGTAATCATAATCCTTTATGTGGATATCACGGGTATATCCTGTATTTCCTCGCAACTTTTCCTTCTCTTCCCAAGAAAGGTTCCCTCCAACTGGAATACGTCGGGGACTGTCTGCAATGCCAATTTCCTGTAAGAAGGGCGTTAGCCTTTCCTTTCCAAATCTGCTGTAAAGATCCAACGATACAAAATAGATGGAGTCACTATCAGCGAAATATTGCTCAAGTTCAGAGTCACTTAAATATATATGTGTCGGCTTATGTAAGTCCCTATCCTGCCTTATACGATTTGTTGAATCAATAAAGGGGATGGATGATAATTGCAAGACATAGTCCTTCTTCTTGTTCGAAGAAATTGTCTCGTATATGGTCAGCAGTTTTTCGAAGTCTTCATAATAAGCTTCATCTACTTTAGCATCGCCAGCTTGATATTTAGGAAGAATGAATTCATTGACCTCGGAAAAAAGATCTGGTTTGGCTAAACCGAGTTCTTTCAGGAATTTCAAAGCATCATCGTTCTCATTGAGCGTACGTTTTACTGTTTTGTATTTTGACCTAGTTTCAGAGGGCAAATAAACTTGCGCTTTACCGTCTTCGTTAAACGGTTCAATGTGCTCATCGTTATCCAATCTAATGATCGGCTTAGTCCTCAAAATGCCGGCTTTATAGCCTCTATCCCGCCAGAGTGACTCCTGATCGAGCAAGCGAGAATAAAAATCCATCATCCACTCATCCGACTTAATTTGCAGGAAATCATTTGATATATTTCTTGCAAAGACTTCAAAATCAACTTCTTTGATGTCAAGCTCATTGATTAGGTAGTCCCTCAGCTCTCTTGTCTTATCATAAGTAATATTTGTATCCAGCCAATGATGTTTAGAAAAAAGCTGATGGATATCTTCATTGCTTAAGAATTCAGTTAGCTCTTTGCCTCGTGCCAACAGAGCAGTCTCAGGCTTTGTATATATCCCCCTTTGTGTAGTTGGTAACAACTCTTCATCTGATAGGAATTTCTCTTTCACTTTCTCATAAAGTACTACATAAATAGGTTCCTTTTCTTTGTATTCGGAATAGATAGGCATCAGATTTAAGAAATTGGTATCAAGGTATCCTAATCTCTTAACGACTGACAGGCTTTCAGCAATTAGTTTGCCCGTCTCCTGAATAATCATTTTGTTTTGCTCATCATCTAAGGGTATGTTTTCACGGTTTGGGGTGGTCTTGTAGGGACCTTGAATCAGGAAATTCAAAAAGGTGACTTTCTCAGTGGGAAAATATACAACAAGCTTTGAATCAGGTTCTTGAACGACTATTTCTTCCCCCTGTTTGTCCTTACCCAACCTGTATGCAACTTCTACTTTCAGAACTTTGTTTTCTATTTCGATCGGCTTATCAATAACTATATATTCCTCGGAGTCCTTTTCTGATATTACCGTTACCCTTTTGGCCCCGTTTATTTCTTTGGTTTCTTTTATATAATGTCCATTTCCACGCGGAGATAACCATTTGATTTCTTCGATATTTCTCAAGAACAGCAATGTTTTTAGGCCGATATTTTCTAACTTTTTATACACAAGATCATAAATTGCTTCTTTTGAACGAAACTTGTGATTAAACAGCAATCTGATAAGTGTTCCTTGTATGCGATCATCCATTGTCGTCTCAACGGGGACAACAAAATCCTCGATCCTTATGCTGTATTCGCCGGAGTAAATATATGGCGTTTCAGTAACAGCAAAAACTGACTTGAAGCCAACACCGAATTTCCCAATTGCTGTCAAATCACTCTTTTTTGTAGAAATACCTATGCCGGTAACTCCTTCAATATCAGCGAAATTAAAATCTCTCCCGTCATGATGAATGTCGAGCTTGTCCTCTAAGAGTTCAAAGCGGATAGTCTTCGCTGCAGCATCTTCAGCATTCTGAAGGATTTCATAAATGAAATGAGATGGGTCGTTATATAATCCGGCCAGGATGCTATCAAAATCGAAGTTATTTTCCTGTGAGCTTTTAATCCACTTTTTTCTTTTCTCTATCAGGTTTTCTAAGCTCATACACTCAAATATACACCTTCTATAAATAACAAAACAACACTGGGCTATTAAGTTTTTTCCTCAATTGTCTTTAGGTATCAGAAGATATTGAACAAGAAAGAAGGAAACGTCTTGACTAAATAAACTAAAGTGTTAAAAAACCCTGTAGTGTCGCACCTTGACTATTTATGCGGGTGAAGAAATCATGCGACCTTTGGTACATTCTATAATGCATTTCTACGGGCAGCCGTTCAATATCGCTCCCTATATCAAGTGTTAAAAAATAAGGCAGTGCTGCTGTGCTTCATAAAGTTAATTTAAGCCTTGCTGTTTTCCACCACAATATGGATAATAAAAGCATGAAAGTGGTGGAAAAAGATAAGGTTATCAGTGGCATGCTTCAGGACGAATTGAAGCGCTGTCAGGAAATGCTTAACAGCCTTGAAAAATCTATTTCCAAGCTTCCGAAAGGCGTAATAAATGAGCGAAAGAAACGGTATAAGGACAAGGTGTATTCCTATTTCTACCTGAAATACCGTGAAGGCAAAAAGGTCATCAATGAGCATATACCAAATAATCACGTCCAAGAATTATTAAAAAAGCTTGAAATAAGGAAAAAATATGAGAAGGAAATTCAGTCCTATAAGAACAAAATTGCTTATCTGAACAAGATCATGAGTGGTGGTAAAGGACAAGGGCATGCACATCACAGTAAAGAATAAGGATATCTTCCCTGCTGAAGTTCGGGAACTTTTGCAGGCTCTCCACTCGGTAGGTTTCTTTGAAGAGTCCATGCTCATTGGTAGCTGGGTTATGCCTTTATATCAAGAAGTGTTCGGAATAAACTATACACTTCGGACGCTGGACATCGATTTTGCAGTCAAATTCATTCATTTGGGCAGGGATAGAAAAGTGGATCTCGAAAAACTTATCACCGATCTCGGATATATCCCTGTGATTATGCAGTCGGGCATTCGCAGGTTTACCCGTGAAAATTTCACTATTGAATTTGTCATCCACCGGAAAGGCGGAAGATATGATGACGTTGTGTCAGTCAGAAGATGGAATATTACTGCTTCTCCCCTTCCTTTTGTTGATCTCCTTCTAAGTTTCCCTTTCATTGCTGACTTTGGTGATTTCGAAGTGAGGGCGCCGATTCCTGAAGCCTATTTTGTACATAAAATGATTACGTCACAAAGAAGACGAGGTGAAGGTAAGAAGGATAAAGACCTTGAGCAGTGTTCCATCATAGCCCGTAAAATTGATCCTGACAGATTGAAGACAGTATTTGAAACATTAAAGATCAGCAAGAAGACTCAGAAAGTGATTCGAGACTCATGTGAAGCAATCGACTTTCCACCACAAAAACTTGGTTTGTAATAGTCCTGTGGTGTAAAACATAAAATATTCCTTCGGTGTTGCACCTGACTTTTCGGGCGGGTGAAGAAATCATGCGACCTTTGGTACATTCTATAATGCATTTCTACGGGCAGCCGTTCAATATCTCTTTCTGCTATCCTTTTAAAGACTTAAATAAGAAAACACATGGCAAAGCCAATTAATGAGACGCCAATTTTGATGGGAAGAAGTAGAACATTTCTTTGGTAGGGGTTGGAAGAACGACTTTTTCGAGCACAGATCGAGATCACTAAACAGGCAAACCCTTCCGAACAAATTCCAACTCAATACTTCAGCGTTGCCTTCTCCTGGTTCGCAACAACTACAATTACATAATTTTCAGAATCGAGATATTTCAATGCAACCCGCAGGATATCATCTTTTGTTAAAAAATTTATATACTCAGGATATCTTTCCATGTAGTCAATCCCAATGTTATAAAATTCGACAGATGCAAGAAAATCAGCAATCTTCCTATTAGTATCAAGCCTCCTCGCAAAACTTCCCGTAAGATACGATTTTGCATCTGACAGTTCCTCATCAGAGACATGCTCTTTTCTGATTCTTTCGACCTGCTTAAGTATTTCAGAAATAACTAATTTTGCTGACTCATTCTTTGTTTGGACCTCTACAGCAAAAAACCCTGTCTCCTTGTTCGCAGTAAAAAAGCTATGCACATCATACGCAAGTCCCATCTCATCTCTTATTGACCGCATAAGCCTTGACGAAAAACCTCCTCCGCCAAAGATATAGTTCATGACAGATACGGCATAATAGTCGGGGTTATCTCTGCTGATGCCAACATTACCGAGAATAATATTTGCCTGTGTAAGGTCTTTATCTATTTTTATAACCTTTTTTGTCCTGCTTTCATTGGGGACCCATTCCTTACTTCTTTTACTAATTTCTGCCATCTTCCAATCACCAAGATATTTTTTAATCAATGTATCCAATTCCTCAAATGTAAGGTCTCCTGCAACAGATAATATCGAATTGTTAGGCAGAAAATAATCTGAATAGAATCCTACTAAGTCCTCTCGTTTTATATTATCAATGGTATCGAGACAACCTTCAATAAGCCTGGCGTAAGGATGTCTTCCGAATAAAGCCTTTTTGAATTCGCGCCCAGCAAGAAAAGAAGGGTCTTCTTCTTTCTGCTTCAGAAAACCTTTAATAAGCTCCTTTTTTCTTTTTATCTCTTCCTCTGGAAATATAGAGTTTAACAGTATATCAGATAAGATTTCGAATCCTTTATTGACATCCTTTTTCAGGATTGACAGTGCAACTACTGTATAATCTCTGTCTGCAGAGGCATCAAGAGAAGCACCTATAAACTCAATCTCCTCACTTATATCAGCAGATTTACGTTTTTCTGTGCCTTCTGTAAGGAGTTCTGCAGTGAGATTAGCAAGCCCTGCTTTATCTTCTGGTTCATTAATCTGACTTGCCTTAATAAGTAGTGTAACCATAACAAGTGGCAGATTGTGGTTTTCAGAATGAAGGACTATAAGACCATTGGGCAAAACAGTCCTCTTTGCCTCAAGGGCAGAAACATAGTTTAAATTTAAAATTAAAAATGTAAAATTTAAAATTAATGAAATGATTAATATCTTTTTATATTTTGAATTTTTCACCTGATAATCCCCCCTTCCCCCCTTTACTAAAGGGGGGTGAGGGGGGATTTTTTTCATTACCATTTGTGTCACTATGTGACTTGCACGTTTCATTTTGAGTTTTGATTTTTAGTGGGAATTAATATTCCTACTGTCCTGTTATCTTCGTTCAAGTATTTCTTTGCTGCCACCATTATATCATGGGGGGTTACTTTTCTTATCCCTTCAACGTATTTGTCAATAAGTCTCCAGCCCCCGAGCATTTCAAAAATCCCGTACTTCATAGCCTGCATAAAAATAGAGTCCTGATCCATTATAAATGAGGATTCAATCTGGTTTTTTGCCTTTTGAATCTCCCTTTCTGATGGCGGCTCATTCTTAATCTTCTCAATTTCTTTATAAATAGAATCCTCGACATTTTTTATGTCCTTACCAGGAGATGCAGTTGAAAAAAAGAAAAATAGATATGGATCCTTGCTAAAACCTCCGTAATCAGCAGATACACTTATCGAAACCTTTTTTTCATAAACCAGCGAACGGTAGAGCCTTGAACTTTTTCCACCTGATAGTATCATGCTGAGGACATCAAGTGCATAACTGTCTTCATGAGGAAAACTATGTGTATGATAGGCTATTATGAGCGAGGGCAATTCTGCTTCTTTTTTAAGAACTACTCTCTTTTCACCTTTTTGTTCAGGTTCTGTATAACAGGTGGTTTCCCTCGGGGGACTGACTGGAATATTTACGAAGGCATGTCGAATCTTCTCCAACATACTTTCTGCATTTACATCTCCAACAATAACAATTACAGCATTATCAGGTGAATAGTAAGTTTTATAATAGGCATATAAATCATCCCACTCTATAGATTTAATGTCAGACATCCATCCAATTACAGGCTTTTGATATGGATGTGCTTTAAATGCCGTTGCAACAACCTCTTCAAATAAAGAATTCTGCGGGTCATCTTCATATCTCAGTCTACGCTCCTCCATAACAACCTTTTTTTCTGAAAGAATTTCATTCGGAGCCAATGTAAGATTCTGCATCCTGTCAGCCTCAAGATTAATCGAAAGAATTATCCTGTCAGAAGGCAAAATCTCAAAGTATACAGTATAATCTTTTGTTGTATATGCATTATCCGTTCCCCCGTTTTTTTGAACAATCCTCGAAAGCATTGAAGGACCATGTTCGGGAGTTCCTTTAAACATCATATGCTCGAGCAAGTGGCTTAACCCGGATTTGCCAGCAGGTTCATGTACTGAGCCAGCTCGATACCATACCTGAAATGTTGCTACAGGTGCTTTACGTTCTTCAATAATCAGTATTTTTAATCCATTCTCAAGTTTGTATTCTTTTACCTCTGCAGGATAAACAGTAACAGGCAATAAAAGAATCAAATATATAAGAACAAATCTGATGCATTTCATAAGCACAAATATAACAGAAATTATGAAAGGGGGTAAAGTAAGCAAAAATTACCTCATTTAAAATCTACCCAAAAATTAATACTTGACACTTTCGAGTATCTTCGTTATTTTTATGTTATAGAAAAATTTATTGAAAGGAGTGTTTTATGCAGGTTATACAGAGAAAAAATTTTATCCTGAAAGGATTCACATTATTTTTTTATATTTTACTGCTATTGCCTTCTCTACTAACAGCACAGACAATAAAATACGAAACTTCTCAGGAATATAAGGATTATATTGTCCAAAAAGGAGATACCTTATGGGATATTTCTAATAAAGAATTAATCAATCCTTTCTTCTGGCCAAAGGTCTGGAAGGAAAATCCGGAGATTGAAAACCCTGACAGGATTTATCCTTATCAAAAAATCAGGATACCATACTCTCTTCTGAAAGAGGAGATGTTCGAGGCAATGCCAAAAACAGAAGTAGAAGTAAAACCTGAAACAACGCCTGAAGTAACACCTGAAGTTTTGCCAGAAACAAAGCCAGAAATTGAAATAGCAAAAGAAAAGCCTGTAGAAGAAATAGCTAAACCAGAAATAGTCAAGCCTGTCAAAAAGGAATATCTGGTGGACAAGAATTTGTTAATCGCAAGTGGTTATATTGCTGATTCAATACCCTGTGCGGGTAAAATAATTGATTCTCCAACTAATAGAACGCTGCTGGGGAAAAATGATTATGCATATATTAAAACAAAAAGTCCTGCTAAGGCAGGTGATAAATTTTACATCATAAGGGCTGTTGAAAAGGTAGCACATCCAGTATATGGCAACTCGATCGGATATCTTATTGAGATACTCGGTGTCGCAGAGGTTGTAGAAGAAGGCGATGAACCAAAAATAAAAATAACAGTTTCTTTTGACGAAATCGAGATAGGAAGCATACTTGATAATTTCTATGAGATAGAATCGCCTCTTGCTCCTGAAACTCCCAGAATGCCTGATATAGATTGTTTTGTTGTTACCACAAAACAATTACGTGCAATAACCGGGATGTTGGATATTGTTTTTATAGATAAAGGAACCAAAGACGGATTACAATCTGGAGATCTGCTCGTATCACTTCTTCCAGACAAGCATAAAATAACAAATGGTCTTCTCCAGATTATATATCCCAGAGAATCAACATCAACCGCTATAGTAAGAAAAAGCAAAAATGAAATTACAAAGGGAGACAGTGTAACAGGACTTAAGCAGGAGTAGTTATCAACTTCCTGAGTTCTTTAAGTCTGCTGGGATGTTTAAGCTTTCTTAATGCCTTTGCCTCTATTTGCCTAACTCTTTCTCTTGTTATAGAAAGATGTCTTCCCACTTCTTCAAGTGTATGATCTCTTTCACTGCCTATACCGAACCTCATCCTTATAACCTTTTCTTCTTTAGGTGTCAGTGTCTTTAATACATCCTGAATCTGTTCTGAAGTCTCTATCCTTTCAGCATCAGAATAAGGTGATGGACTATTCTTATCTCCTATAAAGTCCTCAAGTTCTGTATCTTCATCTCCTACGGGTGTTTGGAGCGCTATAGGGTCCTGTATTGCCCTGAATACCTCTTCAACCTTCCTTGTTGAAACCATAAGTTTCTGAGCAATCTCCTCATTGGTAGGTTCTCTGCCTATCTGTTGTGTCAACTCTCTTGAGGTCTTGGTTACCCTGTTATAAAACTCCATCATATGCACAGGCACTCTAATAGTTTTCGTCTGATCTATTAATGCCCTCGTTATAGCCTGTCTTATCCACCATGTTGCATAAGTGCTAAACTTAAAGCCCTTTTCATATTTAAATTTATCCACAGCCTTCATGAGGCCAATGTTGCCCTCCTGTATCAGGTCAAGAAGAGGCAGTCCTCTTCCTACATAATTCTTTGCAATATTAACAACAAGCCTGAGGTTTCGCGTTATTAACTCATTTTTAGCACTTATAATAAGTATTTTGGCCTTCGAAATACGGGACCACATTGCTTTAATTTCACCTATTTTCGCCCCGACTTCAGATTCAACCTTTTTATATGTCTTCTCTATTTCCTTTGCTAATATTTCGAGTTTTTTTGTATTTATATTGTTCCTGTTTTTTTCTCTGATTATATTCTTCAACTCTTTGAGTGAGCCATATTTGGCAATCTTTTTATCTTCCTCTTCAACTTCTTTCATAAGGCATTCAATAGTCTCCAAACTTTCTCTCAAAGCTTCATCAGCCCTTTCTTCCTCTGTAATTATTTCTTCTTCATCACCCCCGTTTAAAGAAGCTTCGAATTTCTTATAAAGAGGCAACGCTGTAATTATCTCTTTTACAATCTCCTTACCCTTTTCAAGACTCTTTGCAAGCTCTGTTTCCTCATCTTTTGTGAGGATAGAAATGTCTCCCATTGAATAAAAATACGCTTGTACAAGGTCTTCAGTCTTTTCATATTCTTCCGTTTCCTCTTCTATCTCTTCTTCAGGCTGAAGTGTTTCCTCCTGGTCCACAACCTTAACCCCCATATCCTGAAGAACATCCATTAGGTCTTCTAACTCATCCGGTGAGAAGAACTCCGAAGGAAGCGCATCATTTATTTCGTCGTAAGTAAGAACACCGCGTTTCCTACCAATATCAATTATATCTTCAAAAACATCCCTTTCTCTCATCTCTACTCCCTAAGATTTTCAGAATAATATAAAAAAGCCTTTCCCCTAGGCCTTTTGAACCTTTGACAACAGGGAGAAAATAAAAAGGGTCAAGTCACACGGTCTATTAGTACTGGTCAGCTCAATGCATTACTGCACTTACACTTCCAGCCTATCAACGTGGTAGTCTACCACAGACCTTTAGTCC
>JBFMDO010000044.1:0-15985 GCA_040753615.1 Nitrospirota bacterium | reverse complement strand
TTGGCAGCGATGAGTTTATAAAGAAAATGGAGAAAAAACTTGAAAGGAGATTTATTCTAAAGTCAGCCGGGAGACCAAGAAAGAAGAAAGGTAGAGATTAGGAAATATGGGATGTGTCCCTAATAATTCCCTTCTCTATTTAATTAGAGAACATCCAGCCAGAAATATAGAAACACCAATGGCAGAAAGGATTAGATGACCTGGGGGGTAGTATTTTCTGAGCCTGAGGGGTGGTGCCGAATAGACATAAGATGTGGACAATATAAAAAGCCAGTAAAATATAAAGCTTTCTTCAGATGCAATTGCGAATACGAAAGATAGGGGGATGAAGATATTATTGAGATGCACTGCTGACTCGACTGTTAAGGTGCTTTTTACGAGAGGTCTTTCGCGGTTTGAGATACGGTCTATCTCCATGTCGTGTATATCGTTCAGTATTTTCGCATAAAAAAATAGAAGGGTGATAGAAAAAAGTGCTGAAAAAAGTTTGAGGCTGTCTTCACTGTTTAGTACCTGGGGATAAACATTGGACTGCCATGATATGAATAAATAACCAAAGACAAGCAGCAGGACATAGAAGAGCAGTCTGCTTGGAAATAAAAAAGAGACTATTGTTCTAAGGTTTTCCCTGTTCTCTTTATAAAGAAGACAACCTATTACGCTTGATATCAGGATGGTCGGCAATAGATACATGAAGAGATACTTCTGTGATTTAGATATTCCTGATACAGCTTCACCTGAGAGACTGTAGAAATCCATTCCTAACGCACTGTAAAGGGCGGGTAGATAACCATAAATGATTATTATCGTATATATTGAAACTGTTAAAAGGAGAGACCGTAAAAGCCTTTTACCAAATACAAAAAAAGAGACATAAAAGGTGGCAAGAAATGCCGTAAGAATTTCTATCCTTATACCTCTACTTATAAATTTAATTTCTACAAGTGGGTTAAAGCAATTGAGATAATTATAAAAAAATGTGTTGATATCAAAAATGTAAAACAGGTGTTCACCCCTTCCCCCTGTAGAAATAAAATCAAAAATAGGGGGTATCAATATCAGGGGAGAGAACAGTGACGCAAGCGTTAAGGCTTCTGAGTACTTTAATTCGAGGTATACTGCTGCAGGGATGCTGACCGTAAAAAAAAGGCTTAGAGAGAAAAGATACATGTGCAAGTATCCGATGATATTTGTATAGAAATCTGGACTGAACTTGAGCGAATGGGATCCCTCAAGAAGCATTTCAAGAAATACCCGGATTATTACCATAAAAGTCAGTGTCTTAAAGACATGGTCAATGGATGTCTTTTTTTTGACTGACGAAGCTATGAAGGCATTGAACGCTTTTAGGTTCATTTCAGGTAATTATTATTAGCATTTCTACCTCGATTTTGCAACGTATATGGGGAGTTTGACAAACAGGTCGGTTTTTGTGTATTGTTTAATAGTTTCAGGATAGAAGTTCGGGGTAATTTTTTTTAAAGGGAAATAGCCATGAAGGTACTCCTCCAGAAGGTAAGCTTTCATGGCTTTTTGTTTTCAGGAAGAGAAAGAAAATGGCATCTAAAAGTTACTACGGGGTAATTATTTCTATATTAATTCATTTGATAATTATTTCAATCCCTATTTCAAAAATGGCTGTGAAAAACTTTGAAGGTTCAGGGGTTGAATTTTTTATAATTGACGAGGGAATAGCTCCGTCAGAACAGAAAAAGGTGATAGCACCTATAAAATTACAAAGAAATCCGATAGAAACTACACAAACAATAGAAAAAGTTAAGCAGGTTGACCTCTCTGCTAATGTCTTGGATTCAGAAGAACTCGAACCAGAGGTGATTGAGCAGACTCTAAATAAAGCATCTGTAGAAGAAGTTCAACTGGAAACACCTTCTGAACCAATAAATAACGATTCATCATTTCAGACACGGTCTGATGATAAACCTGTTGATACAGAATTTGGGCTATCTGATGGTCCTAAGTTTCTGCATCAGAAAATTCCTGAATATCCGTTCATTGCAAAAAGGCTTGGCACTGAAGGAAGAGTTGTCCTGAGGCTTACTATTGATGAAAAAGGGCAGTTGTTAAACATTGAGGTAATAAAAAAGGCAGGGTATGGTTTTACTGAAGCGGCTGTTAAGGCTGTGAAAAAATCAACATTCCTGCCAGCAATAAAAAATGGAAGACCTATAGCCTCAAGGGCTATACTTCCTGTAAAATTCATATTGCAGGGGGATTCATGATAGATTTTTTCTTTAAAGGCGGTTTTCTGATGTACCCTATTCTTCTGTGTTCGTTCATTGGGGTGGCAATACTTATTAACAAGTTCATACAGTACAAACAAATTCTAAAAGAGATAGAAAAGCCAATAGATGAGGTTACAAAATCAAGGCCTGCCATTTTGATACCTATCCTGGAAGGACTAAATAAAGGGTGTAGTGAACAAGAACTCTCTATAATAGGCACAAAGCAGATAAGGGAAAAAGAAAAAGGCTTGAGCTGGCTCGGATTAATTGCAACCATAACGCCTCTGCTTGGATTAACAGGCACAGTTACAGGAATGATAGAGGCTTTTATGGTAATAGCCAGCAGCACAAGTGTTAATCCATCTATGCTTGCAGGAGGCATATGGAAAGCACTGATTACTACAGCAGCAGGGTTGCTTGTTGCTATACCAATCCATATATGCCATCACTATCTGGAGAAACAGGTAGATGATATAGCCTTTGTGCTTAAGGAAATAACCATGAGTTTATATATGAAAGATGCTCATTACCGTAGCCCCGAACCTGTTTCACGGGTCGTTTCAGGGTCTTCCCGAACTTGATTCGGGACTGAAATACCCTGAATCAAGTTCAGGGCAGCATGACAAACGAGAGGACGTAGAAGAGCGATATGGAATTTGAGAGAAGAAAACACATTCATACTCACATGAATATTGCCCCATTAGTAGACGTAGTTTTTCTTCTGCTTCTTTTCTTTATGCTTTCATCCCACCTTATAGAGGAGACTGCCATCAGGATTAAATTGCCTGAGTCAAAAACAGCAGAAACAAAAAATGAGACAGTCAAGATAATTACAATCACAAGATTCGGAGAGATTTATTTTATGGACAAACAGGTAGACATGGAAAACCTCAGGACACTCTTACAAGAAAGTTCTATGGATACTGAAAAAGACTTCCTGCGTATAAAAGCTGATGCTGATGTTAATGTTGGCTTATTGGTAAGCGTTATTGATGAAATAAGACTTTCAGGAGTTAAAAATTTCAGTATTGTGGCTGAAAGGAAATAAAAAATACTTGACCTTGATAAAGTATTTTGATAATTTTAGACATAAATAGTGAGGAAAGAGATATGACTATAAATAAAGAACTGCTTGAAATTTTAGCGTGTCCTAAGTGTAAAGGTGATGTGAGGTTGACAGAAAAAGAGGATGGTCTGATATGTGAGAAGTGCAATCTTCTTTATCCAATAAGAGATGGCATCCCTGTGATGCTGATAGATGAAGCAATAAAGGTGGAAAAATATGGAACATAATAAATTAGATCCTCGGCTGCCATTAGTTCAGAATGCTGATCTTAATGGCAAAGTAGTTCTTATCAGGTTTGATCATAATGTTGTAAAGGGCGGTGAGATCAGGGATCCTTACAGGATAGACCGAACACTCGGTACCCTCTACAATATAGTAGAACGCGGGGGCAGGCCGATTCTTATGACGCATGTGGGAAGGCCAAAGGATAAAAAGACTGGTGAAATAAAATGTAAATCAGGGGAATCAGTTGAGCCAATAGTTGCATATCTTGAGCATAAACTACATGCAAGGTTTCATATCCCAAAATTTAATATAGACCCAAAACTGGGAATTCTCGACATTGATACCTCAATCAACCTTGCCATCCGTGAGCTGAAGGATAGAAAAATAGGAGGAATATATTTTCCTAATACACGATGGTTTCAGGGGGAGGAAGCAGAAGGAGAAGCGAGAAACAGATTCGCCCTTCAACTTGCAGGGCTTGCAGATATTTTTGTAAATGATGCATTCGGCTCGTGGCAACCACATGTATCAACATATGATATCACAAAATATCTTCCTTCTTATGCAGGCTTTTTAATGCAGCAGGAGATTATTAATCTGAGTTCAGTCATTGATCCCCATAGGCCTTTTATTGCTGTTGTGGCAGGTGCAAAATACGATACAAAGATAAAACCGCTTTATGCAATTTATGAGAAAGTTGACCATTTAATCCTTGGCGGGGTGATATATAATACTTTTCTTTGTGCAAAGTATGGAATCACTATAAAAGGAATCTCAGATGAAGATGTTACTGCTGCAAAAGATCTGGTAGAAAAGGACAAAGTTAACAGAAAGATTGTCGAACTCCCATATATAGTTGAATCAGACACATTGGAAGGCAGGGCAGAAGCCAAATACAGGACAATATCAATAAAAGATTTCAAAAAAGGAAATAGTTACAATTATATCCTCGACATTGATCCTGAATCATTTAAAGACCCAATGGTTATAGATCGCCTCTTAAATGCCAAGACCATATTTGTTAATGCTGTCATGGGATTTACACCACATTTTTCTGCTGGCTCTGAAGCACTTGACAGGACAATTGACCAGAACAGAATTGCCATTAAGATGTATGGCGGAGGTGATACATTGCAGGAATTCAAGAATCTCTGCCCTGGACTTTATCTTTCTGTTCTTGACAATACCCAATACTATTTCTTTACTGGTGGAGGAGCTGTGCTTACAGCTATAGAGCAGAGCAGTCCTTATGGTCTAAAACCAGTACAGGCACTGATGAAAAACAAGGCAGATATTTAAGTTTTATTTTTTTCTTCTGCCTCTTTTGCAGGTTCTTCTTTAATAGAAAGGTCCTTTACAAAATCCGGGCAATGCATATCCTTGCCTGAAACAGAAAACTTCTTCTGGCAGGTTGCCCTCCATGCACATATTGCACATATTGCTACTGAGCTCATTGGTTCCTCCTGAAATAACAGCTTAATATTTTTCCAATATTTATGGTTATGCTGTCTTTAGCATTTATTATAAATAACCTGTTCGATACATGGAAGAGTTCTTTTTCTATTCGCATAACCATTGGGGGGATAGAATGTCGCTTTTTCAGTTCTTCTTCAAACATCAGGACGATCTTGTCTTTCATCCTCAATTCTGTATCCACAAAAAAAATCCCTATCTCAGGCAAAAGATCAGAAATCCTGTCAAAAAAAGCCGATATTTCCTGTTGGTATATCTGCTTAGGAGGGGAAGATTTTATCTCCATGTACAATATCGAGCCATCTATCTTTGCAATAAGATCATAGTCTCCGCCCACCTTCGGTCTTTTAAATCTTAGTCCCCATATCGTTTCTGCAGCAAATTCCCTTTTAAATATCTCTGCTATAAACCACTCCAGTGTTTCACCAAAACTCTTTATGGGTCCAGATGAAAGTCTGAAGCCATCAGATAATTTTTCAACCAACCCTATATTACTCATATATTCAATATATTCTTTTGTAACCTCAGATGTTGCGTATCGCGTGACATTTTCAAGTTTGAAAAATTTCTGATGTTTTATGATTTCCCGCAGAAATAGCCGGAAGGAATATTTCTTCATCATTTCATAAAAACCATCAATAAGTTTATCTTCTGGCAGGAGCAGATCTTCTGAGGGCTCTTTTTTAAAGACTCTAAAACCCCTGCGTTTTAAAAGGATTTCCAGCGGAGGGGTAAGTTCTGAGAGTAATTTTCTGAGCCTTTTTACCTCTTCACGCAAGGTTTGAGAATCATCGGGGACAATATTTCCGGGCATTTCTTATATAATTTTTACTGCTATTCGTCTGTGTCTCGGGCCATCAAACTCGCAGAAAAAAATAGCCTGCCATGTGCCCAGGAGTAACCTGCCTTCATCAATAATTACATTTACAGATGTGCCAACAATAGTTGATTTTATATGGGCATCAGCATTGCCTTCCCTGTGAAAATAGTTCAGCTCGTGTGGAATTAACCTGTTAAGAGTGTCCTGTATATCACGCTGAACACTTGGGTCTGCTCCTTCATTTATTGTGATACCCGCAGTTGTATGCGGCACATATAAAAAACAGATTCCTTTTACAGTCTCTTTTTCTTTAATAATCTCCTGAACCATTTCGGTAATATCAATAAATTCAGTACGTGATTTGCTTCTGACATTGATATATTTGACCATCTAAACCTCCAATAAAAACTATTCTCACCTTACAAATAACCAAACACCAATAACCCAACCTGTTTGATTAGGAGGGATTATTTTATTATTGGAATTTGGTCATTGGTTATTCCACTGAATACCTCTTCATAGAATTTTTTGTCAGCACGGAAATCTATCACAAGGGCAACAAGATTTAGAGGTAATTCAAACCCTTTTAATCTCATTATATCTTTTTCTGTTGTAACAATCCAATCTGCGCCAATTTTTTCAGCGTTTCTAACCATTGAGTAAATGTCATTCTGGCTATATCTATAATGATCTCTGAAATTTTTAAAACCTATCATTTTTATATTAGCTGATAAAAGGGTTTTTTTGAACGACTGCGGGTTGCCTATTCCACAGAAGCCTAAAAAATTCTTTCCTTTTGCCCATTCAAGAGGCAGTATATTACCATTTATTGTTATAAAAGCAGAAGGTCTGTGTTCTGCGAAAAATATTGGAACTTTTGAATTATATTGTTTTAATTCCTCAACCAGACTTCTTGGATCTGACTTCCGGCTTCTGACTTCTGAATTCTGTTTTCTATCTTCTGTCTTTGTTATCACTATAATATCAGCCCTGCTTATTGCCTTGAGCGGTTCTCTCAATGAACCGAGGGGTAGCAGTTTTCTATTTCCGAAAGGATTTGTGCTGTCTATCAGCAGAATATTTTTATCCCTGAAAAGTTTCCAGTGCTGAAATCCGTCATCGAGAATAAAGAGAAATTCAGACTTGTGTTCTGAGATATGAGATTTGAGATTTTGAATTGCAAACATCCCTGCCTCATACCTGTCTCTGTCTTTTACAACAGGAACCCCTTTCAATTTTTCTGCCATGAGAAAGGCTTCGTCTCCGGTATGATATTCATCCAGTAACGGCCCACCGCCTCTGCTGACAAAACAAGGACCTTTTGCCTTGCCCTTATACCCCCTTGTAAGGATGCATGGATTAAATCCTCTTTTTTTTGCTTCCTCTGCCAATGCTATTGCGGCAGGGGTCTTGCCTGTACCACCGAGCGTTATATTGCCGATACTGATGACCTTATGGGGCAGTTTTTTCTGATGCGTAAATGCGTACCGCTTCTTTATCGAATAACCGAGATAATACAAAAGTTCAAAAGGTGTCATACGCCCTTGTTATGTAAAATATATTTCCAAATTTGTCAAGTATTAATAGACAAATATGGTATAAATTTGTCTACCCCTCTCCGACTTTCGCATAATATCGCAGATGGACTTGATGCCTGTCCTGAGCATGGTCGAAGGATGAGCATGGTCGAAGGATAGGGGTTGAGGGACTGAAGGGTCTATCAATTTTGCCCTGGTATCTGCTTCGCTGAGAGTATTCATATACTACATTATACTTTTTACTTTTATAAATAAATATAATATATAATCAACCATGCATCCAGAGGCTAAAAGTAAGTTTAGAGAGTACCAGGGTACCCCTTTTTTAAAAGGTCTTATCCGTGCCTTCAGATTCGCTTCAGGGATACTCCCTTTATGGTTCATGAAGACCTTAGCAATTTCCATCGTTCCTTTTTTTATTATCTTTAATCTTGATAATTACAAGGCTGTTGTGGCTAATTTTTCTCGTATAAGGCCAGCAGATGGAATAATAAAACGAATATTTGCTGGCTATAAATTATTCCTGAACTATTCATTTTACCTCATAGATCTTTTTTATCTGGGGCATGATAGTAAAAGGATAAAGAATTACCGCATTGAGATAGATGGAGAAAACCATCTGAATAAGATGCTATCACTGGGACAGGGCTTTATACTGCTTACACTCCATATGGGCAATTGGGAAATAGGCGGCTTTTTACTTTCATCAAAAGAAGTAACACCTTATATTGTATATTCACCTGACAGCGAAAAGACCGTTGAGTTACATCGGAAGATGTTAAGAGAGTCATTTAATGTTAAAGCGGTCTCCCTTGATAAAGAAAAACTTTTTTCTATCAAACTCCTTAATATATTAAGAGATGGGGGGGTGATAGCCTTTCAGGGTGACAGACTTTTTGGCGAAAGTGGGGTTGAAGTCGAATTTTTCGGAAAAAAGGCACTTTTTCCTCGTGGACCTTTGACTCTTGCAATGATTGCGGATGTGCCGATTCTTCCGGTATTCTGTATCATAGAAGGCTACAATTACTATAAACTATATATTGAAAAACCGTATATTATAAATTCATATCCTTCAAGAGAAGAAACAATTAAGAAATCCCTCGAAGATTTAGTAAAAATCTTCGAAAAATATATATTACAATATGCTGAACAATGGTATACATTTATGCCTTTCTGGCTGAGTGAGAGAAAGGAGACATAATTTGAAACTCAAGTTGATATATCCTGAATGGGGACAGTTTCCGCTTTTATACAGGCGATATATCCCTGTGATGGGACCTGCTTCGCTTGCTGCTCTTACACCTTCTGAATGGGAGGTTGAGTTTATCGACGAAAGAGTGGAGCAACTTGTTATCAAAAAGGATGCGGACATGGTGGGCATCTCTTTAATGACCCCTCAAGCCCTCAGGGCTTATGAGATTGCAGAGGCATACAGGGCAATCGGCATACCTGTTATATTAGGTGGGGTTCATGTCTCTCTTGCACCAGAAGAAGCATTATTACACGCTGATACTATAGTGATAGGAGAAGCCGAACTTGTATGGCAGAGACTGCTTGAGGACTTTAAGAAAGGTCAAATGGAAAAGATTTATAAATGTGAAAGCCCTGCCTTAGACATCCCTTTCCCAAGATGGAACATAGTCTGCAATGGCAAAGGCTATCTGCCCATGAATTCTATACAGGTATCCAGAGGCTGTCCAGTAAATTGCGAGCTCTGTTCAGTGCCTCAGAGTTTTGGGACAGAATTCAGGATGAGAAACATAGATTCATTAATAAAAGAGGCTGAACTTCTGGATAAATATATTTTTATTGTAAATGATAATCTGCATCTCTCAAAACGCCGCTCAGGGGAATTCCTTACCAGACTTAAAGAAGTTTCTAAAGAGTGGGTAGGGCTTTCACCGTTGAAGATAGGCGGTGACCATGATTTCTTAAATCTGCTCAAGGAAAGTCATTGCTGGGCAATGTATATTGATCTTAGCCCGTGGATTTCTGCAGGTCTGAACGATATTATTGATGGTGTTCAGGTGAAAAAAGCAGGAGAATATATAGCCAGAATCAAGGGGAAAGGAATAAAGGTTATAGCCTCATTTGTCTTTGGTTTTGATCATGATGATAAAGGCATATTTGAGAAGACAGTTTCTTTTGCAAGGAAACATGATATAGATGAGGTGGAGTTTCACATCCTGACCCCATATCCAAAAAGCCGCCTTTATGATAGGCTCAAGGCTCAAGGAAGGTTGATAACTTATAAATATTCAGAGTATACTACTTCACGGGTGGTATATAGCCCAGCGAAGATGACCCCTGATGAACTTTATAGAGGTTATATTACTGCTTGGAAAGAATTTTATACAGATGAATATGAAGATACACCAGCAGGACCACTTGTCAGAACATTCAGGTGTTTTCCTCTCAAAAGAGAAGATTTACAGAATTACAATAAAGGAAAATGGGTAGAGGCTGTTTTGAAAAGGGAGACATAAATTAGGGATGTATAAAAAACTAAAGCCTGTTGTGCTTTCAAAATTGCTTTATGGTTTAGTCCAATTACTTTCTGTAAGCTCTTCAAATGCATTAATCAACTATACAAAAATTGCAGAAGTAGCAACCACAAGACAACATTATAAAAGGGCGATAAGGAATATACGCCAGATGTGGGAGAATGGACATCCAAGCCTTAAAGTGGCGATGAAAATTCTCCATAACACCTCATCCAATCACAAGAAAAAGATCATAAAGAATTTCATTATTAATCAGCTTCTTGTTGGCAGTACAAAAAGAAAGCTGTTTTCAGAACAGGAAGGCGGTTTTTATCCGCCGGGTCTTTTTGTCATAAGCCCATCAATGAAAT
The DNA here is from genome assembly GCA_040753615.1 of Nitrospirota bacterium. Lineage (GTDB taxonomy): Bacteria > Nitrospirota > Thermodesulfovibrionia > Thermodesulfovibrionales > SM23-35 > JBFMDO01. Next base: position 5,766 of record JBFMDO010000044.1, on the reverse strand, counting down.
GTAATCTTAAATGTTTTGGCTGCTACGCAGGGATGTATCAGAAAGATGAGGATTTACCATTTGAAGTTATGGACAGGGTTTTGAATGAGGCAAAAGAGATGGGCATCTATTTTGTAGTGGTATCAGGGGGAGAGCCTTTTTTAAGAAAAGACATCTTTGATTTGTTCGAAAAACACAATGACATGGCATTCCTTGTATATACAAATGGAGGACTTCTCGATGAAGAAAGGGTTAAAAGGCTTGCTGAACTCGGTAATGTCATGCCCGCAATCAGCGTGGAAGGATTCAGGGAAGAAACAGATGCCCGTCGAGGCAAAGGTCATTATGACAAGGTGATAAAAGCCATGCAGCTTTTAAAAGGGCATGGGATACTTTTCTGTTTTTCTGCAACGATGACAAGGGAAAATTCTGAAACAATAACATCTGATGCCTTTATAGATCACTGGATTGAACAAGGTTGCACAGCAGGATGGTATTTCCTCTATACACCTATTGGAAGAGAGCCTAACTGGCAACTTGTTCCAACACCCGAACAGAGGGAAATGCTGAGGAAAAGAGTAGCTTATATACGCTCAAACAAGGAGATCCTTATTGGCGATTTCTGGAATGACGGCCCTGTAGTTGGAGGTTGTATTGCAGGAGGCAGAAAATATTTTCATATAAACTCAAAAGGGGACGTAGAACCATGTGTCTTCTGTCATATCTCGATGCACAATATAAAAAAGGTGAGCCTCAGAGAAGCCATCACCTCGCCTTTATTTAAGAGGATAAGAGAATATCAGGTTAAGAATAAGAATCTCCTGCGTCCCTGTATGATATTAGATCATCCTTATATATTCAGAGAAGTCTGTCAGATAACAGATGTAAGATTCACACATGAGGGGGCTGAACAGATTATTACGGATTTTGCCAGAGAGATAGATAAATATGCTGTTAGATGGGGCGAGATAGCTGATAGTGCTTGGAATGAAAGACAAAAAATACATCATTGTTAATTGTTTGCTCTTATTCCTTCTGCTTTTTATATCTTCTGCCTGTGCCAAAAAGGAGATTTTAAAAAAGCCTCAACCGGCATTTATTCCTGTTCCTGAGAAGATTACTGCAGAGGAATTTATTGATAGGCTTCCCTTTCACGAAATCAATACAATTAAGGCAGAAATCAAGCTCAGCATCAAGCATAATGAAGAAAACAAGGGGACATTTTCAGGGTTATTAATTTATAAACATCCTGACCGTCTTAATATGAGGATTTACGGGCCACTTGGATTTACTCTTATGGAAACTTTATTTGATAAGGGGCTGGTATATGTATTTATCCCTCCAAAGGATGTGCTTTATAACGGCATAGTTCCATTTGACAGACTCTTGCCTGATTATAATGACCTTGCGAATTCAATGAAGTTACTTGAAGATATAGATGATATATATGTGCTTTATATAATAGGGACACCACAAAACATGAGGGGGGAGGCAGATTCTTCACGAAAAGATGACTTAATCCTGAAGGCAAAATACTTTTTTAATAAGACAGACCTTTCTCTTCGCGCAGTTGAGCTTTATTCAAACAACAAAAAGCAGCTCAGAATCGAGATTTATAAAAATGACAGCCTGATACCATCAGATATCGGGATTTATTTCAAAAATACTTTTTTGCACCTTGAATTAAAGGATATAGCAATTAATAATGTGCTCGATGAAGATTATTTTAAGCCATTAACTGCATCTCAAAGATTCCCACTTTCACGTTTTCTTCGCAATCTCGCACCGAACCCGTAACTAAGGTTTATCGCAAAATAGTAAGGAATATTTTTTATAACCTGTGGAGTTCTCCTGAGTATAGAAAAAAATGAAAAAGTTTTTTTGTATGCCTCATCTGTTAGGTAGTAAAATCTTTTAATATCTATATTCATAGGCCTGAAGACAAGATGGTATCTATCATATTTTGACCAATCCATTGTAAGAAGTCTTTCTTCTTTTTTCATCTGCTCGAAAAGTTCAGTGCCGGGAAAGGGTGTAAGTTTGCAGTAATTTGCAACCTCAAGTCTATTTTTGAAAACAAAATCTACAGTATCATGAAAGACATCCTCTGTATCCTCATCAAACCCGAACACAAAAGAGCCGTGGACACTGATTCCATACGAGTGAATCAACCTTATCTTTTCAGCATATTCATCAGGGGCTTTAAGTTTTCTAACATCTTTTTTGTTAGCATATCTGACGCTCTCAAATCCTATTAAAAGCCCGGCGCAGCCACTTTCTGCTGCGAGCTTTAAGAGATTTTCATCCTTTGCAATATCAATGCTTGACTGTGCAATCCATCGTTTTTTGAGCGGCTTGAGGGCAAGGAACAATTCCCTTGAATAGTCAGGCTTCCCCACAATATTGTCATCTACAAATACAACGAATTTTTTTAAATAATGTCTGATCTCATCTGCCACCTGCCCTATTGGCTTAAAACGATATTTTTTCCCAAAAAACCTTGTTGAAGAACAAAAACTACAGCCATAAGGACACCCCCTTGAGACCTGAAATGTCCTCTGCATAAAATACTTTTTGCTTTTTAAAATTTCCCAAGAAGGCTCAGGAACATCTGCCATATCAGGATGGCAGGAACAATTATAAAGCTCTTTGGGTCTTCCATTCAGAAAATCTGATATTACTTCGTTCCATATATATTCAGCTTCTCCAATAACTACCGAGTCTGCGTGCAGGAGCGCCTCTTCAGGCATAACAGAAGGATGAATCCCTCCCATTATAATCTTTGCCCCTTTTTTTCTGAAATGAGCGGCTAACTGGTATGCCCTCTGGGAATTAGTAGTATTTACAGATAAGGCAACAACGTCCGCTTCTGCAGAAAGGTCTACATCTTCAACAAGTTCATCGGTTATCTTTAACTCGATCGTCTTTGGCGTGAGACTCGCCAGAATCGCAAGAGCCATTGGAGGAAGAGTAAATGTTGCCATCCTCTTCCTCCATATATCCTCATGACGACATGGTAATATAAGATAAAGTCGCAAAGTTTATTTAATAAGGTTTTTAATAGTCGTAGCTACATATTTTGCAAGATATCTTGCATCAGACTCGATTGCATATATGCCGCGAACACCACTTGCTGTGTGGCTATTTTTCTTAAATTTTCCAAGCTCCTTGCCGGATGAATCTTTAATAGTATATTCAGCCCCGACAGTTGAGCTTCCAGCTCCAAAACCCACAAGAAGCCTTGCAGCAGTACTTCCTGCAGTAATCTTTGTAAAGCTGCCATCTACAATAATGGGATTTTCATACGAGCCCTTTTCTCCGGCTTTTTCTATAACAATTTTTTGAGACACTTTCATTGCCACAAGGTATTCCTTTACCATTTCAGAAAACTTAGGGGGCAATGTTCCTGCAAATGCCTTTACATCCACATTTTCCTGAATGGCAGTTCCTTCAAGAGAAAAATCCTTTAAAACTATAGTAGAACAGTCTACTGCACTACTTGTCTTTACACGTCCTGAACTGCAGGCAAAGCAGAAAACTAATAACAGCGATATTAAAAGATATTTCTTCATTATAATCTCCTCCTTATTTTAGATTGAATTTGAAACCATTTCCTCATGTTGTTATCTTTCTGCCACCTCCCTTATTGAGTGGAATATGGAAGGCATATGTTCTTCTAATATCTTTGCGATATTGTATGATAAAATATGTTTGCCTTCTTTGCCACTTGATAATTGATAAATACTGTAGTATTTGTCAACTCTATTTCCTTTTAATTCATAGGTCCAGATAATTTCATTGGTATCCATCCGCCTTAACCTGAGTGTTAAATCTATATTAATTTCATAGGATACATAAGGCAATCCGAATATCCGGGTAACCCAGGCGTATACGCCAGACCCATAGTAATATCCTGTTTCTTTAAGGAGAGTGCGATTAATGACTCCTTCAAGCCTGTAGTCTATGGGGGCATATTTATCTTCTGGCAGGAAGACTGTTTGTTTGAAGATTCTGCTTTGTTTTATGTTTTTATAAATTGCATAAGAAAATGCCATATTAAATGGCCCTGAATTGTAAGTAGAAAAGCCTGTATATGTATCAGGTATTTCAGAAACAAAAGTAAGCCAGAAGACCCCTGGTATAAAACCTATCCATTTTTTAGCATCACTGGTACATGCCTGTGGTCTAAGGTCTATAAATTCATCCACCCCCAAAACCCCGTCAATCTGTTTTTGAGAATCGTCCTGAGGCAAATAGAAGTCCAGTGAGAGATCCAGTTGAGAGGCTGCACAGGAAGACAGGAAAATAAAAATGAAGACGATGCAGATACGTAGGAATATATTTTTTATTATTGATTCCTGCATAACTAATGACATTGCAATTTCCCTTAAGGACGTAGAAGGTCTTCTACGTCCTTAATCTCTCACTCCCCTTGCCTGCTTGTGCGTGTACGCACGCAGACATCTCGATAGTCAACACACCCCTTCTTCCCCTCTCGAGAGGGGATAGAAAAGATTCCTCGCTCCGCTCGGAATGACAGGCGAAGGTAAAAATAGGGCTTCACTTTTGCATTTTTCAATAGCATAGAATATAAAATACTATATCTACCGCCTCTGAAATAAAATTCATAAAATAATAGGGGCTGAGTAAATTTATTTATAAAATCTCTGCATTCTCTAAAATGATATAAACAACGACCGCATCTCCTGATTTCCCACGATCATAATCAGCAATAGAACCTTTGAATTTTATTTGTTGTCCTGCATTCAATTTTTCAGCCTTCTCTTTATCCCTTGTAATAAGTAATATGTTATAACCATTAATTAATGGCATTGCATTATTCGCAATAAAGATTTTTGCTGATTTCCTTCCAATATTGAGATTACGAACTGAACCTGACCAGACCACTTCTTTGCCTTTTACAGCTCTCCAGAATTCTTTTACATGTGACTTTTTGTTCTTCTGGATATCAAGGTTATCAACTACTATCTCAAAAGTCAGGTCACCTGCTACTTCTATAGGCTTTGGTTTTTCTTCCGGTTTAGCTTTTGGTTTTGCTTCCTCTGGTTTTTCTTCTGGTTTGGTTATTATATGCGGAGCACCTGTCCAAACAGCAACGATATCTCCTATCTCAAGTTTCCCATACTCCTCCACAATAAGGGCAGAAGACAGCTCTTCACTCATTATCTTTGCTACACGTAAGACACCGAGTTCGATAACCTCTCTTCCCAGAATTTTGCCTGTTGCAGGGTCTTTGAATGCCTCGCCGAGCCGCTGAACCCTGAGCATCATTCCTGTCTGTAGCCTGTCCTGACTACCCAGACTTACTATGACCTCATTGCCACGAATACTAATAACCTTGCCTCTTATCGGGGTGAGTTCTGTAATCTTTCTAACAAGAGAACGGATAGCACTTGATATCTCGCCTTCGCTTCTTACTTCAATACTCTCAGCCTGTACAAGTCCTCCTTTTTCAACATCAACAAGCCTTATGTTTATCAGATAGTTTCCACCAATTCTGTTAATACTGCCTATGAGAAAGTACTGGACAACGAGAAGTCGTCCTATTTTTATGATATCTTCCTCTGCAGCAGTACCGCTCAAACTGAATTTTTGTTCCTCCATAACCCTGTTCAACTGGGCTCGTTCCATGATCGAGAACACTAATGTCCGGTAAAAAATAGGAAGGGCTTGAAACTCCAGACCTCTATTTTTAAAAATAGAGGGAGACAAATCCTTTACAGGAAAGGAGTTCCAAGCCATGAGTCATAGTAACACAATTTTCAA